>PFUL01000180.1 GCA_002790095.1 Elusimicrobia bacterium CG_4_9_14_3_um_filter_62_55 | reverse complement strand
GCCCGCTTGAGAGGGGCCCGAGAAGGTCATGTCGCCGCCGGCCAGAAACTGGGAGTCCGTCAGGCCCAGCGTCGAGGCGATGAAGCTCTGCGTATTGATGACCCCGTCGGCGCCCACCGTAATCCCGTTCGGGTTGATCAAGTAAATCTGGCCGTTGGCGGAGAGGGTGCCGAGTATAGAGGAAGGGTTGGCGCTTGTTACCCGGTTAAGTGCGGCCGAGGTCGCAGAGGGCTGCACGAACCGCGTAGTTTCACCGGAAGCGATGGAGAAGTCGTTCCAGTTAATGATGGCCCGATCGGTCGTCTGGTTGACGGTTAAAGTCGAGCCGCTCGAGCCGATGGTCGCCGAGCCGGAGGTCACGACACCGCCGGACGGGTTGGCCCAAGCGGCGGGTACGGCAAGGAGGAGCGCGAGCCCGACGCGCAACGCGCGGCAGCACAAATCAGTGGATCGTTCCTGAGCTACCCCGCCAGCTGGGCCATTCTATCACATTTCCGGTTTTTAAACCGTCGCCGCTGTTTGTTCTTCTTTTTCACAGCCCCCTCGAGGTGCATCCTCCCCGCGTCTCAAGACGCCCTTTTGATCCGGGAGTCCCAGTCGGGCGCGATTTTGCAGGCGAACCTTCCGGCTCAAGAACTGTTTGGAAGGTCATTGCCCGAGTTCCTGGGGTTAAAGCTGCGGGATTTGCTGTTGCCTGCGGACCGGGTGCGCAAATCCACGGGTGAGCGGCGCGCGAAGGAGCGGCTGGAACTCCCGCATTTTCAGCGGAAGTCCGGATCGATATTCCCGGCCGATGTTTGGCGGACTTTCCTGGTTTTGAAAAATCGTCCCTACAATCTACTGATGGTTCGAGACGCCACTAAACGCCTGCGCGAGGAATCCTCCCGGAGGAGGAAGCAATCCCGCGACGTTTTCATGGGGGACATCGTTCACGAGCTGCGTTCTCCGATCGCGGTCATTCAGGGTTCGATAGAAACCCTGCGCTCGGCATCCCAAGACCCCGCCTCTCAAACCGTTTTGTTCAAATTCATAGAAGATCACGCCAAGCGGATGTCGGGATTGGTGGATCGTCTTCTGGATTTTGCCGGCGCGAAGTCGAGTACGACGAAGCCCGCCCATATTCCACTGGCAAAAGTCCTGTGGGAGATCGCCGCCGCGTTCGTTCCAATCGCCAAGCGCCGCCGGATCGCCCTGAAGATGGACATAGAGCCGAACCTGGTCGTCTTCGCAAACCCGGACCATCTCCCCCACATCTACGGGAACCTTATCGACAACGCCATTAAATTCACCCCGCGCGGAGGAACGGTCGAGGTTCTCGGGCGCTCTAAGGGGGACGCGTCCGAGTTGTCTATCAGCGATTCGGGTCCCGGCATCCCCTCCGAGGACCTTCAAAGGGTTTTCGACCGGCTCTTTCGCAGCGCGGGATCGCGCAACGTGAAGGGCTCCGGACTCGGCCTCGCGATTGTTGAAAATATGGTTGAAGCAAACGGGGGCACGGTGGTCGCGGACAATGTTCCGGGCGGCGGCGCGAGATTCTTGGTCTCGCTTCCTTCGACCCTTTAGGACCGCGGCGAAGGGGCGCTCGCCTATGCCGTCACGGACTCCTGCTTTGGCGATTCGATTTCAGCGAACTCAACCCTGAACTCGACGTCGTTGCCGCGGTGGATCTTGCCGTCGGCAGCGGTCAGGCGGACCGCGGCTTCATGCCTGCCGGGCTTGTACCCGCTCCAATCGAACCACCAATATCCGTCCGATGCGCGGCAAGCTTGCCAGGGGCCGCCGTCCATCGCTGCCTCCACGTAACCGTCGACTTCAGCCGCGATGCGCAGCGTGTATCGATCCGACCACAGCGTTTCGCCGCTGGACGGGTACTCGATCACGACCGTATCCGAATCGAGCCTGGTCCCCGCTCCATTGAGGGGAGCCGCTTTGTTCCGTCGATGATGCGCCTTCATTTGTTTCGTGCTCATGGTGTTGTCCTCCTCAGGGAAGGTTGCCACTCGATGCGTAAATTGGAAATTAGAAAATTGGACAGATCTCCATTGAAAAAATCTATGCTCGGCTTTCACCCGGGTGCTCGCGCGCTCTCCGACGGCGTGAGGGACGCTGCGGCAAGTCTCCTATGCTAAACTCTCCTCGATGTCTTGGACCGAATGGATCGCCGCGGCGAGTTATCTTTGGAGCGTTTGGCTTTTGGCCGAGAATAAGCCGCTGGGTTGGTGGATCGGGCTGATCGGCACCGTCCTTTACATTTGGATCTTCTACGTCGTTTGGCTGCCCGGGGAGATTCTGATCCAGGCGTACTTTCTCGCGACCAGCCTCTGGGGCATCTGGATGTGGCTGCACGGGGGCAAGAATCGCGAGCCCGAGCCGGTGACGCGCGCCTCCGGCCGCCTGCTGGCCGGGACCGCCGTGGTTTTCGCGCTCGGCTGGGCCGGGCTGTTTTGGGCGTTTACGGCGATGGAGGGCAAGGTCCCCCTTTGGGATTCGTTTACGACCATCGTTTCCTTCATCGCGCAATACTATCTCGTGAAGCGCTGCGTCGAGAGCTGGCACCTGTGGATTCTCGTCGACATCGTCTACGTCCCCCTCTACGCCTCGCGCGGTCTCACCGTCACCGCGGGCCTCTACGCGATCTTCCTATGGCTGGCCTATCGGGGTCTTAAGAACTTCCAGAAAGAGTACCGAAGCGCCGCCGCCTCTAAAGCACTTTAAAGAGCGGGAGAGCCGGAATTTACTTGCAAAAGGCGGCTTAAAGGGTATAATGAAACTAGGTTTCAATAAGAGATGAGCACGGACGCCCTCACCTTGGATCGCTTGGCGCGGATGCAGACCGCGGTGGTCCTCGGCTACGACCCGAAATTTCCGGCCGCGCGCCGTGAACGCTTCGAGGACCTCGGTCTGCTGCCCGACACCACGGTGCAGCGTCTGCATACCGCCCCGCTCGGAGATCCCATCGCGTTTTCGATCCGGGAGACCGTGCTGTGCCTTCGCCGCGAAGATGCCCGGCGCATTTTCGTCAAGAGCGTGCTTCCATGAGCGCGGCCTCTTTAATCGCCGAAGAAGAGAAGCTCGCGACCGTCGCTTTGGTCGGTTCCCCCAACTGCGGCAAGACGACCTTGTTCAACGCGATGACGGGGATGAACCAGAAGGTCGGCAATTATCCCGGAGTGACGGTCGAGGAGAAGGACGGACTCTTGGTGCGCGGCGGCCGCAAGGCGCGCATCTTGGATTTGCCGGGGCTCTACGGATTCTCGGCGATGAGCCCCGACGAGGCCATCGCGCGCGAGATCATCGAAGGCAAGAGCGCGTTCGAACGGCGGCCCGACGCGGTCTTGTTCATTTTGGACGGCAGCGCGCTGCACCGCTCGCTGGGGCTGCTCGCGACGGTGCTCCAGGAGGGACTGCCGACCGCCGTCGCGTTGACGATGGTCGACGAGATCACCGCGCGCGGCGGACGGCTCGACACGCTGAAGCTTTCCCGCGCGTTGGGGGTCCCGGTGTTCGGAGTCGTCGGACACAAAGGCACGGGCGTCGCCGAAGTGCTTGACGCCGCGGTGGATGCGCAGTCCTGGCCCCGGCCCGTGGTCGCGGCGCCGCTGGAGTCGGCCGTCGCGCGGGCGGCCTGGTCCGACACGGTGCTGCAGGAATGCTACCGGGAGCCGAAAAAGGAAAATCGTCTCTCCCGGCGCATCGACGAATTCGTGCTGCATCCGGTGATGGGTCCCGTGATTTTTCTGCTGGTGATGGGCTTTCTGTTTCAGGCGATTTTCACGTGGGCCGGACCGCTGATGGACCTGATGTCGGGGGCCTGCTCCGGCTTCGGCGCGTGGATCGAGTCCTGGGCGCCGGCGGGCCTGCCGCGCGACCTCGTTGTTCACGGGGTCGTGGAAGGCGTCGGCGGGGTCCTCGTCTTTCTCCCCCAGATCATGATTCTGTTCTTCCTGATCAACCTTCTGGAAGCCGTCGGCTACATGGCGCGGGCGGCTTTTCTGGCGGACCGATTGATGGGTTTCGTCGGCCTGCAGGGACGCTCCTTCGTCGCGCTCTTGTCCTGCCACGCCTGCGCGGTGCCGGGGATCATGGCGACGCGGTCGATTCCCTCCGAATCCGATCGGTTGAAGACGATGCTCGTCGCGCCGTTTATGGTTTGTTCGGCGCGGCTGCCGGTGTACACTTTGCTGATCGCCGCCTTCGTTCCCGAGAGGGCCTTTTGGGGCCCACTCGGCATTCAGGGACTGATCCTGTTCGGCCTCTATCTATTTGGGGCGGTCACCGCGTTTACGGCGTCTTGGGTGCTCTCAAAAACCTTGGTGAAGGGGAGCTTGCTCCCGTTTTACATGGAACTCCCCCCCTATCGCTGGCCGACCTTCCGCAACGTCTTCTTGTCGATGTGGCATCGCGCGAAGATCTTCGTTTCACGGGCGGGGCGGGTGATCCTTCCGGCCTCCATGCTGCTTTGGGTTCTGCTGGCGTTTCCGCGGGCGCAGGCCGATCCGGGCGTACCCGCGGCGGTGGCCCAGAGCCGTCAATTGCAGCAAAGCTTCGCGGGGCGCATCGGTCGATTCGTGGAGCCGGTGTTCGCCCCGGCGGGCTTCGACTGGCGCATCAACATCGGCGTGATCGCCTCGTTGGCGGCGCGCGAAGTGGTGATTTCGACCTTGGCGCAGATTTACGGCGTTGAAAGCGAGGACGAGACGGGTCTGGTGGACATGCTTAAGAAGGCCCGCGATCCCGAAACGGGACGGCCGCTCATGGATTTCCCGACGGCGATGGCCTTGATCGCGTTCTTCGTCTTCGCCCTGCAGTGCATTTCGACTTTGGCGATCATGCGCCGCGAGACTGAAACCTGGAAATGGCCCGCCTTCGCCTTCGGGTACATGGGCGTGATGGCCTGGATCGCCGCCGTGGCGGCGTACCAGATCCTTTCGCGCCTTTCCGTCTAAGCCGGGACCGCTTCCTTTTTGATCCGCGCGATCGCCTCGGACGCGTAGGCCTTGATGCGCGTGTCGTGGGCGTTCTTGCGGGCCTTCTCGAGCGTCGGGATCGCTTTAGGATCGCCGATCGAGCCGAGGGACTGGATCGCCTGCAGCGAGACGCGCTCGTCTTTCGAAAGCGCGGCGTCGCAGACCCAATCGAGCGCTTCGGGCGCGACAGGCACGAAGGAGGCGACGCCTCGCAGGGCGTGCACCTTCAGCGGATACCCCGCCGTCTTCGCCAGAGAACGCAGCAGAGGCAAATGCCTGCGGTCTTTTTGCGACGCGAGCGCGGTGACGGCGGCGCCTTCCACCGAGTTCCAGTAGGACTTGCGTTTGAGTTGGCTCTTGATCTTGGCGGTCCACTTCGGGTCCATCGTGCGGCCTAACGCGCGGATCGCCTCCCCCTTCACGGGGAGGCTCTTGTCCGAGGCGATCAGGGGCGCCAACACCTTCGCTCCGTCCGGATGCCCGAACCCGCCGATCGCGCCGGCGACGGCGCGTCGAACCTTTGGGGACTTGACCTTCAGGAGGCGTCTGAGCGCTGAGAAGGCCTCTTCCGTGCGGATCGTTCCGAGCGCCTTGGCCGCCTCGGCGGCCGTGCCCCAGAACCCATCGGTGCGGCCCGCGGTTTCAAGCGCCTTGATCGCGGCGGCGTCTCCCCAATGCGCGACCTGCCAGGCGGCGCGGGAACGGCTCAATCCGGTTTTCGCGCCCTTGAGTTCGGCGAGCCACATCGCGTGCGGCTTGTGCATCGTCAGCCGCTTCAGCACGGTATGCTCCGCGTCGAATTCGACCATCGCGGGTTCGGCGGGGAGTTTGAAGTGATGATCGCGCTTCGCGTGCCTGACGCGTTCGCGGTACTCCTTCACCCACGCGCCGTTTTTTCCGGTGAAGCGAATAACCACGGCGGCGTCGAAGACCGGCGTGCCTCCCCCGTTCCCTTGGGTTTGGCGAACGCAGAGTCCCGCCTCCTTCTTCTTCTTGTCCCAGGAAAACCGGACGTCAAAAACCGGGAAGCCCGATTTGTACACCCACTGATCGAAGAATTTGCGCAGGTTGCGGCCGGTCGCCTCTTCGATCGCGACGATCAGATCCGTGGTTTCAACGCTTTGATTGCGGTGCTTTTGCAGGTAATGACGAAGGGAGTTCCACCAGTCGGTTTCCCCGAGTTGGGCGCGCAGCATGTGGAGCACCCATCCGCCTTTCTCATAGAGATGCCGGTCGAAGAGCACCCAGGGGTAGCGGTATTGCCGGGAAACGAGCGGCCTTCGGTAGCGCGTGGAATCCTCGTGCAGATAGCTGCGCCGGTTGGTTTCGAGCTCGTGATCCGCCTCGTCTCGACCCTTGTCCTCTTCGGTGAAGAGCATCTCGCAATAGGTTGCGAATCCTTCGTTAAGCCAGGCGTGCGACCAGTCCCGGCAGGTCAGGAGATCGCCGAACCAATGGTGCGCAAGTTCGTGGGAGACCAGAAGATCCAAGTCGTAGTCGAGCGCCGCCTCAGCCGATAGAAGGCAGGCGTCCGTCTGAGTGGTGCAGGTTGTGTTTTCCATGCCGCCCGGGAATTCCGCGGCGGCGACCTGCGCGTAGCGCGGGTACGGATAGCGTACGCCGAGCTTGCGCGAGAGGATGTCCATGGCGGCGACGGTCTTGGAAAACCCCCGCCGCGCGTCCGCCTCGCGGCCTTTTTCGGCGTAATAGACCACCGGCACATCTTCCCAGCGGTCTTCGATCACCGAGAAGCGGCCGACACAGAGGCAGACGAGATAAAGAGAATGGGGATGATCCATCCGCCAGTGAAAAATCTCTTTCGCGCCCTGCACGCGGTGTTCGTGCAGTTCCCCGTTGGAGGCGGCGACGAAGCCTTTCGGAACGGTCGCCACGACCTCGGTCGTGGCCTTTTCGTTGGGAATATCGTGACACGGGAACCAATAGTGAGCGTCCTCGGGCTGGCCTTGGCTCCACATCTGAGAGGCGGGACCGGTTCCTTCTGCCGGGGAGAAATGCAGACCGCATTTTGGGGAGACGATGCGGTATCGGATGGAGACGGCCGTTTCTTCTCCTTGCGAGAGGGATTGGGACAATTTGAAGCTCAGGCGGTCGTCCTTGTGGCGGAACGCCAGCTTTTTGCCGCTTTCGGTTACGTCCAGAATCTTCATCCCCCCGGCGCGGAGCTTGACCGTTCGTGAGGAGTGCGACAAGGCGCGCAGCGTCGTCCGGACGAGCCCGGTCGCGGCGCGGCGCTTGAGGTCGCAGTCGAGTTCGATGCGGACATGGACGGTGTCGAAGTCGCGGTCTGGGGCGTAGCGGGATTTCGTACCCAGCAGGGACCCCGAGATCTCCGGGGGCGCCGAGCCGGCGGCGCCGAGGCGCCGATCCGCGGCTTCGGCGGCGGTCTCGTAGTAACGGCAGCACCGAAGGTGCTCCCTCATGAGGCGACCGAGTTCCCGCGGGCTTTGTTGATCTCGCCGACGAGCGCGGGGAGCACGAGGATCGCGTCGCCCTTTACCGCGTACGTCGCCATCTTCATCATCGGGCATTCGGCGTCGGTATTGATCGCGACGATCACGTCCGAGGATTTCATGCCGGCGAGGTGCTGGATTTGCCCGGAGATCCCCGCCGCGACATACAGGCGGGGGCGGACCTGTCGTCCGGTCAATCCGACCTGATGCTTATAGGGGACCCATCCCGCGTCGACGATCGCGCGGCTTGCGCCGACGGCCGCCCCGAGCGACTTCGCCAGATTCCGGATCAGCTCGAAGTTCTCCGGCTTGCCGAGACCGCGCCCGCCTGAGACTACTTTTTCCGCCGCGCCGAGGTCGACCTCGTTGTTTTCGTCGGCGGAGAAGGAAACAAACTCCGTATTCGCCGTCCAGGAGGACGCGTCGACGGTTCCGTTGACGATTTCAGCTTTCTGGTCTCCGGCGGGGGACCGATCAAACGCCATCGGAGCGAGGGTCACGATTTCGGGCCCGTCGGCGGCATTCACCGAAACGGTCGCGATCACGTTGCTCGCGTAGGCCGAGCGCTTCAGGGTCAGCGTTCCGTCGCTCACGCTGATTTCGCCGGCCCCCGATGCGAGCGCCCCGTCCAACGAGACGGCGACCCGGGGAGCCACCGAGCGTCCGTAGAGCGACGCGGTGAAGAGGATCGTTTTGGGCTTTTCGGCCGCGGCTGCCGCGGCGATCGCGCCGGCGTGAGCCTCGTCGACGAGTTGCCCGAGGGCGTCATGATCGAGAATCAGGACCTTGTCGGCGCCGCGCGCGGCGATCTCACCGGCTTTCGCCGTGACGCCGTGTCCGGCGACGACCGCCGTCACGGTTTCCCCGCGCGCTTCTGCGATGATCCGGGCTGCGGTGATCAGCTCAAACAACGCCGGGGAGAGGTTTCCGTGCCGCACCTCGCCGACGCACCAAATGCCTTTGCCTTCATATGCCATCGGAGTGCTCCCTTAAATGAATTTCGCTTCTTTGAGTTTTGCGACGAGGTTTTTCGCCTGTTCCTCCGGCGAGTCCCCTTCGATCCGCAGCCCGGACCCGCGGGCGGGTACGGGCTCCATCGTGACGACGGCGGTGCGCGAACCGGCGGTCCCGACCGAGGAGGGGTCGAGGGCGAGATCCGAGGCGCTCCACTTCGCCACGACGGCCTTCTTCGCCTTCATCTTTCCCTTCAGGGAGGGCAGCCGCGGTTCGTTGATCTCCTTGGTCACTCCGACGACGGCGGGCAGCGCGAGCTTCAGCGTGTCGGCCCCATCCTCGGTCATCCGCTCGACCGTGATGGAGGTCTCGTCGATCGCGGTGATCTTGCGCACGGCCACAACGCTGGGCCGCTTCATCCGCGCGCCGACCAAAGCCGTCATGTGACCGGACTCGCCGTCGTTGGTTTGCTTTCCGAACAGGACGAGCTTGACGTCGGCGAGCTTCTCGACGGCAGCCGCGAGAATTCGCGAGGTGGCGATCGTGTCCGATCCGTCAAAGGCCGGGTCCGTGAGGAGGACGCCTTCGTCTGCCCCGAGGGCGAGAGCGGCTTTCACCACTTCCTCGGACTCCGCGGCGCCGGCCGAGAGGATCGTCACCTTGGAGCCGGGGAGTTTTTCGGTGATGCGGATCGCTTCCTCGACGGCGTATTCGTCGAACGGATTGATGCCGTGCGGCAGCCCGGCGGTCTGCACCTTTCCGTCGCCCCCGATGGCGACGGTGGTTGAAGACGGCGTGCGTTTGACGCAGACGGCGATGTGAATTCCCATGGTGTCTCCTGTTTATCCCTGAGCGCTCGGGCGCTTTCCTTTAGCCGGCTTGCGGGCGGCGCCGCCCCGCTTGTTTTCTATGCGCTGGAGCGCGTCCCGGGCCGCTTCCTGCTCCGCTTCCTTCTTCGTTTTCCCTGAGCCGGTCCCCAGCGTCTTCGAGGCGAACGATACTTCGACGTGAAACGTCTTGTCGTGATCGGGCCCCGTCGCTTGCACAATCGTGTAATCCGGCATGCGTTGGTGACGTTTTTGAACCAGTTCCTGAAGGCGACTCTTAAAATCGGTCTCGACGAAATCCGCCATCTCGTCGAGAAAGCATCGGTGGACAAAGGCGTCGGCCGAATCGAATCCGCCGTCGATAAAAACCGCGCCGATCACGGCTTCCAGCGCGTTCGCCAAAAGGCTCGGACGCGAACGCCCCCCCGTCGACTCTTCACCCGACCCGAGCCTTAGGTGGACGCCGAGCTCGATGCGCTCGGCCCACCGGGCCAAAGAGGCCCGGGAGACGAGGGACGCCCGATGCTTGGATAGGCGCCCCTCGTCTTCCCCGGGGTGCTCGTTAAACAGAAGGCGGGCTACCACGACCGACAGCACGCTGTCGCCCAGAAATTCCAGGCGCTCGTTGTGACCGTCGGCATCCCGCTCGAAGGCGTACGACTTGTGCGTCAGCGCTTCGAGCAGCAGTTCCTTGTCGCGGAACGTGTAGCCGATGACCTCCTCGATCGAGGGCGTCATCGCGGTGCCGCGATCCGCCTTACTTCTTCGCGTGCGCCTTGATGTACTCGATCGCCTGGCCGACGGTTTGAATCTTCTCGGCCTGTTCGTCCGGGATCTCGGTGTCGAATTCCTCTTCAAGAGCCATGACGAGCTCAACGGTGTCGAGGGAGTCGGCTCCGAGGTCGTTGACGAAATGGGCCTGCGGGGTCACTTCGGCGGCGTCGACGCCGAGCTGCTCCACAATGATTTTCTTTACGCGGTCTTCGTAGTTGTTATCGGACATGATGAGTCGTGTCTCCTTGGAAGTACGGCTATTTCGTCACAGCTCCCGGCCGCCGTCCGCCACGATCACCTGACCGGTGATGTAGGTGGCGTCGTCGGATGCCAGGAAAAATACGACGTTGGCGATCTCAGACGGTTCTCCCATGCGGCTCAGGGTGATCCGCTCGAAGAGTTTCTTCTTCGGCTCTTCGGGAATCGCGTCGGTCATGCGAGTGTGGATGAAGCCGGGCGCGACCGCGTTCACGAGAATGTTGCGGGAGGCGAATTCCTTCGCGCACGCCTTCGTGAGCCCGATGATGCCCGCCTTCGAGGCGGCGTAATTCGCCTGGCCGGCGTTTCCTTCCATGCCGACGACGGAGGCGATGTTGATGATGCGCCCGGTACGGGCCTTCATCATCGTGCGGAGCACCGCTTTCGTGCACAGGAACGCGCCCTTCAGGTTGACGCCGAGAACGGCGTCCCAATCCTGTTCGGACATGCGCATCAAGAGCCCGTCTTTGGTGATTCCGGCGTTGTTGACGAGAACGTCGATTTTTCCGAATTTCTCGACGACGGCTTTGACGGCCGCGTCGCAGGCGTCTTTGTCGGCAACGTTGGCCGCGATCCCGAGGGTTTCCACTCCGTGATCGGCGGCGAGCGCGTCGGCGGCGTCTTTTGCGGATTTTTCGTCCATGTCGACGACGACGACCTTCGCGCCTTCGCGGGCGAAGCGTTCGGCCGTCGCGCGCCCGATGCCGAGCGCCGCGCCGGTGATGATGACGACTTTATCCTTCAGACGCTGCGCGCCCGAGGCGCCCGTCAGCGGTCGATCCTGCACACCTGTGTTGTCCATCGCTGAATTCCCCCTAACCTTGTTCCCGTCGCCGTTACGCCCGCTCATCCTGCATCCCCGTCTTAACGTCTTCGAGCCTTCGCTGCACGCGATCGCGAAACTCGGAGTTGGAGAGCCGCACCGCCGACTCAACGGCCTCTGCGGCGCCGTCCCGGGTTGCGCGGCAAACGACCCCCGTACCGCCGATTCCCAATAGGGCGGTTCCTCCCCCCCCTATTGCGCGCCCGAAGGCGGCGGAGTCCTCGAAAACGCCCCGCGCAAGCGCCGCGCCAAGCTTACGAAAGGGACTTTTTACGACGCTGGATTCTAACATTAAGGAATGTTGCTTCGCAAAGCCCCTCAGCGCGCCCAAAACGGCCTCTCCGCAGTCCCCATCCGCGACGACGACGTCAAAGCCGCCGGCCGCCAGACTTTCGGAATTGATCGGCCCTTCAAAACGCACTCCCGCGTATTTAAGCAACGGAAGCGCCTCGCGCACCAACTCGCCCGGGCCCGAGCCCCGTGTCCCCGAACCAAGCACGCGAACGACCGGATCGCGGCGGTCCATCACGCAGCGAGCGTAGAGAGAGCCCATCAGCGCGAATTGAAGCAGATGCCAGGGCTTGCAGTCCGTCGCCGCGCCGGTATCGAGCAGCAGCGCGGGGCCGCCGGATACGGGCAAGAGAGACGCGGCCGCGGGCCGCAGCACCCCCGGCAGGCGCTTGCAGTGCCACAATCCCGCGGCGGCCGCGACCCGCACGGGGGCGACGGTGACGAAGGCATCCGCTTCTCCGGAAGCGGCGCAGGCAGCGGCGAGCAGCACCGATGCGTCGACGTTGTCCCTGCAGGCGGTCTGCGGATCCTCATCGGGGCCGATGACCCCGGGCGCGTCGTGGATGGAGAGTCCTTGGTTCTCGGAAGCGCCAAGCATGGCGAGTTCAGAGCGCAGCGCCTCTTCGGGGCCGAAGAGGCGAAGCTCGAGGCCTCCCTTTCGGGCGGCCTCGAGCGCCCCGGCGAGAGCGGGCTGAATCGGACCGCCTCCGAGATCGAGGGCGATCCTCATTGGTACTAGCCCTGCTGCTCTTCGCCGCCTTCCTGCTGTTTGGCCTTCTTTTCCTTCTTGGCGATCACGAGCTTCCCGCCGTAGAAGCCGCATTCCTTGCAGACGGTATGCGGACGGACCATCGACTTGCAGTTGGTGCAGCGGCTCTGGCCGCCGAGGTGAAGCTGCGAGTTCTTGGAACGGCGGTTGCCGGTGCGGCGCGGCGTGTGTTTGCGGAATGGATTGGGCATGACGTTAGTTCTCCTTGAATTTCTTGAGAGCGTCGAACGGGGACGAAGTCGGTTCCGGGGCGGGCTGGCCCGGTTCCCGGCCGTCGTTTCCCCACGGGATCGGACAATCGGGACGGCAAAGAGAGCGCTGCGGAATCTCGAGCAGCGCGGCTTCCCGGAGCGGACCGGAGACGTCGATGGTCTCGTCGGTGAGCGGGAAGGTTTCGTCGAACTGCGCCTCGTAGGGCGCGTCGTGAAGGGTCAGGCAGCGGCTGCAGGCCACCGTCCAGGCCCCGGCGATGCGGGCCTCCAGCAGGATGCTGCTTCCTCCGATGGAAAAATCGAGAGCGGCGGCCACGTCGCCGGCGTGGACCGCCTCCGGGAGCGGTTCTATAAACAGCGACGACGCCGGAATCGTCAAGGACGCCGAGAGGCCGCGATTGTCCCGAATCTGCGCGACGGGAAATTTCAGCGGCGTGCAATCGCTCATTTGAAATTCACCGTGCGCCGGACGAAATAGTTGCGCTTGCCGCGCAGTTCGTAGTAGATGCGGATCAGGATTTCGGCCAGCAGGCCCAACAGCAGCAGCTGCAGCCCGATCAAGGAGAAGAAGATGGAAATCTGAAACAGCGGCTGGTCCTTGACGAAAACGCCGAGCCAGTATTTCTTGTAAAGCGTCACGCCGCCGAGGAAAGCGCCGGCGGCGAGCATGAGCGCACCGCCCCCGCCGAAAAGGTAATTCGGCTTTGTGAGATACTGATGCATGAATTTAACCGTGTGCAAATCGAGGACGACTTTGAAAATCCGGATGAGGCCGTACTTCGAAACGCCGCGCGTGCGCGGCCTGTGGTTGACGGGGACCTCGACGATGCGCGCACCCAAGAAACCGGCGAGGGCGGGGATAAAGCGGTGCATCTCCCCGTAGAGCCGGAGGTTCTTGATGAAATCGGCCCGGTAAATTTTGAGGGTGCAGCCGTAGTCGTGCAGCGTGACGCCGGTGGTGCGCGAAATAATCGCGTTGGCGATTTGCGAGGGCAGACGGCGCGTGAACCATTTGTCCTGCCGGCGTTTGCGCCAGCCGCTGACCACGTCCCAACCCTCTCCTTCATCGAGCTTCACCAGCATCCCCGGAATATCGCGAGGATCGTTCTGGAGGTCCGAGTCCAGGAACGCGAGGACCTGTCCCGCCGCGTGATCGATTCCCGCCGCCATCGCGGCGGTCTGACCGAAATTCGTGCCCAGCCGGACCGCTTTAAAGCGCGGGTCGAGGCGTCCGAGCGTCTCGATTTCCGCAAAGGAGCGGTCGGTGGATCCGTCGTCGACGAGGATGACTTCGTAATCAATCGAAACGAGAGCCTCGCGGATCTCCTTGCCGAGATCAGCGAGATTTTCTTCTTCGTTGTAAACGGGGACGACGACGCTCAGTTTCGGACCCCCGCTCGCGAGCGGAGTCGAAGGGCGGACCGTCCCCTCAGGGGACGTGCTCATGGGTCTACGCGGCAGCGGCCTCCCGAATTAAATCCAAGTTCTTCACGGAATCTCCGAATCCAAATGAATCCGTTCATACTAGCATTTTACGAGCACCGGTCGTCTTGATAGCCCCGTCGAAATCCGGCACAGCGGGGCTACCGCCCCACTAGGCCGGATGTTCTTATAGCCCCGTCGAAATCCGGCACAGCGGGGCTACCGCCCCACTAGATATTTGGACGGATCCTTAAGGAAGGCGGAGGCGTCGAGGACTCCCTGATCCACCGCGGGCCGGCAGAAACGGGTCTTAAAGCCGAGCATGGAGTAGTCCAAGCGTCGGGAAGGAAACACCTTGAAAATACGGGGGCGCCGAGGGTGCGCGCTCAACGTGCTGAGCCCGACGTCGATGTAGTCCCAAAGTCCCTCGCGAACGGTTTGTTCTCGGCGTGGGAGGTAGCCCCATCCGGGATCGCGGCCGATTTCATCGGGGCGGGTCATGACCAAGACGAGGATATCCTCGCAGCCGGCCAAGGATTCGAAACTGATTTTTTCGGACACCCACACTCCGCCGTCCACGAAATGCCGGATTTGCCCCCCCACTTCGATTTGGACCGGCGGGAACACGATCGGAATCGAGCAGCTTGCCATCAGATGGCGGTGGATCGGCCCGTCCCAACCGTCTTCGCCCTGGGGCGTGAAGCGGGCGTAGCATTTGCGGTCGTCGCGCTTATCGGTCGAGACGATCGTGAAGCGGGCGCGGCAGTTGCGGCGGGCTTCGTCGTCGTCGCCTCCATGCGTGACGACTTCCGCGATGGCGTCGTTGGTGTAAAGGCTGAGCGGGAAGAGTTTCGGCTTGAAGCGCATCACTCGGGCCCCGTCGATGTTCCTCCAGATGTCGAGCAGGACGTCCATCTTGCGCAGGCAGTAGCCGGCTCCGTTGAGCGACCCGATGGAGAACCCGAGAACGTCGTCGAAACGCAGGCCGGCTCGGACGAGTCCGTCGAGCATGCCGGCCTGCCAGGCTCCGAGGGAACCGCCTCCAGCCAAAACGAGGCCGAGCGAGCGTCCGAGGCCCGGCGCCTTCACGGCGCCGCTCCGGTCAGAGAAGGTCCGGCGAGCCCCTCGAGCAGGTCCGTGAGCAGGCGCTCTTGAAGGCGAACCATCCCGTCGATGTCGAAGTCCGCTCCGATGGCTCGGACGGCTTCCCGTCCGAGCCGCTCCCGGAGCGTCTTGTCTTCGACGAGCGCGAGGACGCGGTCCGCGAGGGTTTGCCAGTCGCCGGGGGCGACCGAGAATCCGTTGAGGCCGTCCCGCACGAGGTCCCGAACGCCGTCGACCCCGTAGCAGACAGGCGGGAGTCCGGATTTCATCGCCTCCACCAACGCGCGCGGCAGTCCCTCCCACAACGAGGTCATGAGGAAGATGTCGGCCGCGGCGAGGAGTTCCCGGGCGTCGTCGCGCCAGCCCAGGAAGCGAACGTTCCGGGAGAGACCCTTGGCGATAACGCGCGCTTCGAGGCGCGCGCGCGCCGGGCCGTCGCCGATGAAAACGAAGGAAACCTGGGGACAGCGCGCCACGACGCTTTCCGCCGCTTTGAGAAAATCGCCGGGGTTCTTTTGGGGCTTTAAGTTGCCGATGCTGAGAACCAAGGGCGGGTCCCGCCTGAGTCCGGCCAAGGCGCGCTTCTCCTTTTTTCCGGGGATCGGAGCCGGAAGTTCCGCAAGGGCCACGCCGCTGCGAATCAAAACGGCGGCTTCGGGAGCGACTAAGCCGTGGCGAACGGCGGTGTCGATGTTGGCCTTCGAGACGAAGATCAAACGGGTCGACAGGCGCGCGGCGAGGCGCTCGAGAAAGACGAAGACGGTTTTCATGAGAGGTTTTTGGCCTTCGTGAAATCCGAACCCGTGGTAGGTGTGCAGGATCAGCGGGACGCCCGCCAGCGCCGCCGCGAAACGGCCGAGAATCCCGGCCTTCGACGAGTGCGTGTGGACGACCGCGGGGTTTTCCTCACGCAGCATCCGGGTGAGTTCCAACAGCGCGATGACGTCGCGAAACGGGGAGACCTCCCGGACCAAGTCCTCGACGAAGCGCACCTTGACCCGGGGGCCGAGCGCGGCGGCTTTGGCGTCCAAATGCCCCCCTGGGCCCGTGAGAAGAACGGTCTCGAAGCGTTCGTGATCGAGGTGTTCGACCGTGTACAGCGTGTTCTGCTGCGCCCCGCCGAAATCAAGACGGGTGATGATGTGCACGACCTTCGCCTTCATGCGATCATTCTAGGAAATTAGCGTTTCTCTGCGGGGCGGCGGCGGTGGGGCTGGCGGTGATGCGATTTCGTGCGGGGGCGGCGGTAGCCCTGGGGTTTCGCCGGCGCCGCCGGCTTGGGGGCTTCGAAGACGACGGGTTTCGGCTTCGTATAGCCCTGGTAGCGGAGGCCGGAGCCGTAATAGTGATCGAGAATCTCGTCGAAGCGCCGACCGAGATGCGCCTGTCCGAGCGTCCCCGCGATGCAGACGCCTCGTCCGTGTCCGGTTCCGGCGCCCCACACGAGAATCTTCAGAAGCCGCTTCCCTTTGTAGATCGGCAGCAGCGAAAACATCGTCGAACGGAGACCTCCGGGCGAGAGCACGGCCTCCACGGCCTCCGCTCCTTTGAATTCCGCTTGTCCCCGGGCGCCGATCACGCGCACGCCCTGCACCCGGCCGGTCGCGTCGCGCCCGAGCACCACGATGCGCCGGAGCGGTCCCACATCCGCGACGCGCTCGACGCGTTCCCGGATCGGATCGGGGTCAAGGATGCGCACCCAGCGGTTCCAATTCGCGGGAACGATCGAAGACGCCTCATGATAGAGCTTCTTATCGGGAAAGCGATGCGTCAGGCGTTCGAAATCGAGCGGGGAGCGCAGCACCAGCGCCGGCGTGCGTCGGTCCTGCACTCCGCTGAGCGTGGACCAGCCGCAGGAGCGGTGTTCTTCAAGCGCCATGCCTTGCGGTGGGAGAATCGTCACGCCCCGCGTTTCCCGCACCGCCTCGGTGGAGTCGGCGCGCTCTTTCGCCAACCCTCGGTACAGGAAGCAGTGTTCTCCGTCGCAGAGCTGGGTGCGTTCGGCGTTGGAGACGCCCCGGCGCAAGCGCTCGAGAACCTTCGAGCGCGTGAGAACCGCGAGCGTACGGTACGCCGCCGGAGGACTTCCCGGAGGCAGTGCGGTCGGCGTGATTCCGAAGAGGTATTCCTGCAGGGGAACTTCGTTGACCAAATGAAAGCCGTCGGGAGTCGGAATCACCTCGAGCATGCCGCGCAATTCCCGGTCGGAAAGATCGAGACCCCGTACGTCAGTCGGTTGCGGGTTCTTGACCAGGAGCGTGTATCCCTCGTGCGTGGGCTGAAATCGAAACGGTTGTTTGGTGACGTAGACGATGTTCCCGTTCGTGTCCCGGATTTCGATCAGGCGGCTGTCGGCGCGATACGAGATCTCCCATTGGCGATACGGCGGCGCCGCCTGCACGACTTCGTCCTCGAGCCTTAGGTCCCAAAGGCGCGTCGTCGTGCTGCCCATGACGTAGAACCGGGTCAAGTGCCGCGGAAGCCCGTCCGGTCCCGCAAACAACGCGACGCGCACGGCGGGCGGGGCGCGGTCCGCCTCGCTTTCGTCCTCAAGGCCGCGGAACATCGGGCGGGCCAGGCGCACCAGCGGAAGGGAATCCTCCGGGGGGCCTTCGATGTAGCGCTCTAGTTTTTTCAGCTTTCCCGCCGCCGTCGGATCGCGGGGATCGAGGTCCCCGAGAAGCTTGTAGGCTTGCCATGCGGCTTTGGCTTGGCCTGTTTTTTCGTAGACCTCGGCGAGTTCGCGGGCGGCTTCGGGCTGCTCGCGGTCCGCTTCGAGGGAATCGGTGAAGAGCTGAATCGCGGGCGCGTAATCGCGTCGCCGCAGACGCAGGCGAGCGAGTTCGAGCGAGGCCGCCGAACGAAGATAGGTGCTGCGCTTGATCGCGTTTTCGAACTCGGGAAGGGCCGCCTTGTCGTTGCCGTCGATCGAGTCGCTCAGGCCGAGACCGAGATGGGCCTCCCCTTCGTCATCGGGACGGTCCGAATTTTCAACGGCTTTCTTGAATGCGTCGCGCGCCTCTTTAAATCGTCCGAGAGCGAGGTAGTTCCACGCGCGTTGATTCCAGAGGAAGGAATCGGTCTTGTCGAGAAGCGTGGCCTTCAGCCACTGGGGCGCGGCTTCGTCGGGTTTCCCTTGATCGCGCAGCATCAGCGCGAGATTCGCCGTCGGCCCGGCGTCGAGCGAGCCGAGCGCGACCAAATAGAGGTATCCGGCCTCGGCCGCTTGGTAGCGTCCTTGCAAGTATTCGGACAGCGACCCGCGATAGGTCTCAATGATTTCCGATTCCGCATCCGCGGGTTCCGCCGCCGACGACGGGTGCGGCGGGACCGCGAGCGCGGCGGCGAGGCAGAGGCGAAAGAACGCGTTCATCCTACTTTCGCTCTCCTAAATAGGAATCGGAGGAATCCGCCGCGCGGACGACCGGCGTGGTTTCGCGCGGAATTCGGACTTCGATGCTGTTGAGCAGAACCTTCCCCCATTTGTATTTTCGCCGGCGGCCGAGACGCGCGGCGCTGGGCATCCGCGACGCGAGCCTGCTGACGTCGTGGCCGCGCGCCGAGGCGTCTTGAAGCTTGGCGCTCACGCGCCGGAACTCCTGCAGGTACTCCCGATCCCGGCGGGCTTCGACGGACCGTTTGAGATCCTCCGCGAGCGGAGAATCGGAGCGAATGGACGGATACGCGCGCTTCTCGTAAATCTCCCGAACCCGTCCGCCGAAATTCGCGTATACCCAGCCGAGCGCGGCGGAGACCACGATCAGGGCAAGCAGTCGTTTTAAATTCTTCATCGGAAAAACGGACGCCGACTCCGACCGTCCGCAACTCCTTTATAACGGCTCCGGAAACCCCTGTCAATCGACGGGGGCTACTGACGCGGGACGCCGGGGAGCAGAAGCTCGTCGAGCGTGAGCTCATCTTCGGACTGTCCGCCGGAGGAGTCATCCTCTTCCTCCGCGGGTTCGGAAGCCGCGGCCGCCGCCGCTTTCTCCGCGGCCCTGCGCTGACGCCGGGAGAGCCGAGCGGGTTTCGCGGGTTCGGGCGGGGCCTCCTCCTCCGCTTCCGGCGCCGGAGCCTTCTTGATCGGGGCGCGTTCCCCGAGCGATGAATCGAGCAGCATTTGGCCGAGCGGATCGTTCAAGGATCCGTCGTCGGCGAGTTCGGAGCGGGGAGGCGCGCTGCGGCGTCTGCGGGACGCGCCGCCGCCTCGCCGAGTGCTCCGGGCCTTCGGCTTGGGGGCTGCCGGAGGTTTCGCCGCGGCGGGAAGTTCTCCGTTTAAGGCCTGAATGCTCTTGGCCGTGAGACCGCGGATTTGTCCCTCATCGAGCATTACCTCGAATTGAAAATCCGGGGCGGATCCCGGTTTGCCGTAGAAATTCACCTGGAAGCGGCTGGGGGCGAGGCGTTCGGCATTCCACGGCTCAAGAAGCCGGGCGGAACCCTTGCGGTCCTCGAGGATCTGAGCGAGCGTGCGTCCCGAGGCGCCGACCGGGTAATTTTTCGCGAAATCGATCGCCTCCTGAGTCCGGTCCGGCATTTCTTCGGGAGCGGCGGAAGTCTCCTCCGGAGTCTCTTTCAGCGTTGCGATCGGTGATCCTTTCGTCGGCAGCAGTCCCAGTTTCTGAAGATAAGGCTTGATCAGGGGTTTGACGACCGGGAGAATCGGCTTGAGCATCGGATCGAGATACGGTTTCAAAATCCCCATTTGATAACCCTGGAACGCCGCGCCGGCGACGAGCGTCATGAAAACCGTGAAGATCATGAGTTTCCGGAAAAAACCGCTTTTGGTTTTTGTTGCCGCCGTCTGCGCCGCGCCTGCGGCCGAGAGATCTACGAGATCGGCGTCCCCGGCGCCGAAATCGGGCGACGGTGCGGGCAAAGTCGGCGGAGGAACGAGAGGTTCGGACACCATTCCGGGAGCGGTGTTCGGAATGTCGATGCCGGGCACCGGCGCATCGAGCGAAGGCGGCGGTTCGAGGGTGACCGCCGGCGCATCATCGGGAAATTCCAGGCCGCCGGGTCCATCGAACGTATCCTCGGCCCCGGGCATTTCCATTCCGGGAGGCGGCGGCAGGTCGCCGGGAGGCGGCTGCAAATCGGAAGGAGGAGGCAGATCGCTTTCCTCGAACGACATCTCGGGCATTGGAAGCGGCGCGTCGTCGCCCTCGGGTATTTCGAGCGACGGCGGCGGCACTTCCTCGAGCGACCCCGCCAATCCGGGAGGCGGTGGAAGCTCCCCTAAGTCCCCCGCGCCGGCGGCGGCCGGCAGATCCCCGGCGTCTTCGAGACCGGGAGTCGGAGCGCTGGAAGCGAAAACGGGCGTGGCCGGGCCGGCCTTGCGCAGGCCGATCATCTCCTCTTTGAGTTCGTCGCGCAGCCGCCCCTGATTTTCTTCGAGCTTGGAAAGCGAGTCCTGAATGTCGGAACGGACCGAGTCGAGCTGGCCCTTCAATTCACCGATAAGCTCGGTTTCCTGAGAGAGTTCGTCCTTCGTCCTGCCGATCTCTTCCTTTAGACCGCCCTCGGTCGCTTCGATGCGCGTTTCCAATCCCGTGAGCTTGTCCTTGAGCTGCGCGCTCTCCTGCGTCTTTTCATCGAGGTGAACCTTGAGACCGGTGATCTCCTCTTCACGCTGGCGCAGTTCGTCTTGAAGCTGGGTCAATGAATTTTCAAGCAGAGAAACTTTTTCCTGCAGCGTTCCGAGAACGGCGAGATCGCGCAGCGTCGGTTCGGGAGGGATCAGGCTGGCGCCGGGCTCGATGAAAGAGGAATACGATCCCGCGGGGACACGGGCTTTGCGCAGAAGCACTTCAGCGAGTTCGGCGACGACGCCCGCGCGCTGCCAATCGCCCATCTGAGTCCCCTTGCGTCCCTCGGGGCAAACAAGCGATTCCGCTGAAAATCCCCCCTGTTCGGAGAGTTCCTCGCGGTCGTACGGGCCGACGACCTGATTGTGTTGAAACATCCAGTATTTCATGCGCATGACGGAAGAGGCCGCATCGCGAGGCGGTCTCCGGCGTCTTATTGAGTGTAACAGCCGCATGCCCGCGCCGCAATGTCGGGGTTGTTACGGAATATCGAAGAGATTCCGAATTTCCCAACGCTTCGCGTTGTGCTATAATCATCCGGCGTCGGGCTATCGGCCGACGCTTTGTGAGCTAGGGCCATTAGCTCAACGGTAGAGCAGACGCCTCTTAAGCGTAAGGTTACAGGTTCGAATCCCGTATGGCCCACTCTTTTTCGATTCAAACGGTCCCGGTCGTGTTGAGCCTGCTGCTTTCAAGCGCGGCTTACGCCGGGGCCGTTTCTATTGCCCCGCTGTCCGCGCCGAAGAAAGGCGAGACCGACAAGCCCCGCTCTTAGTATCCTTTTCATTCGGGCCGGTGGCGGAATGGCAAACGCGCACGCCTTAGGAGCGTGTGCCGCAAGGCTTGTGGGTTCGAGTCCCACCCGGCCCATGATTGCGGCGATCGGGGTCGGTCGTCAAGTTGTTTAAGTTGTTAAAGTTGTTTCGAGGGTTTAAACCCAAAACTTGAACAACTTGAACAACTTGACGACCGACCCCCGCTGGAATGCGGTATAATAGAGGTCCGCAAGAAGCTTCCCCGCTAAATCAAGGAGATACGATTTCATGGCCATTTGGACCCCCACGCAGAAGTTGAAGACGACCAAACTCGAGGAAAAGGGCACGCTTCGCCGCTACAAGGTGGAAGTCCCCGAGGACAAGCTGGAGGAGGCCGCACAGAACATGCTGGTCCGCATGCAGTTGACCGTCCGCCTGCCCGGCTTTCGCCAGGGGAAGGCCCCGCTGGAGATGGTCAAGCGGCAGTTAGGCGACCGCGTGCGCGCCGAGGCCGTGGAGGATTTGCTCAAGCAGGTGATCGGCGACGTCATTAAGGAACAGGACCTTCGCCCGATCACCATGCCCGAGGTGAAGGACCTGCACCTGCAAAACGGCAAGCCGTTGAGCTTTGAGCTCCAGGTCGAAGTCGCCCCGAACGTCGACCCTAAGGGGTATAAGGGAATTTCCGTCACGAAGAACGAATACGCGGTCGACGAAAAGGACATCGACGAGCGGGTGAAGCAGCTTCAGGAAGGCAACGCTCGGCTCGAGGCCGTCGAAGACGGCGTCATCGCCGAGAATCACTATGTGGTCATCAATTTCGAATTGACCCGCGACGGGAAGACGATCGAGGGCGGCAGCGGAAAGGGCGAACTGGTCGACATGAGTTCCGAGCAAACCATCGACGGCCTGACCCAGGGGCTGCTCGGCGCCAAGCGCGGCGACGAGAAGGAATTCGAGGTGAAGATCGAAAAGAAGGACACGCACGCGAAGGTGAAGATCGTCGAGGTCAAGAACAAGATCATTCCCGCGCTCGACGACGATTTCGCGAAGGACCTCGGATTCGACACGCTCGACGCGCTCAAGGAGAAGCTGCGCGAAATCGTGAAGGGCGAGAACGAGCGCAAATCCGATCACGAGCTGCAGCGCGAGATCGAGGAGAAGCTTCTCTCCGATAATAAATTCGACGTCCCCGCCCGCATGGTCGATCAGCAGGCCGACTACATGCTGCAGCGCATCACCGGACGCTTGAACGGACAGAAGATTTCCGAGAAGGAACTCGCCGATCTCAAAGAGAAGATCCGTCCGGACGCCGAGAAATCCGTCCGCATGCAGTTCATCATTTCCGAGATCGCGCATCGCGACAAGGTCGAGGCCACCGACGAGGAGTTCCAAGCCGAGCTCGAGCAGGCCCTCGAAGGGACCGAGAACGACGCCCAGAAGAAGGAAGTCCGAGAGACCTTCGCGAAGCGCGAGAACGATATCCGCGCGGCGTTGCGCGAGCGCAAGGTGCTTAAGAGCATCCGCGACGCGGCGAAGATCAAGACCGTGAAGGTGTAAGACGCCTCTCGATTAGAGAACCGGCCCCTCCCTTTTAGGGAGGGGCCGCTCTTTATTCAGCCGGTGGAGGTGGTGGTGGTGGTTCCGGCCGAATCAGATCCGGATTTGCGGCAGCGTCTTCAGCACTTCCGAGGCGATCTCGGCGTACACCGAACGGATCGCCGGGTCGGAGGACTCGAACTCCTCTGCCGGGGTTACCGGCACCGGCTGTTCATCCGCGCCGGCCGCGAAAATCGTCTTCACCGCCTCCTGCAGTTCGCCTGAGGGCGAGACCAGAAAGCTGTACTGTTCGATCTTGAAGGTCCCGGAATCGTCCTGGGTCCAGGTCTCGTAGTAGACGGAAACGTCGCCGACCAAATGCCGCAGCACCGCGACCTTGATGTCCGAATCGGACTCCGGCATTTCCGCGAACTGCTGGCAGGCCAGCATCTCGATTCCGCTTTCCCCTTCCCCCCGGGTTTGCGAGACGCAGCGCGCGGGCTGGTTGAAAAGGTCGAAGCCTGCCTGACCGTATTTAAGGAGGTGCTTGGATATCTTCTCGCCGTTCTCGTAGTTCGCCGCCCCGGTTCGCGTGATCGTCAGGCCGCGTCCGATTTTCCGGACTTCGGCTTTCTTCATCTTCTTTCCGTTTTCCTTCGTTGAGACCGCGAGCCGCTGCATGCCGGCCATCGGCACTGCGCTCATGCCGGGAAGAGCGCGCATCTGAAGCGCGAGGCTTTCCAGTCCGGCGGCGGAGGCGGTCGAGGCCGCGAGGATGAGGACTGCGAAGGTTCGGATCATCTTCATGATCCTAGTGTGCCCGCGAAGCCGCGGGAGCGGTTGGGGCCCGGGACCCCCCGGCCGCGCGTATTGCGGCCTAGGGGAATTTGGGACCTCTGGGTTAATTTCGACGATGCGCGCTTCTAAGCGTTCGCTTCGAGCTGCTTTTGGACCTGCTCCAGCGCTTTGCCTTTCTGGTCGCGGATGGTTTTCGCGAGCATCGGCATCATCATCTTGTAGACCATGCTTTGAGCGACCAGTTCCACGGTGAGGTCGACGACGGTGGCGCCGTCCTTCTCGCTGAAATCCAATTCGACCGTGGTCGGGAGGTCCTTTACATGGAACTTGCGCACGACGCGCTTGGGTTCGTCCCATTCCAGCGTCTCGATGCGGATGTCCTGCATGCCGGGGAAGTCGCTGGAGATAGTCTGTTCGGAGCCGGGACCGGAAGCGGGTTTCCCCGCGACGCTCTGGAGTCGGATCTTGCCCTGGCCGGCCTTCGCCAAATGCTGAAAATCATTGACGACTTTGAAGACCTCGTCGCGGGGTCTTTTGATCGTGATTTGGAAGCTCTCTTTCATTGCGGGAATTTTATCAAATCCTTCCTAATTTGTCTGAAAATGTCGCCTTTTCGTCTCCGGGCGGGATGAAAATTGTTATATTGATGCCATGATCATCCCTACGATTCTCGAACGCTGGAACCAAGGCTCGGCCGTCGGATACGACATCTATTCCCGCCTTTTGAAGGACCGGATCATCTTCGTCGGCGGCAGCGAGGGCGTCGTCACCACCGACTCCGCAAACCTGCTGATCGCGCAGATGCTCTATCTCGAAGCGGAAGACAACGACAAGGACATCTATCTTTACATCAACTCCCCCGGCGGAATGGTCACCGCGGGATACGCCGTCTACGACACGATGCAGTACATCAAGGCCCCGATCACGACGATCTGCATGGGGATGGCGATGAGCTTCGGCGCGGTGCTTCTCGCGGCCGGATCGAAAGGAAAGCGCATGGCGCTGCCCTATTCGCGCATCATGATCCACCAGCCTCTGATCGGCGGCTACGGCATTTCGGGGCAGGCCTCCGACATCCAGATCGAGGCCGACGAGATGATGAAGACCAAGCGCAAGCTCAACGAACTTTTCGCGGCGCACACCGGCAAGAATCTCGAACAGATCGAGAAGGACATGGAGCGCAACTACTACATGTCCGCCGAGGAAGCGAAGGCGTACGGCATCATCGACCACGTCATCCAGCACCGGCCCCACGACCTGGGCGTCGGGCAGAACTAGGCCTAATCCGTTGAAAAAACCCCCCCCTACCCCTGAATCGCGCCGTGCCGAACGCCCCGGCCGTCTGCCCCTGCTCGCGGTGCGGGATGTGGTCGTGTTCCCGCACATGGCGCTGCCGCTTTCCGTGGGCCGGGAGCGGTCGATCAAGGCGCTCGAACAGGCGATGCAGGCGGGGAAGCTCGTCGCGGTGACGGCGCAAAAGAAGGCGTCGATCGAGGATCCGAAGGAAGGCGATCTTTACAAAACCGGAGTGCTCGCCGAGGTGATCCAGTTCCTCCGCATGCCTGATGGAACGCTGAAGGTTTTCCTCCAGGGGGTCACCCGCGTTCAACTCACGGGCCTTCGGCTCGCGGGATCGGGATATTGGGAAGGCGATCTCGCGTACCCCGCGGAGAAAGTCGAAGACACGCCGAAGCTCGAAGCCCTCATGCGCCAGTGCGTCCAATCTTTCGAGTCCTACTTGAAGATGACCCGCCGGGCGCCGCCGGAAGCGGGGCAATCCCTCTCTCAGATCCGCGACGCCTCCCGGCTCGCCGACATGATCGCGTCGAACTCGGTAACCAAGCTTCCGGACCGGCAGTCCCTTTTGGAAGCCATCGATCCGGTGAAGCGGCTGGAGAAGCTCGCGGAACTTATCAACTCCGAGATCGAGATCCTCGGGCTGGAGAAGAAGATCCACACTCGAGTGCGGTCTTCCATTCAGAAGACGCAGAAGGAGTACTACCTGACGGAGCAGATGAAGGCGATTCAGAAGGAGCTCCGCCAGAAGGACGATTTCGCCAAAGAGATCGAGGAACTCGCGCTCAAGGTGAAGGAAGCGAAGATGCTCGAGGCCGCGGAAGAGGCGGCCTTTAAGGAGCTTCGCCGGCTCGAGAAAATGATGCCGTTCTCCCCCGAGTCCACCGTCAGCCGCTCCTATCTCGATTGGATGATCCATTTGCCGTGGTCCGTCAAAACGCAGGACAAGCTCGACGTGATCCGCGCCAAGAAAATTCTCGACGACGATCACTTCGGACTCGATAAGGCCAAGGACCGCATTCTCGAGTATCTCGCCGTCTGCAAATTGACGAAGAAGCTCCGCGGACCGATCCTCTGCTTCGTCGGTCCGCCCGGCGTCGGAAAGACCAGCCTCGGACGCTCGATCGCGACGGCGATGAACCGCCGCTTCGCGCGCATCTCCCTGGGCGGAGTGCGCGACGAGGCCGAAATCCGCGGCCACCGCCGCACCTACATCGGTTCCCTCCCGGGGCGCATCATCCAATCGCTGCGAAAGGCGAAGAGCAACAACCCGGTTTTCCTGCTCGATGAAATCGACAAGATGGGAACGGACTGGCGGGGCGACCCGGCGGCCGCCTTGCTCGAAGTCCTCGACCCGGAGCAGAACAACTCTTTCGTCGACCACTATCTCGACACGGAGTTCGACCTTTCCAGGGTGATGTTCATCTGCACGGCGAATTCCCTCGAGGGCGTTCCGATTCCGCTGCAGGACCGTCTGGAAATCATTCGCTTTTCCGGCTACACGCACAGCGAGAAGGCCCGCATCGCCAACGATCATTTGATCCCCAAACAGGTGAAGCTGCATGGGCTGAAGCCGACTCAGCTGCAAATCTCGGACGACGCGCTCGGCCGCGTGATGCAGGAATACACGCGCGAGGCCGGCGTGCGCAGTCTCGAGCGAGAAATCGCGACGCTTTGCCGGCGGGCCGCCCGCCAGGTCGTTGAAAAGAAGGTGAAGACCGTTAAGGTCAACGCCGCGAATCTTCAGAGGTCGCTGGGCATCCCGAAGTACGCCCCCGAAGATAAGTCCCACAACGGGGTCGGCGTTTCGACCGGTCTCGCGTGGAGCGAGGTGGGCGGATCGATTCTGGCCATTGAAGTGGCCACGTCGAAGGGCAAGGGCGAGATCCTCTTGACCGGAAAACTCGGGACGGTGATGCAGGAATCGGCGAAAACCGCCGTCTCCTACGTCAAGTCGGTCGCGGAGCAGTTGGGGATCGACCCCGACCTGTTCTCGAAGCTCAATTTTCACATCCACGTTCCGGAAGGGGCGACGCCCAAGGACGGCCCTTCGGCCGGCATTGCGATCGCCACGGCCATCGCCAGCCAGATGACGGGCCGGCCGGTGCTCGACGGCGTCGGTATGACGGGAGAGATCACTCTGCGCGGACGCGTGCTTCCGATCGGCGGCTTAAAGGACAAGGTGATGGCCGCGCACCGCATGGGTCTGCGCGTGATTTTGTTCCCCGAGCTCAACCGCAAGGACCTCGAGGAAATCCCCAAGGACGTTCAGAGCGGCTTGGACATGATCGGCGTGAGCCACATCAGCCAGGTGCTCGATCAGGCCCTGGCGCCCGACTCCGACGGGGACAAGCCTAAGTCGCGGAGCGCTTCCTGGAAGCGCGCCGATCCGAAAACCGGCGGCAGCGGCTACACCGCCCCGAACGCGTAAGCCTGGGGCGGACAGCGGCCCTCGGCGGACGCCTGAGGGCGAAGGAGAAACGATGGACAAATTCCGCATTCTCGTGACCGACAAGATCGACCCGAAAGGGCTCGAGCCCCTGCAGCAGGATCCCGCGTGCGAACTGGTGATGGCCGTCACGCCGTCGGATGCGACGCTCGAGTCGGAGGTCCCCAAGGCCGAGGCCTGGCTGGTCCGGTCGGAAACGAAGATTACCGCTCAATGGCTCGAAAAGGCGGGCGCGCTCAAGCTGATCGGCCGCGCGGGCGTCGGCGTCGACAACATCGATGTGAAGGACGCGTCGCGGCGCGGGATCGCCGTCGTGAACGCCCCGGCCGCCAATACGATTTCCGCGTGCGAGCACACGTTCGGACTCATGCTCGCTCTGGCGCGCAACATCGCCCAGGCCGACGGCCGCCTGAAGGCGGGCGGTTGGGACCGCTCGAAGTTCATGGGAACCGAACTGCAGGAGAAGACGCTGGGTCTCGCCGGCTTCGGACGCATCGGCCGCGAAGTCGCCAAGCGCGCCCGCGCCTTCGGGATGAAGGTGCTCGCTTACGATCCGTTCATCTCCGCCGAGCAGGCCGAGCAGTTCGGCGTGACGCTCTCGGACTTTAAGCCGCTTCTTGAGAACTCCGACTATGTGTCCCTGCACATGCCCGTAACCGAGAAGACTCGCGGGATCATCGACGCCAAGACGCTCGGCTGGTTCAAGAAAGACGCGCGGTTGATCAATTGCGCGCGCGGCGAACTGATCGTCGAGAAGGATTTGATCGAAGCGCTCAAGTCCGGGAAGCTCAAGGGCGCGGCGCTTGACGTGTTCGACGGCGAACCGCTCGACGTGAAAAGCGAACTCCGCGGGCTTTCCAACGTGATCCTCACCCCCCACCTCGGGGCCTCCACCGAGGAGGCGCAGTTCAAGGTCGCCGAGGAACTTTCGAAGAGCGTGCTCGAATTCCGCACAAAGGGCCTGGTGCGCAACGCGATCAATCTGCCCGGTTTCGATCCGGATCAGTTGGAATCCCTCGGCGCGACGCTCGACCTTGCGGACAAGCTCGGCCGCTTCCTCGGGCAGACGCTCGACTCGGGGTTGAAGGGGATTCGCTGCCGCTTCCATGGGGAATTTCCGGACGGCGCGCGCCGGCCGCTTTCGGTCGCGGCCGTGAAGGGCGCTCTTTCAACGATCATGGACTTCACGCTCTCGTTCATCAACACTCCGATTCTCGCGATGGAACGAGGCATCGAGATCTCGGAATCGACCGCCCCCTCCCCCGAGGGCTACGCGCGCCTGCTGACGGTGACCGCGGTGACCGACAAAGGCGAGCGCAGCGTGTCGGGGACGGTCGGCGACGACGGCAAGCTGCGCATCGTACGCCTGGACGAACTCTTCGTGGACGTCAGCCCCGAAGGGCGGATGCTCGTGCTCTCCAACGACGACACCCCCGGCATCATCGGGGCCGTCGGCTCTTTGCTCGGCGCGCACGACGTCAATATCGCCGACATGCGCGTGGGCCGCAAGTCGGCGCGCGGCGAAGCGGTGATGGTGATCACGCTGGATGAAGAACCCTCGGCCGAACTGCAGAGCGAGCTTAAAAAAGTCCCCGGCGTTAAAACCGTCCGCGGGGTCGTTTTATAAGAATGGACCTGGTCCCTACTTTAAAAAGGGCGGACGGTCGCTAGGAGCAGCGCGACGGTTGCGATGAAGACGGCGAAGCCGCGGGCGAACTGAAGACTTTTCGGAGAAACCCCGCCCTCGGGACCGCGCCGCGCTTTGATAATCCACAGCGTCACGGCGATTAAGAGGGCCGCGAGGAAAAGCTTCGCGATCATCCACCCTTCCCCTAAGTAGTGCTTCGGCGCCCAGGAAAACAGCGCCGCCCCGCAGACCAGCGCCAGTCCCATTCCGGGATGCACGAGGCGGTACAGCAGTTCGTGCTCGATTCCCGCGAGGGCTTCCGAGGGAACGCCCGGGAGGTCGTGGCGCATCTCGAGGACGCGGGAGGTGCCCCAAAGCCCGCCCAGCCAAAGCGCGAGTCCGAGGATATGAAAGGCGACGAGTATCGAGAGAATCATAGGCAAACTTTAGCAAAACGGGACTAGGCTTATAGCACCAGACGGAAATAGGCCCTATTTTCATTAAATTAGCGCCGGTTGGCCCATTCATCACGCTGAAGCGAGGTCTACTATGTAGTATCCCGGAGCGGGATTTAGGTCAATTAAAGA
This sequence comes from Elusimicrobia bacterium CG_4_9_14_3_um_filter_62_55, assembly GCA_002790095.1. Lineage (GTDB taxonomy): Bacteria > Elusimicrobiota > Elusimicrobia > UBA1565 > UBA1565 > UBA1565. The sequence goes on along the minus strand of PFUL01000180.1, from coordinate 6,825 downwards.
TGATGGGGAACAGAGACATGGGGAAGTCCTCGAGCCTTGCCGCAGCCGCGAATAAACTCCTTTCCACGGCGCTCGCCGCGGCCCTGCTGTTGACGGGACCGGGCGGGATCGCCTTCGCCGCGCCGATCGCGCGGGTCAATATCGGCCAAACGGCGCTCGGCACCGTCATCGCTCCCGCCGCGACGGCGCTTGGGCAATCCCAGGCGGCCACGGTCGGCTCGATGCAGATGACCTTCTCCCCGGGTCTCTCCGCTTCGACTCTGATCGTTGCCCAGGAAGCCGTGATCGGCTCCGCGGCCAAGGCGACCCCCTCCGCCCAACGCCCGACCGCCGTTCTCCCCACCGCCTCCGCCGCTCCGATTCAAGCCGAGGCGCTCCCGGCCGGTCTCTCCGCGGTGGACCGCCACCCGGTGATCGGGATCGTCAACGAGATCCAGCGCGTCGGCGGCCAAAAGCTTCTTAACGAATTTACCGGAGCTCGTTCCGCGCAGGATCTGGGCGCGGTCGCGGCCGCGCTTCCGGCCGGCGCCGCGAAAAGCAATTTGACCGCGTTCGCCCAACGCTTGGCGCTGCCCGACGGCGGCGGAGCCCGTCTGTCGGAGGTGTTCGACGGCGGCGCCGCGAAAACCGATCGTTCGGCGCTGCCGGCTCAGGAGGCCGCCAAGACTTCCGGCTTCTATCATTGGCTCGCGACGGCGCGCCTGCCGCGCCCGATCGCGGGTTTGCGCCGTTGGGCGGCCGCGAAGGCCGAGGCCGCCCGCCCGAAAGTCGAGAAGATGGATACCGAGCGGTTCCGGCTGAAAGGATCCGACGTCCGCTGGAGCCCGAACCCGAACTATCTGCCGAAGAAGGCCACCGAGGCGAAGCTTCGCAAGAAAGGAGTGGTCGGTCAGGACGCGGCGCTCGACGCGATGCGCTTCGGCATGGAACTTTGGGAAAAGGGCTACAACCTGATCGTCTCCGGTCCGGACGGGACCGGCCGCGAAACTGCGGTTCGGCAGCTGCTTTCGGAAATCGCGCCGAAGCGCGCGACGCCCAACGATCTCGTGGCGGTGACCCATCTCGACAATCCGGAGAATCCGGTGGTGTTGGAGATGGCCCCGGGCGAAGGCCGTGAGTTCAAGGCCGGCGTCGAGGCCGTGCTCGAAAACGTCGGCGGATCGCTCGAAAAGGTTTTTTCCACGGGCCAGTACGCCCAGATGAAGAAGAAGCTCCTGGGCAGCCTTCAGGCCGCCGTCGCCGACCGCCAGAAGGCGATCGAGCGCAAGGCGGCGAAGGTCAAGATCAAGGGGGAATGGGGTCTGCGCATCTCCGTGCGCCAGATGAGCGAGAACCAGTTCGGGATCATGGCCGAGGTCACCTACCAGGGCGAACCGCTCAAAGCCGAAGAGATCGACGAAAAGATCGAAGGCAAACCCTATTCGAAGGAAGACCTGATGGCGGAACTCAAGGCGGCGTCCAAGCCTCTGATCGAGGAGTACGGCAAGATCATGAAGGTGAACATGGAGGAGCAGGCGAAGGTGACGGCCAAGCTCCAACAGGTCGAGGTGCAGCTGGCCGGACAGGTCATCTCCCAGCTTGCCGGACCCGTGTACCAGTTGGCCTCCGGCGCCCCTTCCCATGAGGACCAGGCCCATCACGACTGGCGCGCGCGCCAGCAGGCCTATTGGGCCGAGTTCGAGGCGAAGGTCGCCGCGGCCGAAATCGGGCCGCTGCGCATCGCGTTCACCCAGCAGGGCCAGATCGTGATGGTCTACGGGGAAAAGACGATCGTCACGCCGAAGGTGTTCGAAGAGCTGAAGGCGAAGGGCGTGATCGGCGCCGGAGAGACCTTCGAGTCCTTCGTCCAGCGCGCGTTGGCCGTCGCGAAGCCGCTGTTGGCCGAACAGGAAGCGATCGCCGAGAAGATTTCGGCCGAACACGCGAAGATACACGAGAACGATCCGCCGCTGAGCGAAAGCCGCAAACAGGCGGTGGCGTGGCTGGAAACCTTCGTGGAGCATTTGGTGAAGAACTATCCGGCCTTCGTCTCCAACGACTCCCCCAAAAATCCGATGGCCGGCGATCCCCAAGACAGCGTGAAGGTCTCGCTGCTCACCGACAACGCGAACACGCAGGGCGCGCCCGTCGTGTTCGAGAAATCCCCGAACTTCTCCAATCTGTTCGGCGAGGCCGAGGGCGGAAGTCAGATGGTCATCATGCCCGGGTTGGCGATGCCGGTGAAGCGCAAGTCCCCCGGCGGGCCGGTTCTCAAGAGCGGCTCGTTTTTGAAGGCGCGGGGCGGCTACCTCGTTTTGGATCTGCTTGAGACTTTGCGCGAGGGCACCTACCCGTTCCTCATGCGCATGGTTCGCAGCGGCCAGGCGACGATCACCGAAGGCGGCGTGCAGGGCATCGCCACCGGACAGGGCGAGCAGTACAAGGTGGACGTGAAGGGCGAGAACATGGTGAAGATCGTGTTCATCGCCTCGCCGATGATGCACATGATGGTCGAACACAACGACGAGGACTTCTCCGGCCTGTTCCGGGCCGCGGCGGAGTTCGAGCGCTCGTTTAAGATCGCGAAGGAGACGATTCAGGCGTTCTTGAGCTTCCTGCACACGCAAATCCAATACAGCGGCGGAAAGCTGCTCGACATGAGTCAGAGCGCCATCGCCGGCGTTCTCGAGGAAAGCGCCAAAATGGCGGGTTCCAACCGGAAACTGACCGCCCAGTTCGGCGCGGTCAACAGCCTGCTGCTCGAGGCGTCGCACTACGCCCGCAAGGCGAGCCGGGACATCGTGGAGGCCGAGGACGTCCGCCAGGCCGTCGACGCCCGCTCCGCGCGCCGCGGTTCGAGCCGCAAGCACATGCTCGACCTGTTCGGCGAAGGCACCTTCCATGTGGACATCGAGGGCGAGGTCCAGGGACAAAACAACGGCCTGGCCGTCGTCGGCCACGACTTCGGCGTCCCGTCCCGCATCACCTACGAGGCGGGCGTTCGCACCGGCGGACGGCTGATCGTCTCCACCGACCAGGACGCGCACTCCACCGGAAGCAGCTTCGATAAATCGGTCGGCGTGATCCAGGGCTTCCTTAAGCGCACCTTCGGCAGCCGGCAGGCGATCCCGGCCGAGGTCTCCATCGAGTTCGCCCAGCAGTACGGCGGCATCGACGGGGACTCGGCGACGCAGACCATGACCTACGGCGTGCTCTCCGCCTACTCCGGCGCGAAGATCAAGCAAGGCATCGCGATGACCGGCTCGATGGACCAAAAGGGCAACGTCCAGGTGATCGGCGGCGTCAACGAGAAGATCACGGGCTTCTACGACGTGGTCGTCGACATGCTGCGCCGCCAGGGCAAGGAGCTCAACGGCGAGCAGGGCGTTCTGATTCCCGAAATGAACGTCGCGGACCTGATGCTTAGGCCGGACATTAAGCAGGCGGTCGATGAGGGCAAATTCAAGATCTGGGCGATCAGCCATGTGAGCCAGGGCGTCGAGATCCTGATGGACAAGCCCTACTCCGAAGTGATCCGCGACGCGAACAAGTACTTCGCGCAGATCCGCTCCGAGGCCGCGAAAGCCGGCAAGTAAGCCTTTGTAAAAAAGCCCCCGGCGATCGCCGGGGGCTTTTTTATTCGGCGACGGTGATCAAGAGGCGCCGGCGCACCGCCGTGGTAAGACCGACGATGCCGCCGACGATCAAGAGACAGCCGACCCAGGTCCACGCGTCGGGCACTTCCCCCCACCACAGCCGGCCGCCGGCGATGTTTAAGACGATGATGAAGGTCGCGCCGACCGACGCGCGCGCCACGGGCGCTTTCGTGATGCCGGTGGTCAAGAAGAGTTGGCCGACCGTGGCGGTCGCGCCGACCGCGAACATCAGCGCCCATTCTCGCGGCGTGGGGAGGTAGCCGCTTTTGAGCGCGAAGGGCAGGAAGACGCAGGTTCCGATCAGTCCGAAATAGAAGATGATCCGAAGCGGCGGTTCGGTCTTCCCGAGCGAGCGAATCGTCGCGAAGGCCAAGGAGGAGAAGATTCCGGAGAGCAGCGCCGCGTAGTAAGGCAGGGATTCCAGGCTTAATTCCGGCCGCAGCGCGAGATACACGCCGGAGAACGCGACGAGCAGGCAGAAGACTCCGGCCTTATCGAGCTTCTCGTCCAAGAACAGCACGCCCCAGATCGCCGCGTACAGCGGGCTCGCGTGGCTCATCAGCATCACGTTGGCGACGGGGATGCGCGGCAGCGCCCAGAACAGGCAGACCATCGCCGAGATGCCCCAGACCCCTCTTAGAAATAGGCGAAAGCCGTGTTCGCTGCGGTAGGACAGCCCGCGGCGGTGCATGAACACCGCGATCATCGGCAGCGCGACGACCGAGCGCATGAACGCGATCCAGGCGGTCGGGATTTCGGTTCCGAGCAATTTGACCAACAAAGTGGTCGCGGAGAACCAGGTCGAGGAGAAGAGAACCAGCAGGAGGCCGTCCGTCCGTCGGAGCCGTTCTCGCCACATGCTCAATCATGGTATAATAAAGGTGTATCCGGCGTAGCTCAGCGGTAGAGCAATCGGCTGTCAGATCGGCAGCTTCCACCGGTAACGGTGGTTGAAAAATCGGGTGAATTCAGGGAACCCTAACGCGGCTTCCAGGCTGCAACGGGAATCCTGAGCCAAGCCTCGAGACGGTTCGGGGAAGGTGCAGAGACTAGAGCGAGAGCTCGTACTTCGGCGAGGTTCGCCGCGGGAAGCGCCCGACACCCTTCGTGGGTGATGAGATAGTCCAAGCCTCGGTGAAAGCCGGGGGGCCTTGTAACCGATGGGTCGTAGGTTCGAATCCTACCGCCGGAGATTTTCTCAGAAAAAGGCTCAGCTAAATTAGCTGAGCCTTTTTTGTAAAGCGGAAAATCTCCGGCAGTGCCGCGCCCTGGGGGCGCGGTGCCGCCGGAGATTTGTCAGAGAGTCTCAGCAGGACTCCGGCGACGGTTTCGAACTCCGGGAACGTCATATACTCAGCGGTATCCTGGGTCGGTTTGACGCAGGTTATTGCTCGGATGGGCGAGCCGACGAGACGCAGACTCGTAGCACTCCCCCGCCCTGCACAACTAATTCAGAACCCGAATCTGTCTCACTATATCTTGGCACAAAGGGTGTCGGCGGACAAAATCGGCCCCTTGCGGGCCGGGCCTATGTCTACTACACTGTATTACAGTAGCGACAAGGAGAGCCTGAGAACATGAGCGATATTCTTAAAAAAGCACATCAATACTCGCTTCAATTCTCGTGCCGCATCCCTCTTAGAACGGAATTGAAGGCGAGTGAGCGAGAGGCTCTGAAGGCCAACCTCCAGGAGCTTGATCCCACTCATTACCAGATTTTTGATGCGGGGATTCAGGTGCCTCAGCGAGGGCCTGCCCCTCTGTATCAAGTCTTCCGCCAATACAATATGGATGGCGGCGCAGTCGCAACAGCCCCTTCCTTTTTCATTGGCACTGACGCCATAACCATTTACCATCTCATCAAAGCTGGCGAGAGAACATTCCATCACGATATTTCATTGCAAGCCAAAGACTTAAACAAGAAGATGGAAACCTCGCTGTTCAAAGTTGCCGAAATCCTAAAAGGCCTGCGCTTCTCTCGTGCTGGCAAGATTTTTGAAATCGTAATCCCGTATTCTGCCGGGGACAAGCCGGCTCTCTTAAAGAAAATTCTCGCGGACAACTCTGCTGACATCGCTGTAGTGCAACTTGTATTCAATCGCATCGTCGCGGGCTCATCCGGCAAGCTGATGAACATAAACACCCAGGTGATATTTCAGCAGATGAAGCTCGAAGACAACTTCAACCTGATGGTGAAGGTTGATATTAACAACCGCGATCTTGCGAACAGCATGGAACCGCGTGATGTCGCAGCTGTTTGGAAGGAGGCTGACGAATTGATTGGCGCCAGCCTGGAGGCAGTGACTTTATGAGTCTAACCCTAGATAAGGATGAATTCTTTTTGTTGCAACACTCCTCGACCGAGACTTCGGGGGACACTGCCTTATACCTCATGCTCGCATCCGAAATACCTGCGACCCCTCAGGGGCAGAGTGGGCCGGGACAAAGCTCCGCATACCTGATTGGCTGCACTCCGCAGATTTGCGGAGGAGCTCCCATAATTATTGGGACACGCATTTCGGTGCATCATCTCATCGAGGCACTTACGAGACTGGGGGAGAAATCTCGCCTTGGTGCCGTCTATCCTCAACTGTCTGCGGGCCAGATTGATGCTGCTGAGGAGTATTACCGGCAGCATCCCGCTGAAATTGAGGAACTCATCGAGGAAGAGACCCGGTCCGAATTCGCCATCCAGTGATACCTGTGGAAGCTTCCCAGGAGCGAACCGAGCTTCCCGTCATTTACCTAAATGAAAACATCGAATACCCCGTTAAAAAGTTACTAGAAAGGTCGGGGTTTTCTGTTGTACACACACTTGATGCGGGCAATAGCGGGAAACCAGACGATTTTCAACTCGAATTTTCAGCCCAGAAGAATTGGGTTATGGTTACCCACAATCGCCGGGATTTCCGCATAATCCATCAACGTTGGGCTACCGCAAAAAAGAACCACGGTGGTATTATTGTGATTGGTTCTGTTGGGCAGCCAGAAGTGATTGCTCAGCGTATCGCAAAGTTTTTTCACATCCAATGGAGGAGCCTGCCCCCCTCGTTTTGTGAAGCGCCACCGGACATTTAAACCGGAAGCCCCTGGGCGGGAAGAGCAAGTCGAATATGTCCGGGGCGCCCGGAAAGGCCAAGGCCGGTCCGATGGCGCGCACAACGCGGCCGACGGCTAAATCGGTCGCTTT
>PFUL01000017.1 GCA_002790095.1 Elusimicrobia bacterium CG_4_9_14_3_um_filter_62_55 | reverse complement strand
CCCGCCCTTCATGAAGGAGGCTCCTGAAGTCCCGCCGCTGGCGGCGTTCGCGGTCCCCGAGCGCGCTCGGTTCGATCTCGACAACGGGATGAAGGTCGTGTTCGTCGAGGATCATCGTTCCCCGTTGGTCACCGTGCGCTTGGCGTTTAGGGGCGCGGCGCGTCTTCCCGGCCGCGGGGCCGCGGGGACCGCCGAGGCGTTCGCCGAACTACTGACCGGCGGGACCGCGCGTCTGAAGGCCCGGGAGATCGCCGAAGAAGCGGACGCGATCGGCGGGGCGTTGGAAGGCGGCGCGGACGACGACGACGTCACGCTCGGGGGGTTCGCGCTGAAAGAACACGCGGACCGTCTGTTCGCGCTGCTCGACGCCTGCGCCTTCGAATCCGTCTTCCCCGACGCGGAAGTCGCGCTGCGCCGCGAAAACATGCTGGAGGAACTGCGCATCAACCGCGGGCAATCGGGGTTTTTGGCCTCGACTGCGTTCGCGCGCGCGGTGTTCGGCGAACACCCCTACGGGGTATCGCAGACGGAGGAGTCGATCGGGACGATCGCTCCCGATCGGCTGCGCCGCATGCACGCGCGCGCGGCGGTCCCCTCGAACATGCTGGTTCTCATCGTGGGGGATTTGACGCTCGAAGAACTCGACCGGCTTCTAAAGTCTTCGCTCGGCTCGCGCACCGGCATCGGCGCGCTAACCGTGCCTCCCTACCCCGTTCTCGGTCCGGACTCGCGCGCCCGGCGGCGGGTCCTGTTGCTCGATCGGCCCGGTTCGGAGCAGGCGGCCCTGCGCGTCGGCCATCTCGCTCCGCGCGAGGACGACCCTCGCTTCCCGGAGTTGGCGGTCGCGAACATGGCTCTGGGCGGGGCGTTCACCTCGAGGCTCAATAACGACATCCGCGAGAAGCGAGGCTACACCTACGGGGTCTACTCGGGCCTCTCTTCCCGGCGCAGCGCCGGCATCTTCTCGATCTCGCTGCAGACGCGTACCGGCGTCGTGAAGAAATCGCTGAAGCTGATCGTGAAGCACTTGAAGAAGCTGCTGCGCCGCGGAATTTCCGACGCCGAGCTGAAACAGGCGAAAAATCAGCTCGTCGCAGGCTTCGTCCGGGAATTTGAGACTCAGAAGGGGATCGCGGACGCGCTTCTGGACGCGGAACTGAGCGAACTTCCGGACGACTACCTGGACGGCTTCGTCGGCCGCGTGCAGGCCGTCACCCGCGACGAGGCTTTAGCCGCCGCGCGGGAGCATCTTGATCCGGAGCGCGCGGCGCTCGTCGTTGTGGGAGACGCGGCGGCGCTCGCGCGCCCGCTGAAGGGCCTCGCGTCGCAACCGCTCACGCGCGTCGACGAAAACGGCGTTCCTATTTCCCCTTAGAGCTCGCCGCGCGGACTGCGCATCCCGCGGGCCGGGTTTCCAGCTTCTCCTGAAGCCGTCCCTTAAACGAGCCCTTCCACTTCGCTTCGGCCGCCCGGTTCTTCGTCTTGGTCGCGGCGAGATGCTTCGTGTTCGCCGCGAGGTCGCGCCGGACGGCGTTCCACTGCGCGGTCAACTCCTTGCGGACGCCGCTCTGACGCGCGCGAAACACCTCACGCCTCAAGTCTCGTTCGAGTTCGCGCTGCCGGTCGATGTTGCGCGCCATCGCCGACTCTTCGTCCCGGTTGCGCTTCGCCAGGTCTTCGTATTCCGCCGCTTGCGCCCGGTACCAGCCCGAGAAACCTCCGTTGAAGTTCGAGCAGGCTTTTTTCCATTCCGCGCCGCTCGGGAGTTTGACCTGCGCGGGAGCCGCGGACCCGGCGGGAACGGGCGCCTTCCTGGGGAGGGAGGCCGTCTGTTTCGCCGCCGGGCGTCCGACGGACTTTACGCAGGTTCCTTTGGAGGAGAGGGCCGTTCCGACCGGGCATTGCGCCGGAAGGTCGGAAAACCATTGCGCAGAGGAGGGCGTAGACAGAAACGCCGCGACGAGCAATATCGGCAATTGCTTCTGCATCGACCACCCTCCCCGCTTTGAGGATGGCCCTCCCGTATTGCCCTCATGTTTCCTAAAGGTAATGAGAAGGTAAACACGGCCGGGACTCCGCCCGGGAGCGGCGTGGGATTCTGATCAATTCAGGTGTTTTTTTAAGAACTTTTCGGCGGCTTCGTAGAACTTGAGCCGGTTCTCGGGCCGGGCGAACCCGTGGCCTTCATCCGGGAAGAGCATATACTCGACGGCCTTGCCCTTGCCGCGCAGAGCCTCGACGATCTGTTCGCTCTCGGCCTGTTTGACACGGGGATCGTTCGCGCCTTGGGCGATCAGCATCGGAATCTCGATCTGATCGGCGAAAAACAGGGGCGAGCGCGATTTCAGGAAATCCGGTTCCGCTTCGAGGCTGCCCACGCGCAGGTCGAAGACCCTCTTGAGCATTTGCCAATAGGGCGGGATCGACTGGATGAGCGAAACGAGGTTGGAGGGGCCGACGATGTCGACCGCGCAGGCGTACACGCCGGGAGTGAACGCCGCGCCGGCCAGCGCCGCGTAGCCGCCGTAAGAGCCGCCGTAGATCGCGACGCGCTTGGGATCGGCCACGCCTTCATCGACGGCCCAGCGCACCGCGTCGGTCAAGTCGTTTTGCATCTTCGCTCCCCACTCTCGGTTGCCCGCGAAGAGGAATTTCTTTCCGTAGCCGGTCGAGCCTCGGTAATTGACGCGCAGCACCGCGAAGCCCCGGTCGGCGAGCCACAGCGCCTCCGGGTGATAGCCCCAATGGTCGCGGGCCCACGGACCGCCGTGTACGAGCAGCACGAGAGGAAGATTCTTCGCCTCCGCTTTCGGGGGCAGCGACAGAAACGAGCGCAGCTTCAGTCCGTCGCGCGCCGTAATCGTGACCGGGCGCATCGCGCCGAGTTCGTACTCTTCCAATTCCGGTCTCGTGGAGAACAGGAACTCGGCGGTTTTCGTCTCCCGGTCGTAGAGGAAGTAGCACGGCGGACGCGTGTCGTTGTTGTAGAAGACGATCCAAAGGCGGTCTGCATCGTCGCGGCTCGCGATCGAGAAATCCCCTCCGCAGACGCCGCGTAGCGTTTCGAAATCGGCTTTGAGCGATTCGTCAAGAACCGTCCATTCCAGCCGCTCCACGTCGGCGCCGACGGCTTCCAGGTGGTAGCGCGTCGGGTGAAACAGCGCCGGTCCGACATCGACGGCGTCGTGATGAAAGAGCGTTTTCTCAAAACCGTCCTCGAGGCTCATTTCCACGAGCCGCGTCGTGTCCGATCCCAAACTCGTCTCCACGTAAATGGAATCCCCGCCCGGCGTGAAGCCGTGCGCTCCGCCCTGTTCGTCCGCGTCCCACGCGGCCAAGGTCTTCCAGGCGGAGTTTTCATCGGCGCGGACGCGCAGCTCGCTGCCGCCGTCCTCGCGCTGCGTCTTGCATCCGAGAATCCGGTATTGCGGGTCGGGAATCCAGCCGGAAACGTCGCCGGGATTTCGGCAGATCATCGTCGGCTCGCCGCCCCGCAGATCGATGCGGTAAACATCGTGGCAGGTCTTGTCCCGCGCGTTGATCGCCGCGAGGATCTCGTGCGGGAATTTCGGATCGGTCGCCAGCACCTGCGCCTGCGCGCCGTCAAAGGGCGTGAGGTCGCGCGTCTTTCCCGTTTCAAGGTCGACCTGATGCAGATGCCAGTTCTCGTCGCCGTCCTTGTCCTGCACATAGATGAGACTGCGCCCGTCGTCGGCCCAGAAATACGCGCGGATGCCCCGGCCCCGGTCCTTCGTCAGCGGCCGCGCGCGCTCCGGGGCTTTCGCGTCGACGCCGTCGGCCAACCAGATGTTGAGCACGCCCTCCTCCGGCGCGAGAAACGCGAAGCGCTTGGCGTCGGGGGAAATTTTGGGAGCGGCGCGCTGGGGATTGCCGAAGAGCAGTTCGCGGGGGATCATCGAAAATCGGAATTGAGCAGTTGGTTGATTCGGCTTTTGCCGATGCGAATGACGACGGCGGCGACGTCTCCCGAATACCGGGTCTCCACGACTTGCGAGGAGTACACCAGAGACTCGAGACGCTTGGCGAACTCCGGTTCCTCTTGCGCCCGCACCCGGACATAGCCGTAGCCCGGAACCGGAAGATTGTGGATGTAGGCGAGCAGCCGCTGCCAGGCGTCGATGAGCGCCTTGTCGCGGCTTTCCGCGCGGCGCTGGGTCTCGGTCGGCAGCCCCGCGGGTTCCCGCGCGGTTCCGGAAACCTGAAGGAACGCGCCGACATGCATGAAGTGCCCGTCGTTCACTTGGGGCCAACGAGGACGGGCCGGCGTGAACATGGCGGCACAGCCTGTGAGAAAAGCTATTAAAAATAGAGGAAAAAATGAGGTGTTCCGCCGGGGCATCGTACGGAATTCTAACATACTTTGTATAATGTCGTTGTCCGGCGATGTGCGGCGCGTTCGTCTAGCGGCCTAGGACGCTGCCCTCTCAAGGCAGAGATCACGGGTTCAAATCCCGTACGCGCCACAGATCGCCGGGCGCTTTTTTTGTCCAGTTGGTGAGTGGGGTCCAAAAGAGATTGCCCCTAAAGGGTTTTTGAGTGATGCGATGCGCGGCACGCATCGCTTTCTTTTTGGGGGAGTTCAGGCTTTTTCCGGAAGCGCACCGCCCCGTCGGGGCGGCTGGAGGGTCCGCGTACTCTTGGTTCTACGATGGAGACGTCGGAAGAGGTGGCACCGGATGCCGAAAAGCGCACACTCAAGTGCACACTGCCCGGGATTCCTTGGCCCGGGGTCGTGTCCATCAACTCGACATGCGACAACGCTCGTGCCGCCATCTGCGCCCCTTCTCCCTCCGGCTTCCGGAAGTGCCGCTCGAAGATGTCGATCGCCTCCTTCGTCACCGGGCCCGCAAGTTTGTCGCCCGCGAGCATCTTGAGTCGCGCCGACATCACGTCGGCCGGTATCGCGCGGAGGAGCCGGAGGACGTCGAGGCCGTCTTTATCCTTTACGCGGCCATCCTGCCCGATCCGTTCGCCGATCTTGTGCATTTTCGCAACCAAAAGGGCTCCCGGTCCGGCGATGGACACCTCGAAACTGCGCGGGTCGATGCCGTCCAGCGCCTCGACCTTCATCACCGACTTGTCTACGAGCGCCGCTTCCAGGCCCTTTGCTTTTCGTGCGACCCGCTTCCCGTGGACCCCGAGTCGCGCTCCGCGAGAGCCGGCTCCACCGAGCGCCTCCGGCACGAGGAGATCGGCCATGACCTCGATTTCCTTGTCGCCGATTTTCTTTTTTATGATCCACCGTCCGATTTGGTCCTTGTGGGGAACGAAGTTTCGGCTCGTCATCGCGTCGGCTAGTAGCGGAGCGTCCGCCAGCATTTCCGGGTGGAGAGCGAGGTCGGCGTCGGTTGTCTGCTCGGCGACCGGCAGGTTCACCGGCCCAGTGTGAAGGTACACGGCCTGGGCGCCGACAAGGATCGTCGCGTTCCAGTGCGTCGAGCAACGTCGTGCGTGCGAGGATGTACAGCGGGTCAAGTTCGCCAGGATTGCTCTTTGTTCTCCATCCAGTCAAGGAGGGCCTCGGCCTCCTCGGGTCCGCGGCCGGGAGACCGCATCAAGTCGGCGGCCACCTGCGTCAGTGCGGCATAACGGACACCGCCGATCTCTTGAGTCCGCTCAAAAACGACCGAGTCGAACGGCTTCGCGAGGAGGACATTCGCCCCGCTCTCCGTCCGCCGCAAGCCGATTTTTTTCGCGACGGCCTCCGGGTCCGCGACGTACGCCATGACCATGCGGGTCGGCGCGACCGGAGCAACGGCTGCGGCGGCGGATCCGGTTACGGCGGCGGCGGCGGCGGCGGTTATTCTCTCGGGAACCTTCGCGACATCCCGGGGCTCCAAGTACGCCTGGATCTCGTTCGATTTCTGAAACGAGAAATCCTTGGTCCAGCGTTCGAGCAACTTTCGCCAAGACACCGACACGATCGGTCCGCGCGGCTCCCGCTCCAGGTATGCCTCGGTCTCGAGGAACGAGACCACGCGCGAGACGTAGCCGGCATCGACTCCTGTCCTCTCGCCGAGTTCCCGAATCCCGAGCGGCGGTCGGAAGTCGCACAGCGCCCGGACAAGTCGCCCGGCCTTCGCTCCCTTCAGGGATTTGGCCGACCGGGATTCCCGGTTCGGGTCGGAACTCGCTCCCTGAGTTTGAACGAAGAGGCCCGGACGGGAGAGAACGATCCGCACGTTGCCGGTCTTGTCGGCGAAACTGATGTCCGCTTCGCTCAGGCTCTCACGCGTGCGCTGCGTGATGAACGGGGAGATGAACAACGGCGCCGCCCTTTCCCCGACAGCCTCGGCATAGGTGCGGAGCTGCTCTGCGACACGGCTAACATCCTTCGGCTGAAGTTGGTTCTTGTACTCGATGACCAGCACGCTCTTCTTGCCGTCAGGTCCGCGCACCTCTACGAGCGCATCGGGCTGGTACCGCCGCCGGTCCAACTCGACCGACGGCTGCTCCACGATCCGCCAGATCCCAGTCGTTCTCATCGAAAGCTGGATCATCCAGCGACTCACCGGTTCGCCCATCCGAAAGAACCTCAAGCCGGTCGCGATCGCGAACGCCGCATCCACCCTCCTGGGATACCCGTTCGCCTGGCTTTTTCAGTTCGCACTTCAGTGCCTCCTGATGATCACACTGTGGCCTCTGGGCAATAGCGAACTCCCGGCATTTCTCAACACTCTGCCTTTTCAGGTCATCGGCTTTACGCTTGGCGCCGCGTGGCTCATGCCGTTTTGGGACAGTTTCTGGTGGATGGTGCCGGTCGCAGGGATGATTGGGCTCATCCCCGCCTTCTACGTTTCCGTGTATTGCGAGCGATACGTTCTGGCGCGCGTCTGGAAGGATGGTCCAGAACGACTTCACGATGCGGTGCTCAGAGCCAACATGGGTTCTTACGCGTTGCTCTTCGTGTCGATAGGACTCATCCTGCTCGCCAACTTTCTGAGCCTCGACCCCGTCAAGCAGAACATCAGAAAAAATGGAGGCAAGATCTACGGTCGCCACGACGGCACACAAACAATCCTAGTCCGGGAAGATGCGGACTTAAAAATGTTGATGACGGCGATTAACGGCCTTCCCGACCCCATCCACATTGACTTCCAATGGAGAAGAAAGGCTCAAGGACAACTCGAAGCCCTTTCTTTGCTGAAGAACATCCGCCAGCTTTCTCTGAGGAATACGAACATCGAAGATCCCGATCTGATTCAAATCGCCGGATTAAGTCAGTTGACCGAGCTGGATCTTTCCGAAACCAAGATTACGGGCGGCGGTCTATCCCACTTACGAGACTTGACCAACCTGGAGTCTCTCACGCTCGAAAAGATCCCCGTTCACGATTCAGACCTCAAGTCTCTACAAACGCTGACGAGTCTCCAGAGTCTAAACCTCTCGGACACGAAGGTGACCGGCACGGGAATCTCTTATCTGAAAGGGCTGAACCGTCTCAAGAGACTTGTGCTAGGGGGGCTCCGCTGTCCGACCGCGGTGCGCGATGCCTGAAGGGCATCCCCTCCCTGAAATACCTCTACCTGGCCGAGAGCACCCTCTCCGATGCCGGGCTCGCCGCCCTCTCAAGGCAGAGATCACGGGTTCAAATCCCGTACGCGCCACAGATCGCCGGAAGAATTAAAGGAATTTCCTACCCGCGCGGATCGAACTTGTAGCCGATCCCGTAAACCGTCGCGATGCGGTGGCCCCGCGCCCCGAGTTTCCGGCGCAGATTTTTATTTTTCGTACGCATTTTGTAATTACTCGGGTCCTTCGACGCGCTGCTCATGAGCAACCTGCAACTCACCCCACCCAGCGCCGCAGCAGCCAGCGGACCGTCGGCGTCAGACGTGTGCGGTTGTAGGCGTCCGCCGCCTTCTTGATCGCTTCGGCCTGGGTCGGATAGGCATGGATCACGCGGGCCAAAGTACGCAGGCCGATACCCGCAACCATCGCCAGGGTGATCTCGTTGATCATTTCTCCCGCGTGACGAGCGACGATCGTCGCACCGAGAATTCGGTCCGTCCCGTCCTTGACGTGGATCTTCACGAAGCCCGCCTCCTCATCGTCGGCGATCGCGCGATCCACGTCGTGCATCGGGATGGTGAAGGTCTTCACGGGGATGTTCCGCTCGCGCGCTTCGCGCACGTAGAGGCCGACGTGGGCGATCGCCGGATCGGTGTAGGTACACCACGGAATGGTTAGCGCGCTCATGCGCCGGCGACCCAAAAACAGTGCGTTGCGAACCACAATCCGCGCCGATGCGTCGGCGGTATGGGTAAACTTGTGCTTCAGACAGACATCGCCGGCGGCATAGATGCGCCGGTTGCTGGTCTGCAGGAAATCATTGACTCGGATACCGGCATCTTTTTCGAATTCAACGCCCGCAGCCTTTAGATTCAGGTCCTCCACATTCGGCAACCGGCCGGTGCCGGTGAGGATGG
>PFUL01000134.1:345-8280 GCA_002790095.1 Elusimicrobia bacterium CG_4_9_14_3_um_filter_62_55 | reverse complement strand
TAAACCCATGAAACTCCTTTCCGTCGCTCTCTTGTGTTCGGTTTGCGCCGCTCCCGCGGTCTCGGGGGATTTCGACGCGGCGGCGTTGACTCTCTCAAAAGAGGCGAAGAATCTTTCAAGGAACTTTTCCAAGAAGATGAAAACGAACGCGGCGGCTCGCGCCGAACTTGCTGCCGCCGGCGCGCCCCGCTATTCCACCCGCTGCGCCCTGAAGGACGGCAAGGGCTACGCTTACGTGACCAATCACGGCCGTGAGCGCCTGAGTCTGCGTGGGCGGATTTATTGGTATTTTTACGACGCGGACGGCCGCGAGATCGACGACGACCGCGACCGCATCAGCGAACGCATCTCCCGCGGCGACACCGAGATGGTCGACGAGGAGGACGCTCCGGCCGACGCGAAGTCCTGCACCGTGGACGTGTCTGAGGCGGTCGAAGGCGAGGACGACGACGGCGATTATTCGGCCGGCTGCGAACTCCGGGACGGGCGCGGCGTCGGCTTCATCACGGTCCGGAACACCGCCTCGATCCGGTTCAGCGGACGCGTCACGTACTATTTTTATGATTCACGCGGTCGCGAGACCGACTCCGAACGGGATCGTATCTCGATACGCGTGCACCGAAATGACCGCGAGGAAGTGGGCGACGTGAATGCCCCTTCGGACGCGGTCTCCTGTTCCTTGGACGTTTCGGAAGCGGCGCCTTAAGTTGGAGACATCATGAGCGTGGGAAAGTAGATCGAAGATTTGCTGGAACTGCGGACGCGTTCCGTGGCGGTCGCGTTCTTGAACGAAAAACCTGAAGGGCTGCCGCGTGCGGCGCTCGAGCCGGCCGGCTGCGGCTATTGGCGCCGCGCGGCAGAAGGGGAATCCTTCTACACCGAAGCCGAGGACCATTTGGAGTGTCCGATCGGCGCCCAGACGCACGGCGTCGCGGCTCCCCCGACGCGCAAGGGGGAGCTCGAAGCCCTGCTCACCCAGATGTGCAAGCTCTGCTACATTTCGATGGACGAGGTTCCGTCCATTGCGCATCGCGAAGAGCCGTTCCAGTACGCCGTTCCCGGCGCCGCGTTGGAGACCTTGTCCGAGACGCTTGAGGTCATCGTCGAAGCGAACAAAGCGCTCGAAGTCTTCCACCGCAGCCGACTCTCAACAACCTAGGACCTTGGGTCCGACATTGAGAGGCCCTCCGGCTCTCTATGTTTTAGGCCCTCCGGTGCTACCCTTTAGTCCTGCTTTGAGGCGGGACTTTAGGCCTTATCGCACGGAGGTTGTTGATGAGAGCAACGCTTGCTGTTTTCTTCACCGCGGCCCTCGCGCTCGGTTCGTTCGCGCCCGGCGCGGCGTTCGCCCAGACGGGAGCCTTCCCCGCCCCGGGGCAGGTGCTCAAGGACCTCAAAGCCGATCCTGCGAAGGATCTGATGATCAAAAACGGAGCTCCCGTAGAACTCGGGATCGACATCGGGATCATTATCGGATCATGGCGCTGGGAGCGCGTTCGCGACCTGGCGTGGGACGTTGAGAACGATGCCCGCGACCTCTTTTGGCTCGCCGACCGCTTGGCCGGCCCCAGCCGGGGACGCTCGGAGGCGATCGCGCTCAGCGATTTGCGCGAGTTTCTCGGCAACGCGGAAACCTTCCATGATCGCGTTCGCTTCGCGCGGGACCGGTACCAGACCCGTCGGGAATTCGATCGCCTCGAGGAGAGCTTCGATATCGCCGGCTACAGCCTGAGGGACGCGCTGTCGCTTCGCCAACTGCTTCCGAAATACGACCGGTTGGAAAACGTGATGCGCGAGCTTCACTTCGCGTACGTAACGCTGCCTCCCGGATCGCCGTACCCGCCGCATCGGCCGCGCTACCCGCGGCGTCCCCCGCAGTGGCCGGTTCCGCCGCGGCGTCCTCCGCCGAGCCGCAATCCGCGACACCCGCGTCCGGCGCCGCGTCCGCAGCCGCCGTTCCCGCGTCCGGCGCCGCGTCCGAACCCTCGGCCGACGCCTCGTCCGCAGCCGCCGGCTCCTCGGCCGACGCCGCGTCCGAACCCGCGGCCGAATCCGCGGCCGCAGCCGCCGGCCCCTCGGCCGACGCCGCGTCCGAACCCGCGGCCGATTCCGCGGCCGCAGCCGCCGGCCCCTCGGCCGACGCCTCGTCCGAACCCGCGTCCGAATCCGCGACCGCAGCCGCCGCGCACCAACCCGCGCCCCAATCCGCAGCCGCCCCGTACGAATCCGGGTCGGGGCGGTGGACGCCCGGGCGGTGACCGCCCCCGTCAGCCGGGCAACGGCCGCCGAAGCTGAGCCGCAAGGAATCAAAAGGGAGCCCGTCCGGATATTTCCGGACGGGTTCTCTTTTTGGATTGGTAAGATAACCGCGTGAACTGCCCGAAGTGCGGCGCGAAGAACAAGGGAAAGTCGGAGCAATGCGGCGCCTGTGGAATCCTATTCATCAAGTGGCTGATCGCGCAGCATAAGCGCGATGAAAAAAAGATCCGGAAGAAGTCCGCCGCCCCTCGGCGATGGTCGGTGCGGGCTTGGGTCGCGGTTGCGCTCGCCGTGGGAATCGGCGCGGGATTATGGGCGGGTCATCGTTCCGGAGGGGAGACCGCCGCGGTCGAACAGGAAAAGGCCTTCGTCAGTTTGTCCGAGGTTCCGCTGGGAAGTATTCTCGCCGACGCGGAAGCTCTCGGAGAGCGCTACGGGGCTTCGATCTCCGAGCGGCATCTGCGCGGCTTCGTGCTTCAGGGGATGGATTCGTTCGCCGTTCCGGTGCTGCGGGAAGAGGCTAAGCGAGCGGGGAAGGCTCCCGCCGTCGAAGATATTTCCCAGACCGTCTACAAGGAATTCAAGCGGACGCCGTACCGCTGCGTCCTCGAGGGGAAGATCGGCTACTACACCTATTTGGGCAAGGAGTTGGAGCCGGCCTCGGAGTGCTGGGCGATAGGCACCGAGGGTCGCATCGAGAATAAGTTGATGGTCGTCTATTATTTCTGGGAGCGTTTGCAGTGGGTCCCCGAGAAGGGCCGGTGGGCGCTGTTTACCAAGCCGCAGGAACGCCTCCTTTATAGGGCGTTCATCGATCGCCTTTTCGACGCGCGCGCGGAAGCCGACGATCTTAAAGAAGCGAAACGGATGTTCTCGGAAGCGGGCGGCGACAGTCGTCGGCTTCAGAACGCACTCGCGACCGCCTTTCGCACGCGTGCGCGGCGCGCCGGAGCGGAATACCGGCTGGGGCACCTATGACGGGATTTCTGCTGTTTTCTTCGCTCGCCGCGCTGGCGCACGCGGGGTTTTTCACGCTCGAGACCGTGTTGTGGGGGACGCCGCGCGTGAACGCTCTCTTCAGGGTTTCAGAAGCCGACGCCGCGAAGGCCGCGCTGTTCGCGAAAAATCAGGGTTTTTACAATCTGTTTCTCGCCCTCGGTGTCGCCGCGGGCTGGGTGATCGGCAAACCCGTTCTCGTCGTGTTTTGCTGCGCGTCGATGCTGGGGGCGGCCGGAGCTCTGTTGTGGACGGCTCCGAGGCTGCTGCGCGGAGCATTGATTCAAGGTCTGCCTCCGGCGCTGGCGCTGCTTTGCTGGTTCCTGGGCGTTTAACCCCGCAAAGGGCCCAGGTCGCCGTAAGCCTTCCGGCGCCGGAACCGGGGCCATAGGCCCCCCGCCAAAGCCGCGATAATCGTTGACAATTTCGGTATGAGGCGTTTAAAAGCCTTAGCGGCGGTTCTGCTCACAACTTCGCTCGCGGCCGAGCCCGCGTTCGCGGCGGGGCGTTTCGTCGCGGCTTCCGCTCCTGTGCAGGCGCCCACCGCGATCGGGCCTCTCGCCGTTCCCGCCGCGGCTTTGGGGACCGGCGGGATTTCACTTACCGCGCCGACTCTCGACGGCTTCGGCAGTCTTCCGACGCTCGCGCCGGGGTTGGCGCTTCCGAGCGCCGTCGCCCCCCCGACCGTCGCGGCGGTCCCGTCCATCGGCGCAGCCCGCGTCAACCGCGCGGACGCCCCCGATCCGAAAAATTCCGGACCGTCCACGCCCGAACGGAAAGCGCTGCGCAAAAAGCTAAGCGCGATCGGACGCGCGGTCGAAGCGGCCGGCAAAGGCTCCGAAGAGGCTTCCTCCGAACAACAGGCCGAGGCCGGACGCAAGCAATTCGACGCGCTTGGGGCCGAGGAATCGGACGGAGACGGTTTCGAGGCGATGCTCGAGCGCAATCTCGACGCTTGGGAATCCGGACGATTGAATCCCGCGGGCTCCGTCTCCGCGGAGGACCTCCTTGCGGAGGAGGCACCGCGCGTCAGCCGCGCGGTCATAAGAAAAGTGGAGCAAGACGACGCCGCGCTGCAAGACGGCGTCGTGCGGGCCGTTTCCGAAGTGTTCCCGGGGGAGACGATCCGCGTCGTCTCGCGGGGCTCGAGTTCTCGGGGAACCTTCGAAGACGAGAATCCTGATCACGATTTGATGGTGGAACTTCCCGCCTCCTGGAGCCTGGCGAAGGTCGATTCCGAAATGAGCGCCCGCTTGCCTGCGCTGCGCGATGCCTTAAGCCGGGCCGTCTCGGAGCGGGTTGCGGCGCTCGGCTACGGGGAAGGCCTCCGAGTTCAGGTCGGCGGAACCGTGCAATTGGCCGATCCCGCGACGCGCGCCGTGGACGAGGGGGTGTTCATGCTTCCCGTTCAGGTTTTTGACGGCGATCACCGCCGCCTTTTGGACGCGGATGTGACCTTTACCAATCGCGAGAAGTACACAAACCCGTACCCGGAGTATTTCGCCCGCCAAATCGAGCAAGTCGCCGCGGCCGGCGGCGCGGAGGCGGTCGAACGGGCGCTGTGGTCGATCCGGCTCGCGAAACGGTTTTTCAAGCGCGTCGTCGGCGCCTACAAGGTGTGGCGGGGCGGCCCGAGCGGGGTCGGCGTCGAACAGATGATCCTTCAGTCCGGCGGCGACTTTGATGGATTCATCGACCGAATCCACGACGCGGCGTTCGACGAGAACGGGGCGGCGCGCGCTCCTAAAGAGGCCAAGGGGGCGTGGACCGTCCACAACCCGTTCCGCGAACCGGCGAATTTCGTGGAACATATCGGCGACAAGGCCTGGAAACGCCTCGCCGCGGCCGCGCGCGAGTACCGCCGCGCGAAGGCCTCCGGGCGGACCACGAATTTCGACGCATTGGCTCGCGCGAGCAGCTCCGCGCCGGCGCGCAAAACGGAAGCGGAAATGCCGTTGCGGCGTACTGTGCGGGTGAAGGCCCGCTTCACCTTGGACGCGGATCGGCGCGGCGCCGACCGCGCGCTGCGCGACATGGTCCGCGAACTCGAAGAGGGCGGCGAGCGGGTCCTCGACGCGAATCCGATCCAGGCGGGCAATCGCGCCCGCGGCCCGCGGGACTACGCGGTCGATTTGCTGGTGCAGACCGAGGCTTCGGGCGCTGAAGTCGTTTCGCGCGTGCGAGACGCCTTCGGGCCGACCGCGGCGGCGGTGGACCTCGACGCGGATTCTCGCGAAGTCGTTTTGTTCCTGCGGCGCACAGCGGCGATGAAGATGCCCGAACAGCGGGCTCAGTTCGAGAAGTCGTTGAAGAGCCTGGGCCGACGGCTCAGCGGGCGGGCGCGCGTGAGTTCCCCGTCGCGCGGGTCGGGAAAAGACGAGGCCGTCGTTCGCCTCCGCTTGGAGACGGGCGCCGACGCCGTTGAAGCGGCGGAGGACGCCGACAAATTCCTCAAAACGCGCGGCGGCATCAAAGTGAGCGCCGTATCCGTACCGAACGCCGAAACGGCGGCGGAGACGACGGGCGCGTTGACCGTCGAGATGCTTGATCGCTTTACCGAAACCGGCCCGCGTCCCGTCGAGCGCGGAGACGCGTTCCTTTACGCCCAAGGCGCGAAGGCGCTGCCGGAGGGGTTGGAATCCTCTTGGGAAGGCTCGCGCCGCGAGGCGAAGGGCGACTCCGTCCAACGCCTCCTGCTGCGCCGGCGCAACGGCCGCACCGAAGTGCTTGTGCCGAGTTTTAACAACGGGGGCCGCCCGTTTATGAAGGCGGTTCGCGTGCCCGACGGCCTGGGTGATGGAATCGTGACGAACACGCTCGTCGAGGCGGGCTTCCTCGGCCGGGACATCGTTTCGATCGAGTCGATCGGCGCCTACCCGATGGATGTGATGATCGGCCGGGTCGTCAACACGCGGGAAGGGCTCGCGCTCGAGTCGTTGTTCAGCGAAAACAAAAAGGCGAAGGCGTTGTATGCGCGGCTTCCCTTCTCCGGCGAGGCCCGGGAAGGGGATTTGGTGCAGGCGTTCGTAAGCCCGGACGGCAAGGGCTACCGAGCTTCGGGGTTGATGAACTTGGGACGAAATTTAACGCCCGAAATCGCGGCGCGCGAAATCGCCTTGCGCCACGGCGCGAGAGCCTATTTCGACGAGGCGGTGATCCGCCAAGCGGAGGAAGTCGGACGCACGCAGGACCCGAAGGCCGATTTCGACCGCATCGCCGCGAAGATGAGCGCCGAGGCGCCCGAGCTCAAGGTTTCGGACATGAGCGATAAGGCGTTCGTGACGATCGACCCGATCGGCGCGGGAGATTTGGACGACGCGTTTTACGCCGAAAAGCACGAGGACGGATCCTACACCTGGTATCTGGCGACCGCCGATGTGGGACACTATGTCGCGCCCGGAAGCCCCGCCTTTCGCGCCGCGGCGCTGATCGGAAACACTTTCTACTCGGTCGACAAGAACGGCGTTGGGGAATACCCGATGAATCATCCGGTCGTCTCGAAATACGTGTCGAGTCTGCTCGCGGGCAAGAAGAGCCTCGCGATGATCACGAAGATGCGCTTTACTCGGGACGGCGAATTTCTTCCCGATGAGAGCGAAGTCTCGTTCGGGTTGGTCGAGGTTCAAGGCCGCTACACCTACGAACAGGCCGTGGAGTTATGGAAGGGAAATCCGGAACACGGCATCGGTCATACCGAACAGGTCGCGATCGCCCGGGAACTGGCCCGCAAGCTCGACACGCAGGACGCCGTTCGCGGCAAGCTCGCGCTCGAATTCGAGGAAGTCGCCCACCGTCCGAACGCGGACGGAACCTGGTCGAGCCGAGTCGTCGAGGAAGACCCGCTTCTCTCCGAGTCGCATAAACTGATCGAGGAGCTGAAGGTCTACGGCAACCGAGGCATCGCGTCGGTGCTGGAGAAGATCAAGACGGAATACGGGGTTCCTCATATCAGCCGCGTGCACCCCCATCAAACCGAGGCGGTCAACAAACGCCTTCGCGAGGAGCTCTCCCGCTTAGGCGTGCCGTGGCCGAAGAACGAAACGCTTTGGGATTACCTGCGTCGACTGAACAGCCGCGAGGATTTGACCCGCGAGGGCCGGGAGGCGGCTCAGATTCTCGCGCTGCGCACGCGGCGCCCGGCCGAGTACGCGATGGAAGACGGCGAAGGTCATGAGGGCCTGGCCCTCGAGGCCGGGCAGTACGATCATCCGTCCACCCCGATCCGCCGCTTCGCGGACATGTACAACCGTTCTTTGTTGGAAGCCTATCTGTCGGGGGGGAACCCCCGCCAGGTGTACGCGGCCGTCGAGAAGGATTTGCGCGCGATGGGCTTTCGGGGGCTCGAAGAATACATGCAGCACTTAAACGGCCGCGAGCAGGCTTCCAAGGCGATGGACCGCGAGATGGACAACTTCATGGCGGTGTACGAACTCGCCAAGCCCGAGCGCAAGGGAAAGACCTACAAGGGCTTCATCGAGGTCGTCGTCGAGGGCAATTTCCCGATCGCGGTCATCCAACTGACCGACATCCCGGTGTCGTTTACGGTGACGGGCGAGGACGCCGCGAACTTTAAGGTGATGGACGGCGTCGCGGTCACCGTCAACGGCGCCGACGTCGCGAAGCTGAAGGTCGACGCGAAAATCCAGCGCGACGGCAAGCGGCCCGTTCTCTCCAAAAAAT
>PFUL01000134.1:0-257 GCA_002790095.1 Elusimicrobia bacterium CG_4_9_14_3_um_filter_62_55 | reverse complement strand
AATATTCTTTTTGACTATCCATGTTCAAGATAGGATGATCAGAATCAAAGTCACTCAAAAGAGAAGTTGTGATCTCAGAGTTGGTAAGAAGACTCCTAAGCCCATCTTTATATAAAAGTGAATAATCTAAATTTGGGTCAGGTTTTACTTGATGAATATTAGAGATGATATTAACTATTTTATCTAAATGTTCAGTATCGGGATCATCAATGGATTTTTTATTTAAATTAGATAAGAAAATATCAAAATAAGATTTA
>PFUL01000129.1:63284-63601 GCA_002790095.1 Elusimicrobia bacterium CG_4_9_14_3_um_filter_62_55 | reverse complement strand
GTTCGCGCAACGCGGTCGATTGCCTCGACTCCAGAATCCCTTCAAAGAAACGCGCGACGCGTCCCTTAGAGACCGCGGGGGCTTGTGCGACGGTCTTAGCGTCCGCCAACTCCACCGTCCGGCTGCGCGCCTCGGTTTCAACTCGCGCCTTCGCCTTAGCGTCCGCCAGTTCCACCGTCCGGGACCGAGCCTCGGTTTCCACTCGCGCCTTCGCCTTAGCGTCCGCCAGTTCTACCGTCCGGCTGCGCGCGTCGGTCTTGACTCCCGTCTTCGCCTTCGCGTCCGCCAACTCCACCGTCCGGGCGCGTCCTTCCGTC
>PFUL01000129.1:0-63270 GCA_002790095.1 Elusimicrobia bacterium CG_4_9_14_3_um_filter_62_55 | reverse complement strand
TTCCGTCTTTGCTTCCTTGGCGGCCTTGGATTCAAAAAGCTTCGCGACCCGTTCGCGCAACGCGGTCGATTGCCTCGACTCCAGAATCCCTTCGAAGAAACGCGCGACGCGTCCCTTAGAGATCGCAGGGGCTTGCGCGACGGCCTTCGCCTCGGCGAGTTCCACGCCCCGCGCGCCGGGGCGAGTCTCGGCGGCCAGGCGGGCCCGGGCTTCTTCGAAGTTAATGATTCGTGAGTCCGCCTTCGCTGCGGTCTTGCCGTTCGCCCGGCCGTCGGCAATCTCGACGGGACGCGCGGCGGGCCGGGATTCGGCGCCCAGCTTCGCTTTCGCCTCCGCGAAATTGATGACGCGCGCTTCGGGACGGGCCGAAGGCTTCGAGGAAGGGCGCGCGTCCACGACTTGCAGCGGGCGCGCTTCGGCGGCGACCCGAGGCTTCAAGGCAAGATTGCCTTGAACGAGCGCGGTCGGCTCGCCGCGCGGTCCCATTTCCACCCCCGAGCGAACGCGCCCCTCGGCGAGTGTAATCGTCCGGGCGCGGGGGGCCGTATCCACCAACCCCTGCCCGGGACGGGAGGGCTGGGACCGGATTTCCACGGCGGGCGCGCCCTTTCCGCGCGTCGGCGCGGTCCTCCCTTCGGAAAATAACAGCCGCGGCGCTTCGGGCGCCGCCGTCTCCGGCATCGCGGGACGAACGCGGGTCTTCTTCGCGCGCACGGCGCTTTCGGCGGCCTTGAGCTCCTTGGACAGGAGGGTCTTCTCCTGCAGCAGCGCTTCACCCGCTTGTCCCTTGGCCTTCTGACTGCGCGCCTCGCGCGCCATCATCCAGACGAAGAACAAGTCGGTGCTGAAATCGGCGGCCTTCTTCCACGCCTTCTCGTTGTCCCCGTCCTTGATCGCGACGATGGTTTGGCCGAGGTTGTCGATGCCGGACACTCCCCAGGTCGCGTACAGCGTGCTCGCCAGCACGGTATGCGTGACCCGGGCGGTGGAAAGCGCGGCGGGCACGGCCGCTGCGGGAAGAAAGCGCGCTCCTGTCCCCGCCGCACGCAGCGCCGTAAGCGCCTGGACGCCTTTACCGACTCCGAACGTCGCCCAGATGACCGGGTTGAACATCGTTTCGCCGACGTTCTCAAAGACCTTGAGACCCCAACCCGCGGCGTTCTGCGCGTAAAAAGCGGCGCCTTCCTTATCTTGAGCGCCTTCGATCACGCGGTCGCCCCAGGTGAGCGCGCCGTAGCCGCGCACCGCGCGCATGCGCTCTTCAATGCTGTACATGTAGCGGTCGCAGACTTTCGAGGAGTGGAACTTTTCGCATTCCGCTCGAGAGGCGTACTCGTCGCCGCGCCACTGGTTCATCAACTTTTGCTTTTCCTGCCAATCCGTCAATGCGTCGGTATAGCCCATGCCCGCGAGATCCTTCTCGCGATTTTCGCGCGCCGAAACGAGGACGACGAACCACATGTCGCCGTCCATCTTCGCCAGATGCTCTTCGTCCGAAACGAGAAGATTCATCGCGGGGTTCTTCGTCCAACTTCCGGACATCTCGACCCCGTAATCCGTGTCCCCCGTGATCGCGTAAATGATGGTGGGGGGCGCCGCGACCAACCCGGTATAAAGCGATTTCCCGACCCACTCGCCGCCCTTGAGGACATGCCCGACGACCGGCGTGTCGTGAATCGCGCCTCCGATGATGCCGAAGGTGGACGTTCCGGGAGCCTCCGTTTCGATTTTCGGGAACTCCCTTTTCGCGCGATGCGTCCAGCCGCCGTTGTCGAAATCGCCGGACCAGGCGTAGCGGTGGACGGAGGGGTATTCGACGGACTTCGCGTTCGAAAACCAGCCGGAGTCCTCGGTTCCGAATTGCGAATGGAAATGATTGTAGCCGCCGTTGGACAGGTATTCGCGCCAGCGGCGCGGGTCGAGCGTCCCGCGCCCTTGACGGTCGGTATGCGTCGGCCGAAGAACCATCAGGCTCCGGGGCTTATTCTTGTACTCCGACGAATAAATCGGCGTAGCCCACGCGTACTTGGATTGCTCGATGCGCTTCGTCCCGTCCGCGTACGAGTAGACGAGCTGAAAATCGCCGCGCGCGTCCACGGACATGCGCAGCGAAAGGTTGCGCTTGTCTTTCGTCCAGGTATCGAACAGGTAGTTATGAAGAGGCCGGGATCGCCACTCGTCTTTGTCTTCCCAGCCGAACGCCGCGATGATCTCTTGGGCGATCTTTTTCGACAGCCGCTCCCGTTCCCGCCCCTTCACGCCGGCATGAAGATCGTCGAGGCGAACCTCGAGTCCCTGGGACTGCCCGTTCTTCTCGACGCGCATTACGTGCTCGCTGAGAAAGTCGATTTTAACGCCGTCCTTTTGAATCAAGCGCTCGATCACGAAGCGGCCCTTATCGTCGACGCGCCCCTCCTGCCTCCACGCGCCGGACTCCCGTCCGATGGGAACGACGACCGCGTTCTTGCCGTCTTTGTCCGAAGCGATGCGGGTTCCGGCCTCGCGATCCTCGAAAATCCGGGCGCCGGTGACGGTATTCCAGGTTTGGATCCACTTCACGGCGACCCCGTCGTCCTTGTATTCGGTCATCCGCAGCAGCGCCTGAGAGTAGTCCCGCAGGGACTCGCGCACCTTGCGGCGCCGTTCCAGCGTGAAGACCGTGGTCCTCTCTTTCGAGGGCTTGCCTTCGGCGTCCATTTCAACCAAGGAGCGCATTTCGACGCCCTCGCCGGGCGCGGTCACGATGGAAAGCGCTTTCCCCCCGGCCACGGCCTCGAAACGCGTCGAGCCGTCTTCGTACTCGCGCTTCAATCCGGTAAAGCCCGCGCCCGCCTCCTCAATACGGGTCAGAACCGCCCCGGTCTCCTTGCCCCCGTCCAACCCCAATTCCCAGGACGAGAAGTGGGTTCCCATCGCGACGGAATCCGAGGCCAACCCCTTATGGACGAACATCTGATAGAGTCCGCGGCGGGCGAAATAGAGCGCCGCTTCGGGCGATTCCTCGCGCAGGACTCGACTGCGCTCAAGGCGCTCCGCGGCGTCTTTCGGAGCCCCGTCCAGTTTGTGCTTGTAGAGAATCCGGCGCTTGAGCAAGGACATGGCGGCGTCGACCGCATCGAGCGTGCCCGGAGCCTTCTCCCCGGAAGCCGCCAACGCCGCGTTTCCGGCGAAGAGCAGTTCGCCGCGCGCGGCCTGGCGCTGCGCTTCGAACGAAAGCCGACGGCCGACGGACGTCATATTCGCGAACGGCTCCGCGCCCGCCTTCACGGATTCGGCGAGGCGTTCCCAAAGATCCGGTTCATCCCCAGTCTCGGGGGCGGCGGCCCTCGCGAACAAATCCGCCGCTTCCGAGGGACTCGGAACCGCCGCGCCTTCCACGCTGACTCCGACCCCGGGACGGGGATAGGTGTCCGGAACGATCTTTCCGACGGAACTCAATCCGCGGGCGTCCACCGCGGGGAAATTCATCGACACCGGCGCGCCGCCCGTTCCGCCTTCGAAGAGTTCCAACAACACGGCGGGATCGCCGGCCCGGGCCCGATCCAGATCCCGCACTTGTTTCGCGAAGGCGGCCAAGCGGCGTTCCTCCGATTTGCCCAAGCCGTCGAGGAGGCGGAGGATCAGCGTCAACCGCTCCGCGCGGGAACCTTCGGCGGATGCGGCGCTGGGCTCGATGATGTCGAGCAGCCGGCGATATCGGGTCAGGATCCTGATCAAGGGGGCTTTTTCCTCTTCCCCGCGGAGCTCGGCGTCGATGCGGGGTTCGACCGCCGTAAACCCGGCCCGGGCGTCCTGGATCGCCAAGATGATGGGCGCGGGCTTTTGATCCTTGCCCCGGGGACTAAGGGCTTCGCGAAAACGGCTCCACACTTCGTCCAGTGCGAGGCGGATCGCCGACTCGGGACTGAGCGGAGGCTTCGGAGGCAGCGGCGCGCGCGACGCAAACGCGATCGCCGGAGCGGCGGAGACGGGGAGCGCGGCGACCGCGTCGCGCAGGGTCTCGGGATTCTCTGTTTCGGCGGCGTGCAGGGGGGAGAGAGCGAAGCTCGCCGCGAAAACGGCGACGCGCAATCCCTGCCGCGAAATCGGTTCCCACCACCTCATCTCCAATAAGGTGATCCGGGAGGACCTAGGCCGCCAGTCGCGAACGACCCGGCCTTATTTAGGCCTTAAGGCCTAAGCCGCGTTCTCTTCGGCAAGGGTTCCGAGGCGGGCCTCGAAACGGGCGCGGGGAGGGGATTCCTCGCCGTCGACGAGGAAATACTTCGACGCTTTTTGCGAGAGAATCACCAAGGCGTTCACGGGAACGCCGGCGCGCCGGTAGGCGGCGAGCTTGTGATGACCGTCGAGCACGAAGGACGCGAAGAAGGAATGAAGATTCTTGGACTGCCCGGAAGAGACGCTTTCCGGAACGGCCCGGTGCAGCATCCCCAGTAAAAGCACGCGCGGACGGTCCCCGCTCTGAATCATTTGCTGATAGAGACGGATGTTTTCCTGCTTCAGCTTAACGGCAGGCACCAGCGGAACAACGAAATCGAATTGCTTTTCGAGCAGACCGTTAGCGTGGCGGAAAACGCGGGGGGTCTTCCCTTCGTAGTGCTCCCAGCCGGAAAGAAGGTCCTCGGAGGCCGGGTCTTCGATGTCCCAGATCTCCATGAACTCCGAGTTGTAAAAATAGGACTCCTCATCATCGGAGCCGTAAGGCCCGGTCAGGTTCAGCCGGGTGTTGAAAATGTAGTACTCGCCCTTTTCCTGGAGTTCGATCAACGGTCCCAACTCCCGCACCAGTTTGCGGTCCAACGGGCGGGGAATGGAGACGGCCTTGGGAAGATTGACGATCTTTTTCTCCGCGAAGGCCTTAGGCTCTTGGAGGCATTTGAACCAGAAATGGCAGGTGTCGCAGTCGTTGCCCACTTCGAAACGGCGCTTGCCGTTGATTTCGAAGAAGAGCGAATTGGCCTGCGCGTGCTTTTTCCCCAAGCCGAAACGAAACATTCCCTTCGGGCTGGTGGATTTAACCTTGAACAGACCGTTGGAAACTTCGGTAATCTTCGGCGCAGCGGCCGTCGCGTCGGGTTTGGGCATCGCGTGTCCTTCATTGTAGAGGATATACGGCCTCCCCGCAATAGGCGCGCTCCTCGGGATTTCGTATATTGAGACAAATGCGAGATGAATTGTCGGAACTGATGTTCCGCTCCGCCTTCATCGATACCGATGAGGCGGTCGCCGGACTCGACGCGCAGCGCCGCGTCGCGTTCTGGTCCCGCGGCTGCCGATCCTTGCTCGGAACGCCCGCTTGCGAAGCCGAAGGGAAACCGCTCCAATCGTTTTTCCACGACCCGACGGATTGCGAAAACGTCTTCGAGGCGACTCGCCAGCGAGGGGCCGTCCGCAATTTCGAAGTTCGCCTGGTCCACGCCGACGGAGGGGTAAATCCCGCGTCGCTGTCAGTGAACCGCTTGGGGGAGGACCCCCCACGCGGATTTATCGTTCGCTTCGCGCCGGTTCAAAGCGACTTCGAGAAAGCCCCCGGAGAACGATCCCTGCGGGAAGCCCTCGTCCGCATGGAACGCTTCAGCAGCGTCGGACGAATCACCGCCGCGTTCGCGCATGAAATGCGCACGCCGCTCCACGTGATTTCCAGTACCGCCGAATTGGCGCTCGAGGATTCGGCGGAGGGTTCGCGGGAACGCGATGATCTTTCGATGATCCTGCGCAACGCGCATCAGGCATCCTCTTCCGTACTCGCGCTTCTGGAGTTCGCTAAATCGGGGAAATCCCGCTTGAGGGAGGATTCGCTCACGGCGGTCGTGCAATCCGTTCTTTGCTGGATCGAAAAATTGTGCCAGAAGCAAGGAATTCTGCTGATTTCGAATCTGCCGAAATTGCCGCCGCTTTTGATGGACGCGAACTCGCTTCGCTCGGTGCTGCACAACATTCTCGTCAACGCGGTCGAAGCGATGCCGGAGGGAGGGACCTTGACCGTCGTCACTAAGGCCCTCGAGGACGGCGGGGCCCTCTTGACCGTCTGCGATACGGGCCCCGGCATGCCCGAATCGGTGCTGGCCAAGGCAGGAACGGCCTTCTTCACCACCAAGGAGGACGGCACGGGCCTCGGACTGTATCTCGCCAACCGGGTCCTCGCCGAACACGGCGCCGTTTTGGACTTTTCCTGCCCCGATGAGGGGGGAACCCTCGTTTCCGTTCTTTTCCCGGGGCCAAATTCGGCAATACATCCGTAATTTCCTCACCCTATCCTTCCTTAGTGCAGTCCCCGCCGAGTCGCGCGGCGCGCGAAAGCGCGCCTTGCGGTATTGCCATTTGGACGTTCGGACCTAAACTAACGAGTGAGAGAGACGCCGCACAAGGCCCCATCGTGGGGGGCCGCAACCTGGAGAACCGACATGAAGAGGACCGCATGAACCCATTCGACGACGAACAATACAAAGAGATCAACGATCTTGACGCGGCGCGCCTCGCGCTGCGGGGGGCCGTGGCCACGATCCGCGACCTCCAGGACCTCCATGTCACCCTCAAGGGCCAACTCCAGGAAGCCCGCAACGAAGGGAAATCTCTCCGCTCCGAAAACTCCGAACTCAAGCTTCAAATCGACTCCTGGCGCAAGGAAGGGGAACGCTGGGAGGAGGAGCGTTCGCGCAAAGCCGGCGAAGAGCAGCGTTTCCGCGACCGCATTCGTCTGGAAGTACGGGAAGAGGAACGCGAGAAAGTGCTGGCCGCGCAGCGCAGCTTGGAAGAGGCCCTCGCCGGAGTCGGTGCCGAAGTCGAACGCTGGAAGGGCTCCGCCTCCGCCAAAGAGAAGCAATGGCTGGAAGCGAGGCGCACTTTGGAAGAACGCGACGCTCAGTTGATGGCCTCCCAACGGGAGAAGGCCGCGCTGGTCGAACGCTTCCACCGCGATTCGGAGACCGTCCGCCGGATGCGCGAGCAGCGCGACAAAGAGATCCTCAACACCGTCAAGAGCCGCGAGGCGGAACTCGAGCTCAAAGAAACCGAGATCCTCGACCTCAAGCGCAAAAACGAGGAGTTCCAGCGCGTCCTGGCCGCGACCGCCCAAGAGTCGGAATTGAAGCTTAAGGCGCGAGAGGAGGCGCTCGTGCGGGAATTCAGTTCCCGCGAGATGGCCCTTCAGGATAAATACGCCAAGCGCGAAGCCGAACTTCAGGCGTCGTGGGCCGACCTTGAAAACGGGCTCTGGAAGCGGACGAAGGAAGCGCGAACCAAGCTCGACCAAGCCGTCCAGAACCAGTTCGACGAGAGGGCCCGGGCCCTGGCCGACCGCACGAAGGAACTCGACGCTCAAATCGAACGCCGCCGGGCGGAGCTCGATGCGGAATTCCAAACCAAGGTCAAAGACGTCGAGAAGCGCTACGCGCAGATGGAGAAGACGCTCAACGCCCGCGTCGAACGGCGCGAAGGGGAACTGCTTGAGCGCTTCGAACGGGAAATCGAAAAGGAAAAGCACGCGGTCCGCACCCAAGTCGAACAAAAGGGCCGGGCGCTTGAAGAGGAATACCAGGCTCGGGCGCAAGAGCTCGAACGGAGGGAGCGCGGCATCGAGCGCGAGGCCGTCCGCGTTCGCAACGACCTCCAGGCGGAATTCGATTCCAAATCCGCCGATCTCGAAACGCGGGTTCAAGAACGCGAGTCCGGGTTGGAAGCCGCCTTTCAAAAACGCCAACTCTCGCTGCAGGAAGAGTTCGTTCAGAAGGAAAATCGGCTTCGGGACGACTGGACCCGCCGCAAGATGGAGCTCCTCGAAGAGCAGGAAAAGGCGGTTACGGGTGAACGCGACTCTCTGCAAGCCGAATACGAGAACAAAACCCGGGCGGTGGAAGAGGAATTCGCCGCGCGCGCCGCACAACTCGACAAGAACATGCGAACCGCCGAGGAACAATTCCGGGACTGGAAGGGCGGCCTTGTCGCCGAGTTCATCCAAAAGGAAAAAAACCTCGACAAGCAATGGCATCTGCGCGAACAGGAGTTGATCCGCCGCTACGAAATCGCGCTTGAACAGGAGCGCCGCGCGGCCAAGATCGAATCCGAAAAGACAAAGGAGGCTTTCGACCGCCGGCGTCAGGAGCAGGAAGAGGAACTGTTCCGAAAGGCGGAAAACCTCAAGACGGATTTCGAACGGCTCGAAGCGCAGCTGCGCGACCGCTATGAAACCCGCGAGGCGGAAAGCGCCGACAAGCATTCGGCGGAAATCCGGGCGCTGAAGGAAACGCACGCGCGCCGGACGGCCCAACAGGCCCGCGCGCTCGAGGCGCATCACGAAGGCCGCGAAGCCGAGTGGAAGCTCCGGGTCAAGAAACTTCGCGAAGGGCATCAGAGCGAACTGATCACGCAGGAACAGAATTTCGCCGCCAAGGACCTGGAGCTCCAGCGAGTCCGGGAGGAGTTCGAAAGGCTGAAGACGGAGAAAACCGCCCTGTGGGAAGAACTTCAGGGCCGCGAACGCGGTTGGGAGGCGGAGCGGGTCTCTCTGCAGAAAAACCAAAAGGAACGCGAAAGAGTCCGGGAAGAGAAGTACATCCAAATGGAGGCCCGCCTCCAACGTCTCTGGACGGAAAAGGAAAACGAGTATCTCGCCCGGCATCAGGACGCGCTCGAGGAGCAGGCGAAGGGCTTCTCGCGAACGATCCAGGCGTTGGAGGCCGAACACCAAAAGGAACGGGAGCTTCACGCGAAGGCGCTCGCCGAACAGGAAGCCGTCGTGGACAGCCGACTCGAAGCGCTCAAGAATGAGCACCGAGCCGCGCTCGAAGAAGAAAAGCAGACCTGGCTGGAACGTCAGCGCCGCATGCTGGTACGCGAGGGAGAGCAAGCCCGCGCCCAAGCGCACGCGCATCAGGAAACCCTGAACAACGAACACGCGCAGCGCGAAGCGCAGCTCGCCCAGCGGCGCGAGGCGCTCGAGAGCCGCTACCGCAAGCGCGAGGAAGAGCTGTCCGAAGAGTGGCGCGTGAAGGAGAAGCGCTTCATCGAGGAGCAGCAGGCCCTCGGCATCCGAGACCGCCAGGCCCTCGACGAATTGTACCGGGACCGGGAAGAGACGCTGCACGCCAACTACATCAGCTTGGAAAAGCAGCTCAAGGACGATTGGGCGCACAAGCATCAGCTTCTTGAAGAGGAAGCCCACGCGCAATTGAATCGCCGCCGCAAGGAGCTCGAAGACGAAATCGAACGCAACGCGCGGCAAACCACTCAGGAAGCGGCGCTCGCGCACCGAGCGTCACTGGAGTCCAAGCGCCAGTCTCTGGATGAAGAATTCGAGAAAAAGCGGCTTGATCTGGACAAACTGCAGGCCCAATTCCGCCGCAAGATGCGGGAAAAGGAAGCGAGACTGGACCAGGCGTTCCTCGCGGCGGAACAGGGACTCGAGAAACAGTGGAAAGAGCGCGAGGCCGAGTTGATCGCGCAGGTCGATGAAGAGCGAGAATCCTATCGGGCGCGTCTGCGCTACGAAACCGAACGCGTCCGCGGAGAGATGCTCGAGACGATCTCCGCTCGGGAGAGCGAACTCAAGACCCGTTCGGAAAAGCTCGAGGCCGATTACAACCTGAAGCTGGCGCAGGCCCGCGAGGAGTTGAAGAAGCAAAACGAGGTTTGGCTCGACCATCATCGCCGGGAACTCGCGAAGGAACGCGCGAGGCTCCAGAGCGAGCATCAGAGCGCCCTGGCGAAACAGGCCAAGGAACTCGAGGGCCGTCTCGCCGATGTCGACGTTCGGCGCGAAGCCGTCGAAGCGGAGGGAAAGAGCCGGGAAGAGAAGCTCGTCGCGGAATTCCGCCGGCGCGAACAGGAAATCGTCGTCGCCGCCGTGGAAAAAGAGAAGCGCGAGCGCGCGGCGCTGGACGCCATTTATAGGGAGAGAGAGGAGGCGCTCCAAAAGAACTACCTGCAGCTCGAACGCGAATTGAAGAGCCAATGGGAGCACCGCCAGGAACTCGCCCAGCGAGAGGCGGAGGAACGGCTCGCCGCAGAACTGCGCTCGTTCACCGAACGCATGAATGAACGCGAGGCGCGCTGGGAAGAGGAAAGCCGCCGGAAGCTGGAATTGGCCCGCGAGAAGGAAGCGGCGGCGCTGCGCTTGGAGTTCGAACGTAAAGAGAAGGATCTCGAATCCGCTCGGCTGGAACTGCGAAAAGAAACCGAGGACAAGTCGGTCGAATTCGAGAAGGCGCGCACGTTGCGCATGACCGAACTGGAAGCGGAATTCCGCAAGCGGGAGCAGGCCGCCGTTCGGGAACGGCTGCAGCACAACGAGCGCCTCGAGCGCCGCGCCCAGGAGATCGAAGCCGAGCGCATCGAACAGCAGAATGCCTTCGCCCAGCACCAGCAGGCGCTGGAGGCGGCGCTGAGGGAACGCGAGGAATCGCTCGAACGGGAACGGGTCAAGCTGGAAGAGGAGTACGCTCAGAAGAGGCGGCAGATCGAGACCCTGCGCCTTGAAGCCGAGAAGGAAGGCAAGCAGAACGAAGCCGCGCTCGAACGCGAATTCGAGAAGAGACGCGAAGACGCCCGCGCGGCTCTGGCCGCGAGGGAAGAGGAACTGCGCGCCTCATTCGCGGCGGAAAGGCGGCGGCTGCAAGCCGGGCAAGAGGCCAAGGAACGGGAGATCAACGAGCGGCAGAAACAGCTTGAGGATCTTGAGAACCGTCTCCGCGCGGACGCGCAGGCGTTCGCGGGGGATCTCGAAAGCAAGCTGCGCCAGGAAATCGAAGCCCGCGAAAACACCCTCGAGATCCGCCGGTCGGAACTCGAAGGCTATGAACGGGATATTCACGCGGCCTCCGAACGCGAGAAAGCGGAATACGCCGCGAAACGACGCGAACTCGACGAGGCTCTCGCCGCGTTGACGGAGCGCTCGCAGGAGCGGGCTGAGGAAATCGAGAAAGTTCTCGCCCAAAAGGAAGCCGAACTGCGCGATCTGGCGGCGAAGCGCGAGGCCGCGGCGAAGGAGCAATTCGACCGCGAGCGGAAAGCGCTCGCGGAAGGGATTGCGGCCCAGAAAGCCGCTCTCGAAGCGGAATTCGCCCGGCGTCGGGATGAATTCGAAAAGCGCGAAGCGGGTCTCAAAAAGGAGCACGAGAGGCGCCTCGAAGAACTGCACAAGCGCGAACGGGCGCTCAGCGAAAGCCAGGCCGCCGAAGAGCGGCGTTTGATTCAGCGCAAAGACGAACTCGAAAAAGCGGCGGCGGCCCGCGAGGACGAACTTCGCTCCGCGGCGGCGCAGCGAGAGGCCGAACAAAACCAGCGGCTGCAGCGGGAGCGGCGCGAGATCCAGGAAGAGGCGGCCCGGAGGAAGGAACAGGGCGAGCGGGAACTGGCCGAATCCAAGGCGGAAATGGCGGGACGGCTCCGGGAATACGAACGCGAGTTCGAAGAACGGGCCCGCGCGATGGAAGAGAAGGAACGCGAACTGGAAGCCGTCGCAGAGCGGCGCGAACAGGAGCAGCGCGCGTCGCTTTCACGGCGCGAAGCGGAACTCCTGGAGTCCGTCAAAGCCGAGCAGGCCGCTTTGGAGGAGGAGAAGCGGAAACTGGAGTCCGAGGACCGCAGGCGCCAGGAGGAGACGGAACGCAAGCGCTTGGAATTCGACGCGGCGCGGCAGCGGCTTAGCGACACGCTCGCGCGCCGGGAAGCCGAGATCAAAAAAGCGGCGGCGAAGGAAGCGGACGCGCTGCGTCGGGAACTGGCGTCTCGCGAGGAGGAGTTTCGGGAAGCCGCCGAGCGCGAGCGCGCGGAGGCGGGGGCGGAACTCGAGAAGCGCCGCAGGGAATACGAGGAAAAGCTTCAGGCGCTCGAATCGGAACGCGCGGGGCTGGACGCGGATCTCGAACGGCGGCGCGAGGAGCTTGAAGGCGTGTTTCGCGAACGACAAGCCGAACTGGATCGCGCCGCGGCGGAACGCGAAGCCGCGCTGCAGAAATCAGGACGGGATTTGGAGCGCGCCAAGAACGAATTGCTGCGCAGCTTCCGCGACAAAGAATCCGCGCTCGAGAAGTCGATGCTCGAACGCGAGGCTCAAATGCGCAAAGCCTTCGACGCGGCCGAGGCGGAAGGGGCCGCGCGCCACGAGAAAGCGCGGGAAGCCCTCCGCGCGGAATGGAGCGAAGCGAAGGTCGCGGTCGACCGGGAACTCGAGGAGGCCCGCGCGCGGCTCAAGGAACGGGAAGCGGAACTCCGCGAGGACTTCTCCAAAAAGGAATCCGCGCTCCGAGAGCAGATGGCGAAACGCGAACGGGAATTCGAAGTGGAGCGAAGTGAACTGCGGGCCGCCTCCGCGAAGGAACGCGAGGAACTCAATCGCGCCCGCGCGGCGCTGGACGCGCGCAAAGCGGAACTGGAACGCGATTTCCGGGAACGGGAAACGGGACTGCAGCGGGAGCACCTCGCCGAAGGAGAGCGCATGCAGGAGTCCTGGAAGGAGCGGGAAAAGGAACTCCTGCTCCAAGTGGCCGCAGCGCAGGAACGGAATCGAACGGGGCTCAAGTCCTCCTCCGAAGAGATGCAGAAGGCTCTCGATGAGGAACTGCAGCGGCGGGAGGAGCGCCTGGAGCTCGAACGCGCGGCTCTTCGCAAAGAATTCGAACGCCGTGAGGAAGCGCTCCGGCGCCGCGTGAGCCGGGAAGAGCGGGTGCGCTACGAAACCGAACTTCGGGAACGCGACGAAGCGATGCGCCGCCGTATGGCGGAAAAGGAAGAGGAACTCGCGCGGCACGCCGAGGCGCTTGAATCTCAGGTTCGCAAGCGCCGCGAATCGCTCGAGGCCGAAGCGCAGGAGCAGCGCAACGCGATGGAGAAGGACCTCGAAATCCGGCTGGAAGAGGAGCGCTCTTTGCTGCGCGAACAGCGCCGGGCCGACGAGGAACGGAGCGTGGAACGTAAGCGGGAGCTGGAGCGGGAAATGCGCGAGACGCTCGCCTCCCGGGAAACCGCCGTTGCCGAGGAAAACCGGCGAATCCTCACCGCGGACCGGGAGCGTCTGCAGGCGGAAATCGAAGCGAAGCGCGAGGAGCTGGAGCGCCGCGCCGCGGATCGCCTCGAAGAGTCCTTGCGCTCTCGCGGTGAAGAACTGCAGGCCGAGCTTGAAAGCGAACGCGAACGGGTGCGGCGGCGGGAAGCCGCGCTGGAAGCACGCGAGCGCGGCGTCGCCGCGCGTGAAGAGGATGTGAGCCACGAGATCGCCGAACGATTCGCGCAAAAAGAGCGGGAACTCGAGAGCCGCGAGCAGGAAACGGCTCGCGCGGAGGAGAAGGCGACTCGCCGCGAGGCCGAATTGCGACGCCGCGAAGCGGAGCTCTCGGAACTTCGCAACCGTCTCGTCGAAGGCCTCAAACCCGAGGCGGAAAGCGGCCGACTGCCGCAAGTGGCCTTCGAAACCGAGCTCAAGGATCTCGTCTTCGGGGTCGCGCATCAAATCCGCAATCCCCTGGGGATCATCAAGAGTTTGGCCGAGGACCGTCTCTCAGGACGCTGGCTGCGTCCGCGGGAGAGGGGGGCGATGGAAGCGATTCTCCGGGCGATCGAGAATCTGCACGAGCGTCTCGAACAGCTGGTGGAGTATACGCGTCCGCTCGTCCTCGAAGAGGAGCGCGTCGTCGTGTCGGAATGGATCGAAGAGGCGCGGGCGGCGATCGCGAAGCGCTGCGAGGATCTAGGGGTCGGCGTTTCCATCGAAGTCGATGAAAATCTCCCCGAATTGACGGGGGACCCTGCCAAACTCCGGGAAGCGCTGCTGCATCTCATGATCAACGGGATCGAGGCGACGCCCGAGGGTGGAACGCTGCGCGTCCGGGCATCGGCTCCCGGAAAAAAGAAGGTCCGTGTGGAAGTGCTCGACGAGGGAGGCGGTTTGCCCCCCGAACACGCCAAGGAAGTGGGCGTCCCCTTCTTCACGACCAAGGCCGGAGGCGTAGGGCTCGGAGTCGCGATCGCCAAGCGCATCGCCACGGCTCACGGCGGGAGCTTCGAGTTCAGAAGCGAAGTCGGCGAAGGAAGCGCGGCGGCGATTACGCTGCCCGCGGGCAAGAGAGGGTGACATGGCACGCATCTTAGTGGTGGACGACGAAAGCGACATGCGCATGGCGCTGGGCAATGTGCTCAGTCGCGGGGGACATCAGGTGTACGAGGCCGGCGACGGCCCCACCGCCCTGAAATTCCTTCACTCCGAGGGGGCCGACATCGTCCTGCTCGACATGAGATTGCCGGGAATGGACGGCGTGCAAATCCTCAAGAAACTGAGGGAAAACGACAAGGAAACGCCCGTCGTGATGGTCACCGGCTATGGGAGCCTGGAGTCCGCGGTGGAGGTCATGCAGCTCGGCGCGAGCCACTACCTCGCGAAGCCGTTCAGCAATCAGGAACTCGTCAACACCGTGGAGCGCGTGCTCCGAGGAGAGCGCGCGGCCGACCCCGTCGGCGTTTTAGGGAAGCGGCTCGAGGCGCAGGTGCGCGGCCCTTCCTCAACGGCGCCGGTTTCCGTCCGGGAGGCCGGACTTCCCGTTTTGCGCAGGACCGATCCTGAGACCTCGGCCGTCGCCTGGGCTTTTTTCGGCGCGCTCGGAGCCGTCGTTCTGGGCGCCGCTCTGTTCGCGGCGAAACGCGCGCCGATTAGCGTGCGGGACTTCCCGGTCGCTCAAAAGAACCCGACCTCGCTGGTATGGAACGGTCCGGAGCTCTGGACGGCGGACTGGGTCGCGCAAACCGTGACCCAGTATAAACTCGCCGGAGATCGGCTCGAACCGGTTCGCTCCGTGAGCCTGCCGGACACGCACATCACGGGACTCGCGGTGTCCGGAGACCGCCTCTGGGTCTGCGATTCCTGGAAAGGGGAGATTCAGGAACGCAAGCTCGACGAGACCCTTTCGCTGATCGCCGCCCGGAAGAGTCCGGGGGCAAAACCGTCCGGGCTTTTCTTCGACGGACGATATCTTTGGTCCAGCGACGCCGCGACAAAGCGCTTCTACCGTCACGGCGTGGACGCCGACCTGGCGGTTTTGGAGAGCTACGCGGCCCCGGCCCGGTCCCCTTCGTCGATCTACAAGGATGAAAACTTCTTCTGGTCCGCCGACGCACAGACGCGAAGGGTCTACAAGCATCGGCTCGATCGGGATCTGAAAGCCATCGAGGAACTGCTTGCTCCCGGGCTCGATGCGGGATCGGCGCCGCTTTCGGCGTTCACGATCCAAGGGGCGAACGCCTGGATAGGACGCGACGGGAGCGGGCGCTTCTCCCGCATTCCACTCGCGGCCTTTGAAGTGCGACAATTGAGGGACTGACATGAAACGAGACACCCTAGCGATGCGGCTGCTTCTGACGGCGCTGATCGCCGCCCTTCCGGCGGCGGCGCGGGCGGGGGCCCTGATCCTCTACGAAGGGACCTTGACCGACGCCTCCGGAACGCCGAAGACCGGAACCTTCCTCCTCAACTTCCAAATCGGATCGGGGGCGGAGTCCTGGCGCGAAACGGTGTTCGTCCGCGCGCGGGAAGGACGCTATCGGATGACGCTGGGAGCACAGAAACCGATTCCAGACGCGGCGCTCGCCGCCGGGTTCACCGTCAACGCCGCGGCGCCGACCGGGGCCGATTGGATCAGTCGCCAGGTCAACGCGCCGATGGTGGTTCGCGGCGGTTCCGTGAAATCGACCGCCTCTTCGGCATCGAAAGCCGCTCCCGCCCGGAGTTCGGATAAGCCGAGCATCGAGTTCGAAGGGACGCTCATGGATGCCTCGGGAGTCCCCAAGTCGGGAACCTTCCTGATGAATTTTCGGATTTATCCTGGAATTTCGGGAGAAAAACCGGTTTGGGAGTCCGCCCGCTACGTACGCGTTGAAAACGGACGCTTCCGAACGCGGCTTGGGGAAAGCACGCCGTTGCCGGTGGAAACCCTGCGGGGGAGCTATCGTATTCTGGCGTCGGGACCGGCCGGGCTCGGATGGACGGCGAAGGCGACCGGGATCCCTCAGGTCCTCGGCATTGCGCCCGTGACCCCCTTACCCGTCACATCCGGAGACGCGGCCTCTTCGGTGCTCGATCGGATGCGCGAGGAAATGGAACGGGTTCGCGAAGAGGCGCGTAAAGCCAAGCACTCCGCCGACGCTTCGAGAAAACAGGTCCAGGCGCTGGAGGATCGACTTTTGACGCAACCCGCGTCCTCCGGGACCCCCGCGCGCCAAAGCCGCATCTATGTGGTCCAGCGCGGGGAAACGCTTCGGGAAATCGCGAAAAAGCTCTTCGGCAGCGACGCCCGATGGGTGGAAATCTATCAAGCCAATCAGGACCGGGTGCTGCGGGGGGGCGAGTTGGTCCCCGGGCAAAAGCTGCTGATCCCGGCGGGGGCGACACGATGATTTTCCGGAGACACCGCATTTTTGCCATGATATTACGTTTTAAGTCGGACTTGAGCTGACATGATCGGAAGACCGATTCGCATCGTCTCGATTCTCGCTGCGCTCGCCTGCGCGGGAACGGGAGTCGCGTTCGCGCAGGGACTCCAAATCATCGGATTCTCCGACAGCGTCCGTCTGCGCGTTGATGGAGAATCCATCGACCTCGCCGCCGGATCGGCGGGCTATGAAATACCGGCCGGCGCCCGCGCGACGATCCGCTCGGGCGAAGCGTCCCTGTTGGCGGAGGGGGCGATCCTCAGCGTCGATTCGGGAGACAGCTTCATGTACGTGGCGGCCGACGGCCCCGGCCAAATTCTGGTTCAATCCGGCGAGGTCTCCATCACGCCGCCCGGCGGCGGCGCCTACTCCGTCGTCGCGGGAGAATTCGCCCCGTTGACCGGAGCCGTTCACGCGGCCCCGCCGCTGCAACGCCCCGCCGCACCGACCCCCGAACCCGCCGCCGCAGCGCCGATTCCCGCCGTCACCGCCCCCGCAAAGGAATTCGACCCGCTCACGGCGTTGGCCTCGGGAATCGAAAAACTCTCGAAGTTTCAGCGCCCGACTCTTAATATGGTCGTCGAGGTCCGGCCCCACTACGCCCTCTCGGAAACCTACGATTCCAACATCTATCTCGTTCCCAAGGACCGGGCCAACGGGGTGAAGACCGGCGGAGGCGTGCTCGGGTCGTGGATCACGACGCACGATGTCGGGACGAAGATGCATCTCCCCTTCAGCAAGCGCTCGAAACTCGACCTGCTCTACAACGCGCAATTCGTGCTGTACGCAACCCAGCCGAAAGCCAACAATGCGGTCAATCAAACCCTGCGCTTCGACTTCAAGCATGAAGGACGCCGGGGGACTTCCTGGAAACTCTGGGAGCATTATCTGAACACCGAAGATCCGGCATTCAGCGAACTCGTCGCTCGCGAACGCCGCTTCCAAAACACGGTCGGATTCGAATACGACCACGCGCGGAGCCGCCGCTTTTTTATCCGCCCTCGCGCCACGCATACGGTTCATAAGTACGTCAGCCGGACCCTCGCCGCGTCGCTCAACCGATACGAAACCGACTTCGGCGCCGACATCGGG
Source organism: Elusimicrobia bacterium CG_4_9_14_3_um_filter_62_55 (assembly GCA_002790095.1). Lineage (GTDB taxonomy): Bacteria > Elusimicrobiota > Elusimicrobia > UBA1565 > UBA1565 > UBA1565. The sequence goes on along the minus strand of PFUL01000129.1, from coordinate 45,765 downwards.
CTTCGCGTGCAGCCGAAGACCCGAGTCTTCGCGTCGTACGGGCGCAGACTGATTCACTATTCGGCGGGGCGCGTGATTCATTCGAAAAGCCATATGGCCGGACTCGGCGTCGAAGGGCAGATCGCCCCGAGAGTGACCGGATCCATCCGGACGGATCTCACTTTGCGCCGCTACGACGTCCCCGTCACGGTGGGAGACCGCTCGGTCAATACCTTCACCAGCGCGCTCGATTTGGCGTACCGCCCCGGTCGTCGCTTCGAGCTTCGCTTCGCGGCCTCGCGCTCCATCACCGAGACGACGTTCTCCGTCAACCGGTTCTACGTTGCCAACCGCAGCGCTCTGGGCGCGACCCATCGCTTCCGGAAACTCAGCCTTTCGCTCGACGGAAGTTTCCAAACCGATCGGTATCCGGAAACAACGACGATCGCGGGCCGTTCGCGCAATCGCCGGGACGATCTCTACAGCGGCGCACTCAAAGCGGACTACCAACTCCGGCCGTGGCTGCAGATGGGACTGTCGCATACCCGGCAGCAGCGTCACTCCGTCTTCGCCGACCAATTCAACTACATCGACGACCGCACGACGCTCACCGTCCGCATGGCCTTCTAGACAGCGGCCCTCGGCGAAGCTTCCGAATAATGTCGCATTATGTCGCATTCCTCTAGCTTTTTTCACAACCCTCTGTTATGATTGAACCGTGCTGCGCAAACGCTCGGCCTACGCGATCGCCCTTCTCACAACGGCGACCGTCGTTTCCACCGCGAATCCCTTCACGGCTTCGCTGCGCCGCGTCCAGGTTCTCGACGGAGGAGTGCGCGTGGAACTGGATCGCCGCGTCGAACCCCGCATCTACTCCCTGTTGAACCCGTCCCGCTTAGTCCTCGATTTCGACAACACCGTGCACCCGGGCGGGGGAGGCCGTTGGCCCGGCCGCGGCAGCGAATTCTCCAGAGCCCGGTCTTCGCAATTCGACGGAGGGGTGACCCCGGTGACGCGAGTCGTCCTCGATCTGGAAGCGAACGTCGTCCACCGCGGCTTTTGGAACGGTCCGCATTTTACGCTGCTGCTCGAACGCGACGTCGAACTGGACCTCCGAGACGCCCTCGCGCCTTTAGCGCCCGCTCTGTTCACCACGCGTCCAAGGCCTTCTCCCATGCCGGCGCCCCGATCCTTGGTCCGCCGCTACCCGGGGGAACTGCGCGACCGCGCCGGACGTCCGATGACCGGAAATTATCTGCTCCGCTTTCGCGCCGGCGAATGGAGTGAGGCGATCTACGTCCAGGCCCGGGACGGCCGCTTCGTCGCCCGGCTCGGCAACCACCGTCCTCTCCCGGAGCGCTATCGGGAAACCCCGCTCGCCATCGAAGTCTTCGCTCCGCAAGGCACGGGCTGGCGCGTTTCCCTGGGCCGTTAGCCCTAACCCAAGCCGGGCCCAAAGACTTGACTCGACGCTGCCGGGCTTTATATAACGGGGTTACGCCGAGCGATTCAGGGCGCCCGGCGCATGGACTCAGGGAGGCCTTAATATGAACAACGGAAGCAAGTCGTTTCTCGCGTTCCTGCTCGGCGCAATCGCCGGCGCGTCGCTCGGACTTCTGTTCGCCCCTAAGAAAGGCGAAGAGACCCGTGAGGACGTCGCCGAATGGCTGAAAGCCAAGCGCGAAGCCGGCACGGAAACGCTGCACGAGTGGCGTGAAAAAAGCGGGGAAGCGCTCAACGAGCTCAAAGACAAGGGGACGGAAGTCGTCGAAGACCTTAAGGAAAAGTTCCCGGAACAGAAGGAAAAGGTCGTCAGCGCGATCCGCGCCGGACGCGACGCGCTGCGCCGCAACAGCAAGCACGAGGAAGTCGAAGCGTAAGCGCGATCCTCACCGAGAATCAAGCGGCACGGAAGTGCCGCTGTGCTGGGCGCTAGGTCAGCGCGCAGTACCCGAGGCCCTTCCGCTCACGCGGAGGGGCCTCGGTCTTTGTAAGGGAGACCTTTAAATCGGGCCGGCAAAGAGGCGCCGGCGGAGAGGAAGCTTTGGACGCCTTCCTGCAGGGGGATATCGGTTTCGATCGTTTTCTCGACGGGAACCAGCACGATGTCGCCGATGTAGAGGTGATTCGTCGGGATGTAGACGCAGTAATGCGCGGTGATTCCCTGGTCCGTTTCGACTTCGACCCGGCGGGTGACGAAACCGAGTTGATGCACGCCGGGACGCGGGTACTCCACCATGACGACGCTCTGGAAGTGTCGGGAGCCCGCGGGAGTAAACGCCTCGGTCAACTGCTTCACCGTTCGATAGAGCCAATTGAAAACGGGAATCCGAAGCAGCAGATCCTCGATGACCTCGAGCAAGTGGCGCCCGATCATGTTGGAACTGAGAAAGCCGATGGTCAAGAGCAGCGCCAGGCCGACGGCAATCCCGAGACCGGGTACGTGCCGCCCCAGGATCGTGAAGACGACCGGAGAGAGCATGTGATCGATCCACCCGACGAACCACGACAGAAGGAAGATCGTGATGCTGACGGGAGCGACGACGAGAAAGCCTGTGACGAGGTAGCGCTTGAGATCGCGAGCCGGATTCATTGCACCGAGTCTATCATTTCCCGTCGACGGTCCGGCGCCGCACGGGCTTGAGCGACTCGAGCATATCGAGGGCGCCTTTGCCGAGCGATTGCCCTCCATCGGCGGTGATCACTTCTCCGGTGATGTAGGAACCCGCTTCCGACGCCAAATACAAGACTAGATTCGAGACGTCGTACTCGCTGCCGAATCCCCCGGCGGGAACCGTTTTCAACATGCGCTCGACCATCGTTTCATCCGGCCAAAGGCGTTCGCGGGTTTGCGGCGTGTCGATCAATCCAGGAGCGATCGCGTTCACACGCACGCCTGCTGAAGCCCACTCGGCGCCCAAGGAACGGGTCAAAGTGACGACGCCGGCTTTCGCGGACGCCGAGGGCGCGAGTCCCGGGGCCCCGGTCCACGCGTAGGCGGCGACGATGTTCACGATGCTGCCGCGTCTCCGGTCGAGCATCCGTTTGCCCGCCTCGAGACACCCGTAAAAGGTGCCGTTGAGGACGATGTCGACGATCTTGTTCCAGCGAACGGGCGTAAGCATTCGGCTCGGCCGGATGAAATTCGCGGCGGCGTTGTTGACGAGAAGATCCAGGCCCCCGAGTTCCGACTCCGCCCTTTCCACGGCGGCCTTCACCTGCTTCGGATCGGAAACATCGGTCGGGCAGACCGCCGCGCGGCGGCCGAGGGCGCGGATCTCCGCAGCCGTCTCTTCCAGCCGCTCGACGCCGCGGGACGCGAGAGCCACGTCCGCCCCGTGGCGCGCGAGTTCCAGAGTGATGACCTTGCCGATGCCGGTTCCGGCGCCGGTCACCATCGCGACGCTTCCCGCAAGGAGATCCGGGCGAAACGGGGAACGGGATCCGGCGTTCACGCGGCCTCCCAGCGCGGCTTGCGCTTTTCGTTCATCGCCGCAAGACCTTCCGCCGCCTCGGCGGTGCCCAGCAGCGCCGCGAAATCGGTCATTTCCCTCGCCCAAACCGGGTCCGCGTAGGCTCCCGAGGCGTCTCGCAAAGCGCGCTTTACCTTTCCGTAGGCGGCGGGCGCGCTGCGCGCCAAAGCCCGCGCGTGCGCGATCGCTTCCCCGGGCAGATCCTCCGCCGCGACGAGACGGTCCACAAAATCGGCGTCGCGCGCGGCTTCCGCGGTGAAGGTCTTGCCCCGCAGAACCAGTTCCTTTACGGCCGACGGACGGTTTGAAATCGAAAGCATCCGCCGCACCAGGATCTCCGTCGGCGTCAGCCCGTAGCGGACTTCGCTCAGCGCGATCCGGCCCGAGCGATCCATGAGCCGGTAATCGCAGGCCATCGCCAAAATCCAGCCGCCGAGAATCGCGCGCCCACCGACGGCGGCGACCGTGGGCTTGTCGAGTTCCGCCAGCCGCCGATGTGCTTGAAGCAGCGCTTGAAAGAGCTCGACGCGGCGATGGGCGGGCTTGGCGAAAAGGTCTTCTAGCGACAGGCCCGAGGAGAAGTACTTCCCTCCCGCGGATTCGAGCAGAACCGCCCGGATCGAAGCGTCCTCTGCAGCCGACGCGATCTGCGCGTCGAGAGACGCCAAAAGCTGCGCGGAAAGCGCGTTGGTCGGGGGGGCGTTCAGCGTCAAACGGAGTACCGCGCCGTCGCGGGAAACCGTCAGGCCGGTCAGGGGGTCCGTCATTTGTTCTCTCCGGTCTTCAAAGGCTTGAACGAACTCAGCAGCGTCCGATACGCGGGCTCAAAATGCACGAAGAGCTCGGAAGGAGCGCTGTAGGAGAGTACATAGTAACCGTCCTTCATGGGAACCAGCGCCATCGCCGCGGACGACGGGACCTCGAGGAGAACGGCCTCGCGGCCGGCGACGCGTGCCGTGCCTTTTTCCACCGCCCCATGCCAATCCTTCTCCTGCCAAACCCTGGTTTTCAAGTCCGCGTAGTCCGGCGTTCCCTCACGTTCCCGCGAAATGCCCAGCGTCACGGGTCTGCCGTCGCTGGACTCGTCGGGCATCATCAACACCGACGGCGGCGTTTTGCGCCAGGCGTCGTTGAGGCTCCAGCCCTTCGGATAGCGAAAGGACATCTCTCCTCCGATGCGGTACACCGTGTAATGCAGGCGAACCGGCCGAGCGCGTTGTGAGGGAACGCAGCGGATCGGGTCGAAGGGGTCGCCGCTGTCGACCGGCCGAGTGCCTTTCCCGCAGCGCTTCGATCGGACGGTTTTGTGGGAGGGCTCTCCCGTCAGCCGATTTTCAGGGGTTAGGGCGGTTCCCTTTTTTTGAAACGCGGGATCGAGCGTCGGCTCCACCGGTTGCGGCTTGAAGCTGTCGGCGATGCAGGAAAACGGCTGAAGCGCCTCCGGGGTCGGAACCGGACGCGTTCCCCGCGGACAACGGGGGCCGCCCCGGAATCCCTTTCCCATCTTTTCGCAGTCGTAATCCTTTTCGGGGTCGCTGGTCGGAATCGCGCGTTCCCCGGGAGGGCACATGCCCCGAGGTGCGAGAAGGCGTATGTCCTTGAGCGCGCACTTAAACGGATCGTAGGTATTGCTGGTCGTGATCACCCGGCTACCCCGGGGGCATTCGATTCCTTCCCGGTATTTCTCGTCGGTCAACGCGCAGGCCCAAGGCTCACGGGAATCGGCGGTGCGCACGGGTTTTGTGTCCTTCGGACACTTCGTCACCGTCTCGCGAAGTTTTCTTTCAAATTTCGGTCGAGCGGAGACCGATGGGGGGAAGACGAGCGCACAGGTGATCGCGCCGATCGCCGCGACGCGCCGCACGCTAATCGAGCAGGGACGTATTGCGAATGATGCCGAGAGCGATCTCACGCTTGATGATCTGCCGCTGCAGCAGCGACTTGATCGAAGCGTCCATAGAGATCATTCCCTGGCTCGTCCCGGTTTGAAGGATGTCGTACAACTGCCCCAAATCGCCTTTCTTGATCAACTGGCGCACCGCCGGCGTGGCCAACAAAACCTCGATCGCTAAAACGAGTCCTTTCCCGTCGGCGCGCGGGAGGAGATACTGTGAAATGACGGCCTCGAGCGTGGTGGCGACCTGATCGCGGATCGTTTCCTGCTCGTTTCCGGGAAAGCTGCTGATGATGCGCTGGGCGGTCTTCGCGGAGTCGGGCGTATGCAAGGTCGAAAGAACCAAATGTCCCGTTTCGGCCGCCGTCAGGGCGGCGCGGATGGATTCCGCCGAACGCAGCTCGCCGATGCTGATGATATCGGGGTCCTGGCGCAGCGCGTCCTGAATTCCGAGTTCGAAGGAGGGGGTGTCCACGCCGACTTCGCGCTGCAGGAAAAACGACTTCTGCGGGGCGAAAAGCGTCTCGATCGGATCCTCGATGGTGACGACCTTGCCCGGCCTGCCGACCTTATTGATGTGATCGAGCATCGCGGCCATCGTCGTGCTCTTCCCGCTTCCGGTCGCCCCCGTGATCAATATGATGCCCTTGCGTTTCTGGGTCAATTGGCCGACGATCGGGGGGAGGCCCAGGGCCGAGAGCGGGTAGATTTTGTTGGGGATAGCCCGGATCGAAGCCGATACCGTGCCTTGCGCCTTGGCGACGTTCATGCGGAAGCGCCCGACGCCGTTCACCGTGAACGAGACATTGACCCGGCAGTCCCGGTCGAAGGTCTCCTTGCTCTTCGCGTCGATATACGGCGCGAGCAGTTTCCAAATTTCGTCGCTGTTGAGAGCGGTGCTCGAATACGCGGTGACCTCGGTCGAAATCCGGTAGATCGGGGCGTATCCGTGAAGCAGGTGGAGGTCGGAGCCCCCACGGCCCACGAGGTCTTTCAGGATGACCTCCATCTGGTTCTGGGGGTGCGAGGGTCCGGGACCAGCCCCGGCCCCCGCTCCGGTCGGCGCGGGCTGCATAACGACAGGCTACCCGAAAAATCCCGCTTTTTCAAGGCCATGATGTATGAGGAGCTCAATTTGAGCTTGCATACTGCACATGTTATCCCCAAAACTGGGTCTAAACCCAGTTCGGGGACAACTCCGCTCGACCGGGGGAACTTTAGAGCAACTCATTCGTACATGAGATATGAACCACTCAAGCCTAAATTCTATAAGCGATGAGGAACTCATTGTGCGCTTGCGTGAAGCGATTCGGGACGGGAGACAAAATCTCGTCGAAACCCTCTGCGCATTGGCGGAGTTTGATCACAGGAGACTCCATGCGCAAGAAGGATATTCTTCACTATTTTCATATTGCGTGGACAACCTGCTCCTATCGGAAGACGAGGCTTTCCGACGAATACGGGTCGCAAGGATATCTCGAAAGTATCCGGCAATTCTCTCGTACCTGGCAGACGGCTCGATCTCGCTATCGGTCGCGACCGGAATTGCTCCGCATTTGACTCCCGCGAATCACGCGGAACTCATGGCGCGCGCGCAATGGAAGCGTGTAACGGAAGCCCGAAGACTCTTGGGTGAATTCGGGATTCCAGAACCGCCTCCGGCAGAGCGAATCCGATGGATTCGAACCTCCTCCTCTGATGGTGAAGAATCTCCCATGATTCAAATGACTTTTACAGGCAACAAAGAATTTCACGACCTGCTTCAGCGTGCTAAAAAGAGGCTCGAACGGAAATATCCGAGGGGGAAATTGGAGGATATTTTTCGGGAAGCACTTGAAGCCTTGCTCCACAGTGATGAAAAGATTCGAAAACCAAAATCGCCGCGAGGACGCGAACGCCCAAGGGCCGCTTTCTCGCCGGTTTCAGCCTCCAAATCGCGCCAATCAGCCAAACGTTCACGACGCGTACCTAAGATTGTACGGGATCAAGTTTGGGAGCGCGATGGCGGCAGATGCACATTCATCAACAGGGAGGGAGATCGTTGTCGAGGCACCCAATATTTAGAAATCGATCACATCATCCCATGGGCTCGGGGCGGAAGATCCGACACCCCTGAAAACCTGCGCCTTTTGTGCCGCGAACACAACCAGCTTGAGGCAAGAAAGGCGTTTGGCGCAGAACGTACAACCGATCGAAACAAGATTCCGAGGGTCCAAAACGGCGATTCACCCGTATAATATAGGTTCATGCCTTTAAAGTTAAACGGCTTGATCCTTCGCTCCGGCGTCATGCAGTCCCCTATGGCGGCCTGCACGGACCTCGCGTTTCGTCTGATCGCCCGGGAAAAAGGAATGGAATTCGCCTTCCTGGAAATGGTCTCCGCCCGCGCTCTCGCGATGCGCAATCACTGGACGCTTGAGATGATGAAGACCCGCGAGAGCGACCGCCCGCTCGGGGCGCAACTGGTCGGCTGCGACGCGGAGTTTATGGGCATCGCCGCCGCGATGATCGAGGACATGGGCTACGATCTCGTGGACCTCAATCTCGGTTGCCCCGTCCCGAAGATCACCGGCGGGGAGGACGGCGCCGGCTCCGCGCTCCTTCGTCGCCCCGAGGACGCCTCGAAAATTTTCGAAGCCGTCGTGAAGGCGGTGAAGCGGATTCCTGTCACCGTCAAGATGCGTCTGGGCTACGAGGATGAAAGCGGCGACGAGGCCATCGAGATCGCGCGGCGCGCCCAGGACGCCGGAGTCTGCGCGGTGGCCGTGCACGGGCGTACCCGCGCTCAGAAGTACCGCGGCAGCGCGAACTACGAAGCTATCGGCCGCGTCAAACGCGCGCTCTCCATCCCGGTGATCGGAAATGGAGACATCCGGACTTCCGCCGATGCGCTGCGGCTGCGCGAGATTTCCGGCTGCGACGCGGTCATGGTCGCGCGGGGAGCCCTGGGGAACCCTTGGCTGTACCGGAACATCGAGAACGCTTTAAAGGGTTCGCCGGAGCCGGAATACATCCCATCGTTCGAGGAAATCCGCGCGACTTTGCTCCAGCACCTCGAATACGAACTGGAGTTCGAAGGAGAGCGCAACGGCAACCTTCAGATGCGGCGCGTCGGCTGCTGGTACGTCGAAGGCATCCCCGGCGCGGTGGAGTTCCGAAGAACCTTCACGCGCCTGCCGACCCTCGCCGTAATGCGCGACTACGTCGCGAATTTCGAGCCCAAGAGACTCGCAGACCCCGTTCCCGCCTGACGTCTTTTCCTATTCTTTGTTTCGAAGAATGTCCAAGAACTTGTTGTCGGTCGACAGGATGAACTTCGTGTCCTTCGGAAGCGCTTTTTTATAGGCTTCAAGCGTCCGCAGGAACTCATAAAACTTAGGATCGGCGTTCATCGCCCCCGCGTAGGTCTTGATCGCTTCGGCGTCGGCCCTTCCTCGAACCATCTCCGCTTGGCGATACGCTTCTGACTGGATCTTCGCGAGGTCCTTTTGGATCTTTCCGGTAATCTTCGCCCGTTCGCCTTGCCCGTAGGAGCGAATCTTCTCCGCCACGCGCATCCGTTCGGAAATCATCCGCTCAAACACCTTCGCCTCGACTGATTTCTCGTAGGCGATGCGGCGCAACTGCACGTCGATGATCTCGATCCCGAATTCAGCCAAGCCGACCCGGGCCTTCTCGATGATGCGCGCGGAAAGCTGTTCCCGGCCCACCTCAATCTTCTCGATTTCGCCGACGACCTCCTCCTCTTCAGGGGTCATTTGCCGCCGCTCATCCGGAGACTTGGCCTTGACCGCAGCCTCTCTTATCTGAAGATTTTCCAAAAGCGTGTTGGAATTGCGGACGGATTCGACCAAGTTGTTGTTGGAGATCACGTCGCGCGTCACCGAGTCCAGCACGCCGTCCAAGCGCGACCGTGCGCCGTCCTCATCACGCACGCTTTGGATGAACAGCAACGGATCGTTGATGCGCCAGCGCGCCGTCGTGTCCACCCAGATGTACTTCTTGTCCTTAGTCGGGATCTGGTTCGGATAGCCGTCCCAGTTGAGGATGCGCTTGTCCAAACGGCGCACCTCTTGAATGAACGGAATCTTGAAATGAAGTCCGGCCTGAGTCACCGGATCTCCGACGGGACGGCCGAACTGGGTGATGATCGCCTGCTCCCATTCTGAGACCTGATACGCGGAAACCCGGAACAGGAATAGGCCCAACGCCAAGGCCAGAAGCACCGGGATGGCTTTCTGAGAGTTGTTCATGCTATTTCCCTCCGGCCGACGGGGTCGGGTTGTCGAAAACGGGGAGCACGCCCTTTACGCCCTTGTCGACGATCGTGATCTCGGAGAAGCGGGAATAGATGTCTTCCAGCGTTTCCAAGTAAAGCCGCGTACGCGTGATGGCCGGAGCCTTCCGGTATTCGCGCAGCACGTTCTCAAAGCGCGCCGCATCGCCCTTGGCCGTATTCACGACGCGTTCGGCCTCGCCCTCGGCCTTGCTGACCGTCTCGTCGGCCTTGCCGCGCGCTTCCGGGATCACTTTGTTGTATTCCCGCTCGGCCTGGTTGATCACTTTCTCCTGCTCCTGCTTGGCGGCGTTGACCTCGTTGAACGCGGGCCGCACCGACTCCGGCGGATTGACGTCCTGGAGCTTCAGCGTCACAATGCGCACGCCCATCGCATAACGATCGAGCACTTCCTGCATCAGACGCTGCGCCTCTTCGGCGATGGCGACGCGTCCGGTGGTCAGCACCTCGCCGACGCGGCGGTCGCCGATCACGCGGCGCACCACGGATAAAGACACGTCGCGAAGGTTTTTCCGTACGTCGCGGGTGTTGAACAGGTACTTTTGCGGCTCGGCGATTTTGTACTGAACGATCCATTCAACGTCCGCAACGTTTAAGTCCCCGGTCAGCATCAGGCTTTCTTCGTCGAAGGCCTGATCCTCGTACTGGGTCCGGTTTCCCTTCGCCGCACTTGAGCGGAACCCGAACTCCTCTTGGAGAATCCGTTCCGTCGGAACCTTGATGTGACGATCGATGCCGAAGGGAAGCTTGAAGTGCAGGCCGGGACCCTGGGTCGCGAGGTACCGGCCGAAACGCATGATCACCGCTTTTTCTTCCGGCTCCACGGTGTACATGGAGGTCAAAACTCCCAAAACGACGAATACGCCGGCAAACGCGACGAGGACTAGCCCGCGCTGCAGCAGCCAGCCGTTCTTAAACCGCTTTTGCAGTCCTTCCAGTAAATCCTTAATTTCCTCATCGGGATTTTCCCAGGGTTCAGGCATAGGACCTCCATTCGGTCCGGCTTAATTGCCGGAGCCGACGGTGTGAAGTTTGACCATGTTCGTCGTGCCCCGCACGCCGAGCGGCGTGCCGGCCACGATGCCGACGATGTCGCCGGGTTCGACTAAATTCTCTTCGATCAGCCGCTTTTCAGCGAGCGCCGACAGTTCGTCGATGTCGGACACCGGGCTGATCTTGCGCGAAAGCACTCCCCAGAACAAGGACATCCGCCTCCGGGTTTCCTGAACGGGGGAAAACGCGATGATGGGGACGGGCGGGCGGTAATGCGCGATCAAGCGGGCGGTCGTCCCCGTCTCAGTGAACACCGCGATGCATTTCACGGGGAGAACGTCGGCGGCGTTGCAGACGGCCTCGCTGATCGCCTCGGCGACGCTCAACCGCCACAGACGGCGCATCCGTTGCGTGTCGCGCGGCACGCCTTCCGCCTCGCGAATGATCCGGTCCATCATCTCCACCGATTCCAGCGGGTACTTGCCGGAAGCGGTCTCGTTGGAGAGCATCACGGCGCTGGTCCCGTCGAAAATCGCGTTCGCGACGTCCGACGCTTCGGCGCGCGTCGGGCGGGGGTTGCGGGTCATCGAGTCGAGCATCTGGGTCGCGGTAATGACCGGGATCCGGAAATCGCGCGCACGCGAAATAATGTGCTTTTGAGCGGCCGGGACCTTTTCGGGGCTCATCTCGACGCCCAAGTCGCCGCGAGCTACCATCACCCCGTCGGAAGCCTGCAGGATCTCCTCGAGGTTGTCGAGCGCCTCCGGTTTTTCGAGCTTCGCGATAATCTGCGGCTGTTTTCCGTAGCGAAGCGCTTCCTGACGGGCCATGAGGACGTCGTCGGCGCTGCGAACGAAACTGACCGCGATGTAGTTGCAGTCGTTCTCCAAAGCGAATTTAAGGTCGCGCTTATCCTTTTCGGTCAGGGCGGGGATGCGCAGCTTCGCTCCCGGGAGATTGATCCCTTTATGTTCGCTGAGCAATCCTCCCGTGAGGACCTGACAGGAGATGTCCCGGCCCGTCACCTTCTCGACGAGAATCTCGAGGAGGCCGTCGTCCATCAATATCCGGTCGCCCTTGCCGACGTTCTCGTGAAGCTCTTTGAAAGTGGTGGAAACACGAGACCCCTCCCCGAGAACCGGGTCGGTCGTAATTGTGAACGCCTCGCCTTCGACGAGTTCGAGCGGAACGCCGTTGACGAGTTTTCCGGTGCGGATCTTCGGCCCTTGAAGGTCCGCGATCACCGACATCGGGCGTTCGTAGCGTCGGGAGTTCTCCCGTACATGGCCGATAAGCTTCGCGTGCGCTTCGTGATCGCCGTGGGAAAAATTGAGCCGGACCACATCCATCCCGAACTGAGTCAATTTGTCGATCATCTCGAGCGTTCCGGAGGCCGGCCCCAGCGTCGCGACGATCTTCGCCATTCTAATAACCCGCTTCTTTCTCGATGCTTCCATGGACACTCAGTCTATAATTTTGGAGAATCCCGCTCAAATGGCCCGCCCGAAAACCAGCCTCTCGCCCAAACCCGTCCGCGCGTCGGAAACGACCCTCGCGGACCTAATGTCGCCCCCGGACGCCAACATCAACGGCACCGTCTTCGGGGGACGCATTCTCGCCCTCGTAGATAAAGCCGCCGCCGTTTGCGCCTCGCGGCACGCCGCAAAGCCCTGCGCCACCATCGCGATGGAACGCGTTGAATTTCTCGTGCCGATCCAGCTGGGAGACTTGGTGGTCGTGGAAGCCCGGATCCATCACGCCGGCAGAACCTCGATGGAGATCGGGGTCGAGGTCCACGCGGAAAGCATGCTGGGAGGGCCTCGCCGCCATGCGAACAACTGCCTGGTGACGATGGTCGCGCTGGACGCGAAGGGACGCCCCTCGCCGGTCCCGCCGCTCTCTCTGGAAACCCGCGGCGAAAAGGAACGCCACGCCGCCGCCGTCCGCCGGCGTGAAGACCGACTCAAAAACCGTTAGCCGCCCGAAGCAGCAGCGCCGAGTCCGCACGCCCGGGTTGAAGCGACAGCCCGCCGCGCCGCGCGGTGGAAACGCCGTCCACGACCATTCCGGCGCGCCGCCCCGCCCCGGCGATGAACGCGTCTTCGCAGCCGAGCCGTTTCACGGTCTCAGCGGGCGACCCGCCTTGGGGTGCGTACACCCACAACAGCGCGTTGAACGCGTTCCAGCGGCAAATCATCGACCATGGTGCCGCATGAAGCGTGTTTTCGACGTCCGGCTCGTCCAGTCCCCAAAGCCCGCCGAGGGCTTGATCGTAATCCAAATCCGAATTCACTTCGGGATGGAATTTCCCGACCGCGACCGTGTTGTCCCGACCGATGACGATCGAAACGCGTTTCGGGGGATTCGGCGCGAGATGAAGGCGACGATCGATGACCGTCAACCCCGAAACGGACAATCCGCGTTCCGCGTGCCCCATGGAAAGCGCGGCGAAGGCCCCATGGCGGCGAGCGAGCGCGTCGAGGCGTTCGGGCCGGACCTGAAGACGGTCGTGGGCCAAAGCGGCTCGAAAACGCAGTTCCTTCCTCCCAAGATCGACGGCCAGGACGTGCAGCGGGAGGCCGTCCTCGTCTTTCCAATCCGCGAGAACGACGCCCCCGCGCACCGGGCCCAGTCTTGAACCGGGCAGCGCTCCCTCGACGCGGGCGAGAAGCCCCATCGTCTCCCCGAGTCGGCCTTTGGGCGCCAACGCACCGCAGGCGGCGCAGGCGAACAGAACCCCCGCGGTCAAGAAACGCTTCACCGGGAAAATATCTCCGTTAAAAAATCCGCGATCGAAGGTCCCCAGTTCGGCGATTCGGAAAATCCCTCGTTGTGATCCCCGCGCGTCTCAACGAAACGCTTCGGGCTCGGCGCCGCCTCATAGACGGCCCGGCCCATCGAGAAGGGGATCACGTCGTCGTCAGGACTGTGCAGCAGCAGAAGCGGCGCGGACAACGCGTTGATTTTCCCTAAATTGTCGTAGCGATTGAGCACGATCCAGCGCGTCGGAAGCCACGGAAAGATCAAAGCGCCCATCGCGGCGGTGGAGGAAAAGGGGCTGTCGAGGATGAGCGCGCGGGGCGGAAGGCGCAAGGCCGTTTCCAACGCGACGGCGCAGCCCAGCGACTCGCCGTAGTACGCTACCCGATCGGGATCGCCGCCCGCCTCCGCCAAAGCCGCCTGCGCAGCGGCTTCGCCGTCGCGATACGTGCCTCGCTCGTCCGGACGGCCGGAACTCGCACCGTAGCCGCGGTAATCGAAAATCAAAACCGAGGCACCCATCTTCAGGAAATAGCGTATTTTTTGGATGCGGTGGCTGATATTGCCGCCGTTGCCGTGAAAAAACAGGATCACGGGAGCGCCCGGAACCTTCGGGAGCGGAGGGAGCGGAGGGAGCGGGGGATCCTCGACCCCCTTCGGGCGATCATTTCCTTCCGCGGGAATCCACCACGCGTCCAATCGCTCTCCATCCGCGGTCTCGACGATTTTTTCCTCGTAGCGAAAACCATAGCTGCCGGGGTGAGCCAAATGAGCCGAAGTCGGGAGATAAAGCCCCGTCCGTTCGAGCAGCCGCAGCCCGGCCAGCAGCAGCGCGAAAATGAGAACGCCCCAGACGAGGGTTCTCACGCGGATTTTCCCGGAATCGCGGACTCGGCTAAGGCCGCCGCGATGCGCTCGGCGCCGTCGCCGGGCTGGGACCGAGGAGGAGGCGTCTGGAGCAGGCGGCGCAGCGGCGCCCGCCAGCGTCCCGAAAGGAAATCCCCGCGCGAGAGCGCGCGGAAACCGCCGGCTTCCGCGACCGCCCGTTCGATCACCCCGATTTCCCGAAATCTCGTACGGGGAACGAAGAGCATGCGGGTCCCGTACACGAGGCATTCGGCGGCCGTTCCATATCCGAGTTTTCCGATTACCGCTCCCGCGGCCGCGACTAAATCCACGGTGCTTACCGGGGAAAGCGTCGGGAGCCGAATCCAGGTCGCCCGCAGACCCGGCGGGGGATCGGTAAACCCGACGAAGATGAACTCGGAGAGCCCGTCGGGGTCCGCTCCGGTGAACTCGTCCGCGGCGAAGCCGCCGAAGGACACGAGGACCAAAGGACGGGACTCTCCCGGCTCCAACCCCAAGGAGCGCAGCGTTTCCTCGCGGGAAAGCGAACGGCGGCGCACCAGATGAGGGAAATCGACGATTTTGCGAAAGGACCCCGTCTCGTCCCCGTGAAAGGGAAGCCGCCAATACGCGTCGGCCCGCGCGTAGGCGCGAGCGTATCGATCTACGATCGGCCGCCAGCGCGGGTCGGTCCGGGCATACTCGTCGAGGATCCAATCCCACGTGAAGTTGCCGAGCACAAACGCGGGAACACCCAGAGCGGCGGCCGCCTCGATCGGTGCGGGCCCGCAATCGGAAACGACCGCGTCCGGAGCGAAGGCGGTCAGACGGGCCCTTTCGCGGGCGACGACGGCGTCGAAATCGGCGAGATGCTCCCGATGGGCGGAGAGCGTCGCCGGAGCGTCGACCGACAGCGCCGACGCCTGAGTCATCCCGACGTCGAACGGATCGCACAGAGGCTCGCAGGCCTTCCCCGCGTCGCCGAACATCCCCAGCGGCGCGACCGTGCGCAGCAATATCCTGTCCGCTCCCCCGGGGTCGAGCGCCTCCAGAAGGGCCGCTTCCCGCGTGGCGTGTCCGAAACCGTGTCCGGAAACGTAGAGGGCGAGCTTCATTCGGCTGTCCTCAATAGGAACTCCACGCGGAGCCCTTGGGATCCGTATGCGTGCAGTCGATGACGACGGTGCCGAAGGTCGGGCTGCTTTCGTCGTTGTCGTACAGCCAGGTTCCGCGGTCGCGGACGGACGAGGGGCGTCCGAAGAACACCTCCCGCGTGGCGGGATGCCCCGTGCCGGCGAGATGCAATCGAGGGAGCACGGAAAGGCGCCCCGGCACCAGCATCGACGGGCGGGGCGGAGGCGAGGTCCCGATCGCGGCGCGAAACGCCGACAACGCGCCGAGCGGGTCGCCGCCGCGGCGCGGCGCCCGAGCGACGGCCATCCCGGCGACAAGAACGACGGCCGCCGCCGCGGTTTTCGCGCCCCAGCCCCAGGCCGGGGACCGGCCGAGTCCGACCCTGACCGCGTGGAACGCGAACCACAGCGCGGGAAGCGCCAAGACGCAGGCCGCGGCGAACCCGGCCGGTCCGCTCTGCGCGCGCGCCGCACCCGAAGCCCACAGGCAGAACAGCAGGGCCAACAGACCCTGCGCAACGGCGGAAGCGATTCGACCGCGCTGCATCCTCGCCATCATAGTAAAGGCTAGACGAGCACCGGAAGAACGCCCGGCTCGATCGTAAACGCCGCGGGCAGACGGCCGAACGCCTCGCCGTCGATGTTCAGCGGCCAGCGGCCCCCGCCGGGAGGGGGAAAGGCTTCCAGACGCTCTCCCCGCAGGCACTCCAGCCCCCGTCCCCCCAGATGCGTTCCCGAGTACAGCTTGCGCAGCTTCAGCAACATCGACAGTTTCGACATATCGCCGACCGTCACGACCTCGAAACGGCCGTCCTCGGCGTCCGCGTCCGGCGCGATCTTCATCCCGCCGCCGGTACTGGAGGTGTTGGCGAGAATGACGGTATGAAAAGGGCCGTCTAATTTGCGCCCGTCCAAGCGCACCGTGAAATCGGCCGCCTGAGAGCGCATCACCGCCCCGAGCGTGGCGAACAGATAGGAAAGCGTCCCGCCCCTGGCCTTGCCGTCACGCTCGACGGCCTCGGCGACCAGCCCCGCCAAACCGAAGGCCGCCATGTTCGTGAAGTACAGCGTTTTCGAGCTGCCGTCCTCAGCGGTGATCTCTGCACGCACCGCGTCGAGACGGCGCAGCGTGTCGGCCTCCAATCGCAGCGCGGCCTCGCGGAAGTCCATCGGGATATCGAAATGCCGGGCGAAATCGCAGCCGGATCCGGTGGGGAGCAGTCCGAGCACGGCGTCGCGGCGGGATTCCCGGGGCGCGGTCATGAATCCCTGAACGACCTCGTGCCAGGTCCCGTCGCCGCCGACCGCCACGACGCGCGCCGCGCCGTTTTCGACCGCCTCGCGGGCCAGTTCGGAGGCGTGTCCCCGACGCTCGCTCAGGTGCTCTTCGAACTCGGGTAAAATCGCTTCGAGAATCTCCCGGCGTTCGGGCCACAACAGCCCCGAGCGGCCCGCGCCGGAGGCGGGGTTGACGATGACGACGGTTTTTCCGCGCGAATGCCGCATGCGGCATTCTAGCGAAAATTACTTAGAACCCGTCATGGGAATGATCCACGCCTGCAGGCGTCCGGCCTGATCGGCCGTCCAGATCATCGTCCCGGTCTTCGAGAAAAATACGCGAACCCCGGACTCCGCCTTGCCGATGAGCGCGGGCTCGCCCGACCCGGGGGTCCAGGTCCATAACCGCCCGTCCTTCGCAAGAATCGCGACGCGTGTCCCGTCCGGCGTCGCCGCCACGGCGGCCAACGGCGCGTCTTCGCCCGCGAAATCGGCGCCCATCAGCATCTGAACTTCCTGCGTCCCGAAGCGCCAGGCCAGGACGATCTGATCGCCCGCCATGTCCGCCAGCGCGATCAAACGGTCGCCCGAGCGGCTGAGCGCGCTGCCCTTGATCTTGAGTCCCGGAAGGTACTTTTCAACGACGACCGTCGGCGCTTGTCCCGGTGCGACCTTCCAAAGCTTCACGATCCCGCGGCTGCTGGTCAGTACCATCTCGCCCGCCTCGGTGGATCCGACCGCCAGGATTTTCCCCCCGACGGCGAACGCCGCCGTCTTCGCCCCGTCGATTTCCAGGAGGTGAACCTGATTGTCGGAGGTTCCGACCGCGACGCGCCAGGCGTCCGGGCTGATCGCGTCAAAGAGGACCGCTTCCAGATCCCGCTCGATCGTCTGCAACTCGCCGGTGCGCAGCATCGAAACTCGGACGGTTCCGTCGTCGTCCACGAGAATCAGTTTGCGGCCGCCGTCGGCGAACAGCGCCGTGCGCGCCTTGCCGGGGTAATGTTCCGGGGCGTAGACCTTGCCGCTTTCCAAATCCCACAGCTTCCAGGTTCCGTCCTCGGATACGCTGACGGCGGCCTTTCGATCCGCTCGCATCGTAAAGGCGAGAATCGCAGAGCTGTTGCCGCTCAGGACGATCCTCGGCGAGTCGCCGAAACGCTCGATCGCGGCGCCTGGAACCTCGGCCATCGCGTAGGGGGACTTGTCCACGATCACCACCGCGTCGGGCGGCGTGACGGGATCGAGCCTGGGCGCGAAATACTGATGGGCTCCGAAAAGTCCGCCCCCGAGAACCGCGGCGACGACCAGCCACAGCTTCCATCGCTTCAAGAACAGACCTGCAGCAACAGGCGGCGGCTCATCGGCGGAATTCACCGCCGGCCCCGAGGGGTGATCGCGTCCGGAGCGTTTGAGATTCAACGCCGCGAGCCAGTAGAACACCGACACCCCGCTCATCACGACCGCGAGGGCGGTCATCCCGGCCGGCACGCCCCAGGCGTCGAAGGCCCAGCCGAGCGCCAGCAGGGCGACCATCGACAGCCCGTTGGCCGAGGAGTACACGAAGCCGTTCACGGCGCCGGCATCTTCTTTCCCCACGGAGGACTGGAAAAAGGACACGAGACCCAGTTCATTGGACAGCGTCGCGGTTGCGAGCAGGAAAATCATGGGCGCCGCGACCCAAATCGAAGGGAAGAAGGTCATCGCCCACAATCCCATCCCCGCAAAACCGGCGTACACCAGCCATTTAGCCGAGCCTTCCTTGTGGCCGCGGGTGCGCAGGTAGATCGCCGAAACGAATTCCCCGAGATTCCACGCGCCGATTAAAATGGCGGCGAAAGAAGGGCTGCCGAGCATCGCGGTCGCGTAGACCGCGGCGAGCATCTTGTGGAAAAGATTGTGGATCGTCAGGACGGGGATGTTGACGACGGCCGCGAGCAGCAGGCGCGGGTTGGAGATGACGATGCGCGCGCCTCGCGAGATCTCGCGCCACGCGTGCTTGATCCCGCTCGGCTCCTTCGGCCCGGCGGGAATCGCCGCGGCCCCGCCGCCCGGCCGATTCCCGCGCGTCATGCGCCAGAAGAGATAACCGGCGATCATGTAAAAAGCCGGGTGGAGAATCAGAGTCTCCAGGTATCCGGTCGCGGAGAGCAGCGCGCCCGCGGCAAAAACCCCGGCGATCGCCGCGATCTCTCGCCAGACATAGAGTTCGCCGTTGTAGCGCCGCAGCGTCCCTTCGTCGGTCCCGATCAGATGCGGCATCTGCGCGCGCCGGGCGATGTCGAAGAGTCCCGACGCCGCCCCGTTTAAGACGACGAGTCCCATCACCGCGGGAAGCCCGAGCGGCATCCCCAACCATAACGCCGCCGGAATCGCCCCGATGGCGGCGAATTGCGTTAACGCCGCAGCGGTCATCACGCGGCCGGGTTTGAGACGATCGATCCAAGACGATCCGGCCCAGCCGAGCACCAGCCCCGCCAGATCGGAGGCGACGAAAAGCCCGCCCACCAAGGACGCGGCGCCGTACTGCGAGAGGAGCAGCAAAGGAACGACGAAGTGGAGGGTCTCGATCCCGACCTTAACCGCGGAAACACCGGTCGCGTAGACTCGAAACTGTTTTTTCTGCCGGGGAGATAGGTCCGGTGCCGGCGTTTCCGCGCGGGCGGTCTCCTCCACCGGCACGCCGGCCCGCATGAAGTCGAAATGCGCGTGCGCGGCGTTCGCCTGCTTGAGCCGCGCGCCGAATCGACTGAACAAGCCTGGTTCTCCGGGGGAAACCGGCGCGGACTCGAGTTCGTTCTCCTCGCCCCCGTTGAGCAGGCGAATCAGTCGGGAACCGGCGGCATGCGAGTCCCCGTCGGCTGCGTTCCGGTCGCGCGCGGCCTCGGCCAGCGGCGCGGCGCCGCGCGTCAGCGCGGCCAGACGCTTTTTAAACGCCGGCGCAGCCGGGGTCTGCCTTGACGCCCGGGGCGCCGGGGATTGCGCCTGGGCTGGGACCGTCCGAGAAGCCGTTCGCGCAGCGGCGGGCTGCGTCCCGGATTCCAACACCGGAATTACGGGCAGCGCCCCGGTGTTGAGCGTCGGAACCGACAACGCGGGCGCGGAAAATGAAAGCGCATTTCCCGAAGTTCCGATCAAAGCGGGAGCGCCGAGCGCGGGAGAAAGAGGAGCCGAGACGGAACGGACGACGACCGCGGCCGCGGACAACCGCAGAGAGGAGATAAGAACGCAGAATGCCAATAGCAAACGCGTCATATCCTTATATTAGGGGTGATGGGCTCGAAGCCCCTAGAGCCCTTCGGCCCAAATGCGGGGGCGCGTTGGGCCTAACGGTTTTTGAGCAAATCGGCCGCTTCGCGGTCGAGCAGCACCGTCCGGGATCCGCCCAAGGGCGTAATCAACTTCGCGGGACAGCGCTCGGGAGGCTCGGTTCCTTCGAGCCACTCGCGGACCGCCTCCGCCTTTTCCCGGCCGGTCGCCAGAAACACGATGCGCCGAGCCCGACGCAGAACGGGGACCGTCAAAGTCAGGCGGTCGCGGATCGTCGCCGAACCCGGAGCGCGCGCGGCCACGACCCAACGGACGTTCTCCTGAAGCGCGGGTTTCTCCGGAAACAAAGACGCGGTGTGCCCGTCGGCACCGAGTCCCTGCAAGGCAAAATCGAGAACCGGAAAGCCGTCCGGGTCCAAAGCTTCTCCGAAATGCCGCCGCAACGATTCTTCATAGCGCTGCGCGTCTTTCACGGGGTCCGTTCCGGCGGTGGGCATCTTATGAATCCGGTCCGCCACGGCGCCGACCGGCGTCAAGAGAAGGTCGTTCGCGCCGCGGAAATTGCTCTCGCCGTGGGAGATCGGAGCGTAGCGCTCATCTCCCCAAAAGAATTCCGTACGGTCCCACGGCAAATCCGCGAACGCCGGTTTCGCCAACAGAAAAAAGAGCGCCTTCGGCGTCCGCCCGCCGGAAAGCGCGATGCGAAACGTCCCGCGCGCGCGCGCGGCTTCATGCGCGCACTCCGCCCACAGCTTGGCTGCGGCGTCGACGGCCTCCGGGGCCGATTCAAAGATGCGCAGGTCCGCGGACATCAGAAGAGAGAAAGGACCCCGCCCGAGAGTTTCCTCATACCGCGAAGTGTAGCTTTTCCGCGAGGGAGCCGAACAACTCCACCCAACGCGCCGAAGCGGAGTCCCCGGTCGCGGCCCTTCCCTGAACCGTCTCAAGGGTGCGGTGGCGCAGGAACCAATGATCGTTCTGCACCTGCCAGAGATTGACCGAGCCGTTGAGCACGCCGACCAGCGCGGCGCCGCGCTCGAGGCGCTCCAGCAGATCGAGGCGGTTCGGATCCGAACGGAAGGCCGCGCTGATGCGCTCCAGGGCCCGTTCGAATTGATACACCGCCTCTTCCCTTTGGTGGGGAAGTCCCGCTTTGCGGGCCGACTCCAGCGCGGCGGCCGCCGTCTCAAAATCCGGCGGCTCGGCCGCGAGGCTGTCTCGTATTTTGGCCGCGATCGCGGTTTCAGCGGCGGCGTCGAGCTCGCGCGGTCGTTCGACGCCGTGGTCCTGCAGAAAGCGATAGAGTCCCGCGCGCGATTCGAACATCGTCGCGTAAACGCGCTCCGCTTCGGCCCGGGCTTCCGCGAGGACGCGCTCGACGATGCGGTTGCGGTCGTCGCGCAGAAACGAAGAGAGCGAACAGGTCGACCCGGGAAAATGCTCGGCGAGCAGGGGCCCGATCGCTTCCAATTCACCCTTGAAAAAGCGGTCGGTGATCGCCCAAACCATTTCTTCGTACGCCTTCTTCCCTCGGAAGATCCGCGCGCCCCCGATCAACGCGTGGTCTCCCGGATCGAAAAAGCAGTAGGCGACCTCGGTCGCTTCGCGGGTGATCGTCGACGCCACCGAGGCCAGCCCGACCGCCAGCTTCGCGCGTTCCCCGCTCTGCACGCGGGCGTCCTTGCGCCGGATGCGAAAGGCGTGGAACACGGTTTCCTCGGGGGGCGACTCGAACAGCGTGCTCGCGCCGAAATGCGCGCCGACACCGGCCAGGTCCACGCGGGAGGATCTGACGGGTCCCTCGAACACGCGACGACCGTCCGCATGTTCCCTTAAGTTGCTCTTCGCTTCCGCGAGACGCGCGAGAAAATCAGGTTCGTGGTCCCGGCCGCCGGCCTCCAGGCAAAGCACGGCCGCGCGATCCGCGTAGCGCAGGATCTGAACGCCTTCGATCCCGGCCAATTCGTCGAAAAACCATCCGCAGCTGGTGAACATCGACATCGCGTGCCGCTGCATCTCGAGCAGGCGCAGCGCCTTGACCGTTTCCGCGCCGGAAAGCGCGCGGCCCGCGTGCGCGGCGAGAAAGCCTTCGACGACGGAATCGCTCCGGTCAAGCAAGACCGCGATGTAGGCGTCCCGCGCGGCCCAAGGATCCGGGAACAGCCCCTCGCAGAGACGCTCGTAATCCTCCGCCAAGCGGTCCCGCAGCCAGTCGAGCGACTCGCGCAGGGGTTTTCTCCATTTTTGATTCCACGACGGATCTCCGCCGGTGCGGCATCCGCAATCCGAACGCCAGCGTTCGACGCCGTGGGCGCAGCTCCAAGAGGATCCTTCCACGATCTCGGCTTCCCAACCCGGAGGATGCTCCGCCAGGAACTGTCCGTAGTTGGTCAGCGTCACGTCGGGAATTTTCTCGAGATCGTCGAGCGCGACGGCGAGCGCCATCTCGCCGAAGCGGTGGTGATGCCCGTAGGTTTCCCCGTCCGTCGCGATATGCACGAGTTGGGCCTCGTCGCGGTCGGTGAGGACGGCGCCGGTCAGCCGGTCGAGCAGACGCCCGCCGTGCTCCAGAAGATTCTCGAAGGCAACCCCCTGGGAGATGTTGCCGTCGTAAAAGAAAATGACGATCGACCGTCCCGAAGGCAAAGAGACCCGGTAGGGACGGCGCGGTCCCACGCGGCCCTCGGAAACGTCCTGCCATTCGGGATCTCCGATTTTTCGTATGCGGGCGGCCTGGCGGGGCGCCAGGATGGTGAAGAGGATTCCCTGCTCGGCGAGCGCCTCGAGCGTCGCCGTGTCCGCGGCGGTTTCCGCCAGCCACATCCCTTCGGGGGGACGCCCGAAGCGCTTCTCGAAATCCCGTTTTCCCCAGATCACCTGCGTTCTCTTATCCCGCTCGTTGGCCAACGGAAGGATCAGGTGCCCGTGCACCTGCGCCATCGCGGAACCGTGGCCGCCGAAGCGGACCGCGCTGTCGCGGTCCGCCGCGAGGATCGCGCCGTAAACCTTCGCCGCATGTGTTTGCATCCAGGAGAGCAAAGACGGTCCGAAATTGAAGCTCATCCGCGAATAATTGGAAACGATATTCGCGATCCGTCCGCGCCCGTCGAGAATCCGCGCGCGGGCGTTGGGTCCGTAGCACTCGGCGGTGATCCGAGCGTTCCAGTCGCGGTGCGGGTGCGCGGACGGCTGACGCTCGATCGCTTCGATCCAGGGATTCTCCCGGGGGGGTTGATAGAAATGGCCGTGAACGCAAATGTAGCCGCGCATCAGTTCGATTGCCTCGCCGATCGGCGGAATACCGCCAAGGATTTCGCCCGCATCGTCAGTGGGGCTCCTCCGGAGGAGCCGGCGACCTCGGGAGTCAATTCCCCCGGGCCGCCCCAACGCTTCTCCGAAGAGTCCAGTACCCGCGCCCAGTTCCCATCGGGCAAAGGGGCGGCAAAATTCGCGTCCTTATCGCCGAAGTGAAGCAAGACCGCGACTTCCGATCTCTGCCCGCCGCGAACGACGCACAGCGCGGGCGGTTCTTGAATCGCTTCGACCTTCATGCGTTCCTTATCCAAGCTGCGAAGCGCCGACTCGTCGCGACGCAGGCGGAGCAATTCGCGGACGAAGGAAAGACGGGCTTTGTGCGCGGCTTTTTCGGGCTTCGTCCAGTCCAAACGGCAGGCCTCGAAGGTCTCGAGCGCGGCGGGATCCGCGAACGCGCCTTCCCATTCGAAGCTTGTAAATCCCCGACGGCGGCCTTCCCGAACCGCCGCGTCGAGCTCGGCGTCGCCGTGATCGGTAAAGAAGTGAAAGGGGGCGGTCTCGCCGTATTCCTCGCCCATGAACAAGAGCGGCAGATACGGAGACAGCAGCGCGGCGCCCGTGGCGAGTTTCTGCGCCTCGGGGGAAAGCCGCGTTCCGAATCGGTCCCCGCCGGGACGATTGCCGACTTGATCGTGGTTTTGCGCGTAGACGACCATTTTCCGTCCCGGAAGCGAGGCCGAGGAGCGTCCGAACGAGCGTTTGCGGTAGCGCGAGTAGCCGCCGGTCAAAACGAAGCCCTCTCGAAACGCCTTCGCCAGTTCCGCGATGCCGCCGTGGTCGGCGTAATAGCCGTTGCGTTCCCCGGTCAAGAGCGAGTGGAGGGCGTGGTGGAAGTCGTCGTTCCAGACGGCATCGAGTCCCAACCCTCCGAGCTCGGTCTGGCGCACGAGACGCGGATCGTTGTGCATCGCCTCGGCGATCGTATACGCAAGGCGGTTCGACGCGCGCGAATGCAGCCGCACGGCGTCGCCCAGACATTCCAGGAAGGTCTTCGCGTCCGCGTCGTAAATCATGTGCACCGCGTCGAGGCGAAGCCCGTCCAACCGGTAGTCGCGCACCCACATCAGCGCGTTTTCCAGAAAGAAGCGCCGCACCCCGTCCGCGCCCGCTCCGTCGAAATTGAACCCGCGCCCCCAGGGGGTATCGTAGCGGCTGTCGAAGTAGGGACCGAAATCCGCGAGGACGGCGCCGCGCGGACCGATGTGGTTGTAGACGACGTCCATGAGAACCGCCATGCCCTTTCCGTGCGCGGCGTCGACAAAACGGCGAAGAGCGTCCGGACCTCCGTAATGACTTTGAACGGCGAACGGGAAAACCCCGTCGTAGCCCCAATTCCGCGAACCCGGAAAAGCCGCGCAGGGCATCAACTCGATCGCCGTGATTCCCAGTTCCTTTAAATACGCGAGCTTGCCCGCGGCCGCGTCGAACGTTCCCTCCGGCGTAAAGGTCCCGACGTGGAGTTCGTAGATCGCGAAATCCTGCAGGGGAATGCCGCACCAGTAATCGTCTTTCCACTCGAAACGCGGATCGACGACCTGCGACGGCCCGAAAACGCCATCCGGCTGCAGGCGCGAGGCCGGATCGGGCCGATCCTTGCCGTCGTCCAAACGGAAAAAATAGCGGGAACCGGGCTCGACATTCTCCACTTCCCCGGCGAAATAGCCGTCACCGACCGGCTGAAGCGGAACCGTTTTCTCGAACGGATGCACGAGCCGAACGTCCACGCTCCGGCTCTTAGGCGCCCAAACGCCGAAACGGCAGCTGCGGCGTGCGACCATCGCCGCGCCCAGCACGGATTCGGGCGCGACCGGCTTGGAGGGGGAACGCGGAGAGGGAGTCATGAAGCGCGGCCCTTCAAGAAGACGACCGAGAGAGGGGGCAAAGTCGCAAGCGCCGAGAACGGACGCCCGTGATAGGGTTGGGGTCCCGCCTCTACGGCGCCGCCGTTGCCCATCCCGGAGCCTCCGTATTCCCTCGCGTCGGAATTGAGCAGTTCGGTCCACGCTCCGCCCCACGGCAGCCCGACCCGGTAATGTTCGCGGGGAACCGGCGTGAAATTAATCAGAATCGCCACGGCCTCGCGCCGCCCCCGCGGCCACCTCAAAAAGCTCAAAACGCTCTGGGCGCTGTCGTTGGAGTCGATCCACTCGTACCCGTGCGGGTCGCAGTCCATTTCGTGCAGGGCGCGCTCGCCGCGGTACAGGCGGTTGAGATCCGCGACCCACGATTGCACGCCGCGATGCTGCGGGCGTTCGAGAAGATTCCAATCGAGGCTGAAGTCGTGCTTCCACTCGGCGCCGTGCGCGAACTCGCATCCCATGAACAGGAGCTTCTTCCCCGGCTGGGCGAACATATAGCCGTAAAGCGCTCGCAGGTTGGCGAACTTCTGCCAGCCGTCTCCCGGCATGCGGTCCAACAAGGACCCCTTCCCGTGAACGACCTCGTCGTGGGAGAGGGGGAGAATGAAATTCTCGTGGAAGGCGTACACCATCCGGAAGGTGATGACGTTGTGATGGAAGCGCCGATGCACGGGGTCCTTCTTCATGTACTCGAGGGTGTCGTGCATCCAGCCCATGTCCCATTTGAGACCGAATCCCAGCCCTCCGACGTACGCGGGCCGTGAGACCATCGGCCAATCGGTCGATTCCTCGGCGAAGGTCTGCACGTCCGGGTGATGCTTGTAGACCTCCTCGTTCAGCCGACGCAGAAGGGATATCGCCTCCAGGTTCTCACGTCCGCCGTGTTCGTTGGGAATCCACTCTCCCGCTTCCCGCGAGTAGTCCAGGTACAGCATCGAGGCGACGGCGTCCACGCGCAGACCGTCGGCGTGGAATTTCTCGACCCAAAACAGCGCGCTCGAGAGCAGGAAGCTGCGGACCTCGTTGCGGCCGTAGTTGAAAATCAGGCTTTTCCAATCGGGGTGGAAGCCCTTGCGCTTATCTTCGTGCTCATAGAGATGCGTTCCGTCGAAGAAGCCGAGGCCGTGCTGGTCCTCGGGGAAGTGAGAGGGAACCCAGTCCAGAATCACGCCGACGCCGCGTGCGTGAAGCGCGTCCACCAAGTGCATGAAATCCTGGGGCGTGCCGTAGCGGCTGGTCGCGGCGAAATATCCGGTCGTCTGATATCCCCACGAACCGTAGAACGGATGTTCCATCAGCGGCATGAATTCGATGTGCGTGAACCCGTTCTCCGCCGCGTAGTCGGCAAGCCGGTCGGCCAAATCCCGGTAGCCCAAGGGGAGGTCCGGGGTCTCGGGGGAACGCATCCAGGAACCGAGGTGAACCTCGTAAATCGACATCGGAGCGTCAAGCGCGTTGAGCTTGCCGCGGCGCGCCATCCATTCCTGATCCTTCCATTCGTAGTCGAGATCCCAAACGATCGATGCGGTTTTCGGCGGTATCTCGGCGCGAAACGCGAACGGATCCGCCTTCTCCACCGAATACCCGCGATACCGGGAGTTCACCTTGTACTTGTAATGCGTGCCTTTGCCGATGCTCGGAACGAACCCTTCCCAAATGCCGGAACTGCCTCGTGGGTGCAGCGAGTGCGCGCCGCCCTTCCACCCGTTGAAATCACCGATCACCGAAACCCGCTCCGCGTCGGGAGCCCAGACCGCGAAGCGCACCCCGTTGATGGCTCCCTCGCGAACAACCCGGGCCCCGAGCCGCTCATAGAGCCGCACATGGGAGCCCTCATTGAAGAGGTATAGGTCCTGATCGGATAATCCCGTTTTCGTTGTTTTCATCATCTCGCCTGCTGCGCAGAATTGTATGAAATTCCGGACAAAGCCGCGGCTGCAGCGCGGTCCCGGGGGCCTAAATGCTTCTAGGCCTATTTCCTCGAAGATTCGACCCGATCGACCCGAATGAGTCGAGGCGGGAGAAAGTACCATAGCCTCCACGATGATCGGAACGGGGATCGTCCAGCGAAGTCTGTTTATTGCCTTCTTTTGGCTTGCCGGCTCCTCTCCTTGCGAGGCGCGGGTACTCTCCGCGCCGACCGTGCCGCGCGCAGGCTCCGCGCCCGCGACGCTCGGGCCCTCGGCCCCCGCTCTCTCCCTCTCACCGACGGCGCCCCTCGCGGCGCCGTCTCTCTTTTCCGACGGAGCGCTCCCCACGCTGACCTTGCCCTCGGCGATCGCCGCGCCTGCAGCGGCGGCGGTTCGCGCCGCGATTGCCGCCCCGGCTCTCCGGTCGGCTCCCGGCGCGAACGCGTCCATCGCCCCGCGGTCCCCGGCGCCCGCGGCGGGTCCCGTCCGAGGCAACGCCGCGGACGCTCCCGCTCCACGCGCGCCCCGCCGCGCGCGCCCGGCGGCGATCGAAGTGCTGCGGGAAGCGGCCGCCGGGGTGGAAATCAAAGGACGGGCCCAAGCGACGCTTGGAACGCTGTTCGACGCGAACGCCCCGAGCGCCGCCGACCCGGCGTTCGCCGCGGACCCTTCCGCCGCGTTGCCGCCTTACCTCAAGATCGCCGACGCCGAGGACGCCGCCTACCTCTCCCGGCTCTACGCCGCCGCTTTGCGATCGAAAACGGGCCGCGCGGTGCTCCAGCGCGTCGAGGAATACACAGGCAACGGACGAGAACCCGTCATCGTCGAATTCGCCGAAGAGGACGGCGGCAGCTTCACCTTCGATTGGGAAGTCGTTCGGATGTCCAAGGGTTATAAAGCGGACTCCGACGAAAAGGCCGCCGCCGCGCTGATCCACGAACTGGTTCACGTGCTGCAGAAGGGCGAAGATCTCCCGTTTTACGGCGTCGAATTGGAACTCGAAGCCTACATCGCCCAGTTCAAGGTCGTGCGCGAACTCGGCGCGGTCTGGGGCAAAGATGATTTCCACCATGGCGCGTACCGCAGCCTCAAGGCCTCGGTCGAAGGTTTCTTGAAGATGCTCGTCGCCCAGCCGCAGTATAAAGATTCGCTCTCTTTGATCGGGAGCGATTTTCGAAAATTCGAGGAACAACTGCGCGGCATGGAGCGCAAGGCCCAGCGGACCGCCGACCAAATGGAGGCGTACTTGAAGGATCGCGAGGCGACGCTCAAGCGCCTGCGCAAACTCGGCGTTTCCGAGCGCCGCTCCGACGCGTACCGCGGGAAGGAGGTGCTGGCAAGCGAGGAGATTCTCGTCTCCTGGGAACTCGAAATCCACCGCGTTCGCCGCGATCTCCGGATTCTCCGCACCCCGGTCGGCCGACATCGGTACCTCGATTTCTCGCGCCGCGTATTAAGGGAAGCCCGCGCTTTCCGCGCGGCGGTCAATCGCGCGGACAAGAAGGGCGCCTCACGCAGGAAGATCCGCCTGCGGCTGCCGACCCAAGCCCTCGTCGACCGCTACGAACCCTTGCCCGAGGCGCGCGAACGCGGGACGGTGCGCAGGAAGGCTCCGCCTGAGATTCCCGGAACACCGGCGCCCCTGCCCGCCTCGCTGCGCCCGGCCCGCGGGGTTCACGCCGCCTGGCTCGGCGCCGTCGTCGCGGAACTCCGGCGCAGTCGGGCCGCCGCTCCCTACTTAAACGCGCTCGAGCGCCGCGCCGGACGGACGGGAATTCCGTGGCTCGTCGAGGTCTACGAAGGACGGCACGGTCAACCGTCTTCTTATCAGGCGGAATACGGGGTCTTTCAAATCAATTCCAATCATTTGCGCCTGACTCCCCGCGAATTCGCGCCGATCTTCGCGGGATTGATCAGCGATCTTCTTCACCACGGGCGTCTCATCGACTACGCCCTCGAAACCGGCATCGAAGGGCTCACGACCGCCTTGATGGCCGCGCGGGATTTGGACGTTTCTGTCGGCAAGGGGCACCCGCTCTACGCCGCGGACCGCGCGTTCCGCCGGGACTTTTCACGATTCATGCGCTGGTACCGAGGTCGCCAGCGCACGAAGATGCTCGTCACGGAACGCGACGCGGGGGAAATTATCGCCTCGCTCGAACGCCGTCTCGCGGCGGCGGTCGGGCGGCGGGATCGCCTGCAGGCCTATTTGAAGGCGCGCCGGGCCACCTATCGGCTTATGCGCCAAGAGCGCATCAAGCACGAACAGCTTCGCTACTACCGGGGCGACGAGATCACCGGGACGGAAAGCAAACTCCACGCCCTGCAGGCCCGTATTCAGATGATCGAACGGGATCTCGCTCTCCTGTCTCGCCCCGCGCACGCGGCCTTCTATCGCCGCTACGCGGATTGGGTGATTGCCCGCGCGCGCGACTTCCACGCCGCGCGGCGCGCGAAGTCCTAACTAAAGTCACATTGCACTCGCGGGTTCGGGACCCTATAATGGGAGCGTGATGTCCGATTGCAAACTCTGCCGCTGCAGCGGCTGGCTGTTCTGGACCGGCCCCGATGGGCTCTGCCGCAATTGTTCGAATTTGGCCGAAACCGACATGCGCCAACGGGCCTCGTTCGCCGAATCGGCGCAGGAAGCGGCGCAGCGGACGCTCAACGCGCAGTCGAAGATCGCCAATCTCGACCGCGCCGTATCCGAACTGCAAGCCCTTGCCGGGTATGAGGGGAAGGGAATCGCCACTCCCGTCGCTTCCGCCGCGATGCAGTTGAGCCGGACCGAGGCCGAGCGCGACGCGCTCCTGCTGAAGACCGCGCGTGAGGAGGCGGTTGAAGCGTTGGAACGGGTCCGAGACGTTCCGGATGCGGAAGAAAGGCTGAAGATTCTCGATACCTATCGGCTCAAACTCCGGGAATACCGCGCCCGCTGCGGGGACGGCCCTTCGATCGAAATCCTCGAGAAGCGGATTCGAACGGCCTCTTACCGCATCCGCCTAAGCTTCCGCCTGGAAGAGGCGCGGCAAGCCGAAGAGTCCTCGGACGCGGAACGCGCGAAACGACTCTATGCGCAGGCCCTCGACTGCCTGGACAAGGAAGGAAAGTCCGATCCCGCCTATCGGAAGCAGCGCGAGCGCATTTCCAAACAGCTGCAAGTCCTAGGCTGAATTCCGACCGTTCACCCGTTCCGGATAATTTCCTAAAATCCGGTCAGCAATGAAAAAACCGCTTCTCTACGTCTCGCTCGGCGCGATGCTCGCCGTCGCCGCCTTCCAATTCTGCACCGCCGCCAAACAGGACGCCGTCGTCGTCCCTGAACCGACGCCCCGGGAGGAACTTCTGCCCCGGGAGCGCAGCACGATCGCGCTGTTTAAGCGGGCCGCCCCCTCGGTCGTCTACATCACCACCCTCGTGCGGCGCCGCGATGTGTGGACCTCCAATATCTACGAAATACCCCAAGGCGCGGGTTCGGGGTTCGTCTGGGACGAGCAGGGGCACATCGTCACCAATAATCACGTGATTCAAAACGCGAACGGCGCGGAGGTGACCCTTTCCGACCATACCACCTGGAACGCCGAATTGGTCGGAGTCGCTCCAGACAAGGATCTCGCGGTACTCCGGATCGCGGCGCCCAAAGCGCTGCTCAAGCCCTTGGCGGTCGGGACCTCGCACGATCTCGAGGTCGGCCAGGAAGTCCTCGCAATCGGGAACCCGTTCGGGCTCGACCAAACCCTGACCACGGGGGTGATCAGCGCGCTCCGACGGGAAATCACGTCGCTGACGCGGCGGCCCATCACGGGAGTGATTCAGACGGACGCGGCGATCAATCCCGGCAATTCGGGGGGGCCGCTGTTGGACTCGTCCGGACGCCTGATCGGGATCAACACTCAAATCTACAGTCCCTCCGGCGCGTTCGCCGGCGTGGGCTTCGCCGTTCCCGTCGACACCGTGCGCCGGATCGTTCCCCAATTGCTCCGCTACGGACGCGTCATCCGCGCCGGACTCGGGGTCAATATCGCCGAGGACGGCCTCGCGCGGGAGATCGGCGTGCGCGGGGTGCTGATTCTCAACGTTCCCCGCGGCAGCGCCGCGGCGAAAGCCGGATTGCGCGGAACGATGCGCGGCGTGGGCGGACGCCCGGAACTCGGGGACGTGATCGTCGCCGTCGAGGGGAAGCCGATCGAGACCCTGAACGATCTCTACAAGAGACTCGATCCTCACGCAGTCGGCGATACGGTGGAGATCACGATTCTCCGCGAGGGGAACGAGCGGCGGGTTCGCATCAAGCTGCAGGCGCTCGAGTGACTTCGATTTGTTAGGATGGAGCCGTACTTCACGGATTCGAGGGGGGACCTCATGAACAAGAAGAAAGTCGTAGGAGCGGGAGTCGGACTCGCGGCCTTATCGGCCGGAGCATACTTTCTCTACGGAAAAGACGGCGCGGAAAACCGCAAAAAGGTTCGGAGCTGGACCCTGAAAGCCCGGGGCGAAATGCTGGAAAGCCTCGAGACGATGCGCGAACTCAACGAGAAGAAGTATCACGAGATCGTGGACACCGTCGCGTCCCGTTATCAGAAGCTCAAAGAAGTGGACCGCAAGGAACTGAGCGGACTCGTCAAGGAAGTGAAGAGTTTTTGGGGACGGATTCTCAAGAAGGTCCCCGTCAAGCATTTGGTGAATGGTTCGGACGTCGTCGCGCAGCGCAAGAAGACCGCGAAAAAGGTCAAGAGCCGCCGCGCCGCCGCCGGCCGCACGAAGAAAGCCGCCTAAATACCCGCGTCCTCGCAAACGCCCCTGCCGCCGACGCGGCGGGGGCGTTTTGTTCCTCCAAGGAGGTAAAATTGTTGCTAGTTAGGGGACGTGCCGGAGCTCCTTTTTAAGGCGATCGAGTCCGTCCAAGTCCGCGGGAATTATCCGACCCAACGGAGCATCTTCGCCAGCCTCGATCAACGATTCCGTCAAAACAGGGATGGGAGTTCCCGACTCCCCGGGTATATTCCACCCGTCGCACGCGTCTCTTTCATCCCGGCGGACGGCCAAAATTCCGTTTGGAAGGAAATGCGGCTGCGCGACATCGACCTTCCGCTCCTCATGCAGGCGTCCGATGGGGACGTTCGGGGCCATCTCGAACGGATTCTACGCGCCAGGATCGGAAGCGACGACGCGAACCGGTCTCTCCTCGAAGAGACCGAGGGACACTATCAGGCGATCAGCGCGCGGTTTAGGCTCGCGCCCGCGTTCGAAGACCGCTTCGTAGTCCCCTCATCGACCTCGCGCGACTTTCCCGACGAAGAAGTCAGCCATAAAGGCGCGACCCTTTTGCGTTTGAGCCGGCTCGGCTACCCAGTCCCGGATTTCTCGATTTTAACCGCCGAAGCCTACCGGGATCGGAGACGCTCGTTTAACGTAAGTCTTGCCCGTGCCGTCGAAAACCTGGAGCGATTGACCGGACAGCGGCTCGGATCGGCGTCGGATCCTCTGGTGATCGCCTTGCGCTGCGCGATGCCCCGCTACGCCCCCGGCATGCTGCCGACCTACCTCAATGTGGGAATTTGCGAACGCACGCTGCCGGCCCTCGCGCGCGTCTACGGGCGTCGGGCGGCGGACCGGATGTATCTGAACAACCTTAGGAACCTTCTGCTCTGCCTCGGAACGAGGGGGCGCGGAATCCTCGCGGACGGCCCTTCCACCGCCCTCTCCGACGCCGAGTTGATCGAAGGCATTCGCGCGGCGTCGGATCATATCCGCGCCGCGGCGCCTCGGCTGCTGGACGATTCTCTGTTCCAGCTTCATCTGCTGTCTTTGCTCTGCTATCGGCAGTATCACGGGCTTCGCGATCTGCTCTTTACGGTCGCCC
Source organism: Elusimicrobia bacterium CG_4_9_14_3_um_filter_62_55 (assembly GCA_002790095.1). Lineage (GTDB taxonomy): Bacteria > Elusimicrobiota > Elusimicrobia > UBA1565 > UBA1565 > UBA1565. The sequence goes on along the minus strand of PFUL01000129.1, from coordinate 12,895 downwards.
GGGGAGAACGCCAGTACCCGGCGCTGATCCTGCAAAAAATGGTCTGCAGCGTGCGCGACGAACGCTCCTATGCGGGCGTGTTTTCGACCCGCAATCCGAGAACGGGGAAGGGTTTCCTGCTGGAAACGGGAAGAAACATTTTCGGCGAGGACATCATGACCGGAACCGCCGAAACCCAGCGGACGGCCTCCGGCGACATCCGAGACCTGAGAAGGGGATTCCCGGCGGTGTATCACTTCGCCCCGCTCGCCGACTCCTTGGAAAAGGAATTCCAGTCTCCGGTCACGGTCGAATTCGCGGCCGAAACCCACCGCGGCAACGAACTCTTCGCCCTGCTGCAGGTCAACGAAACCGGGATGACCGGACGGGCCGCGTTCGTTTCCGTCGTCGATTTGCATCAGAGCGGCGTCATCTCCCGCAAGCGGGTCGCGGAATTGATTCAGCCCTATCACGTCAAGCAAATGGAATCGGACTCGATACCGGAAGGGGCGCTTCAAACCCTGAGCGTCTTCTGCTCCGGAGTCGCGATTCTCCCGAGTTCGGCGGTCTGCGCCAAACTCTATTTCCAGGCCGAAGAGGCGATGAAGGCCAAAAAGCGCGGCGAGCGGGTCTGCTTCTGCAAGCGCGCCTTTCTGCCGACCGACACGATCGTCATGCGGGAGGTGGACGCCATCGTCAGCCTCACCTCGGCGGCCATCCATTTGGTCACGATCTGCCAGACCTACGGAACCCCCGGCCTGCTCAACCTGGAGCGGGAGGGCGTCTCGCTGACGGAGGACAACCGCCTCGTGAACGCGCAGGGACTCGAACTCGCGGAAGGGGACTGGGTCACGCTGTCCTCGCGCCGTCAGAAGCTGTTCAAGGGACGCGCGAATTTCACGCCTGCGCGCTTCGCCCGGTTTCTCAAGGGGGAATCGACGGATCTCGACGATCGGGAACGCCGCGTCTTCACCGAGATGGCCTACGCCTACCGGTACTACTGCCAACTCGTGCGGGCCCTCAAGCTCGATCAGATTTCGACGCTCAAGGAACTCATCCGTCTTGTCAATCTGGACCTGCGCGGAGAGAAGGACGAAGCCCGGCGCTTCGTCAACGGCTGGTTCGACGGGCGCGAGGAGCTGTACGTCCGGGAAGTGTTCAAAAGCGACATGGGCGATCATCTGAATCAGAGCACGGTATTCGAGATGCTCGCTCCGGAGCGCAAGGTGCGGTTCTTCCAGACCGCGCTGAGGCTTTGCCGCGCCGAACGGCGCTCCGGATACGCCGCGGGGGCGTTTATGCTCGGCCGCTTCATCCACGCGCCGCAGCGCGTCGCTCTCTGGAAGGCGCTTGCCGCCGGGGAAACGGCCGCGCTTCTCAACGAATGGCTGTTGTTCGAAAAGTACATGCGTGTGCTCTACGACGTGGGGGAACGCCGCGTCGCGCGGGCCCGCAAGCAGATTCTAAAAGACGGCCTGGGGGAAATCCCTCTGGATCCCAAAACCGCGCGCAATCTCGTGACGCTGAAACTGGCGGGAACCGACCGCGCCGCGGCGCGGAAACTGATCCCGGAGTGGGCGGACGCCCAAATGCCCGCGCTGTTCGACCTGCTCGATCGGCCCTATGGGGATTTCTTCGACTACACCGCCCCTTGGGCCAAAGAAAAATTCGCGCAGATCTGCCTCGAAGCGGGCTCGACCCTGCCCGACCCGACGGCGGTTTAAGCGGCGACGGTCTCGAGCTTCGCCGGCTCTGTCCTTAATCCATAAAGGAATTTCCGGTCCAACCGCGGCTCCAATTCCTGCAGGATATGGGGGAGTTCCTTCCCTTCTCGCGCGGCCAACAGCCGTCCCAAGGCGAGAGAGGCCGAGAGAACGGCGTTCATGCCCAGGTTCGCTTTGCGCTGCATCACCGCGATCCGCTCCTCGGCGTTCGCGTCCGGCGCGATTTTCCCGCGTTTGACGGCCAGATCGAGTTCGAGCGCGAGGAGTTCCCGGTCGATTTCGTCGAGTCCGCCCAACTCCGAGAGGCGCTTGCCGAGGAAGCGGGGCGCGATCACTTCTTCGGCGTTGGCGACCGCGTTGAGACAACCCTTGCCGCCGTAGCGCACGGCGCGCATCCAGAGTCCGGACAACTCGTCGTCGTTTTCCGCCGAGATCGTGTCGGCGCGCACGCTGCGCGCGAAGCGATAGGTTTTCTCGCCTTCGCGGAATTCGAAGAGTTTCGGGTACTTGCGCGTCAGCGGGTTTTCCTCGATCATGCTGTCGACGAGATGGATCGCCTCGTCGGTTCCGGCCGAGGTCCCCAAGGGGGTCGCCGCCGTGAATTTCATCCCGTTGTCCAGACGCACCGTGACGCCCACCGTCGGGATGCCCGCGTTGGTCGGCTCTTCGTGAGCGGTGATATCGGAAATGATCAGGTCCCCGTCGAGTTTTCGCGTCGCATGCGATTCCTTTTGAGCCAACCCGATCAACTCCACGATCCGCCCGTATTTGATCAGGCGCTCCGTGTTGCTGCCGCCGCCGCACTTGAGCCCGAGCGCCCCCACGGCGAATCCGATGTCGGCTTCCATCACTTCGTTGGGGGACTTGGAACGATGCGAAACCACCAGAGCCAAACCCAGTTCCTTCGCGGTTCGGGTCGCCAACAGCGTCTCGCTCAGAGTTCCAATTTGATTCGCCTTGATCAGCGCCGTGTTGATCAGACCCTCTTTGGCCGCGCGCGCGATCGTCGAATCCTTCGTCGTGACTAAATCGTCGCCGATGATCAGGAGTTCGTCGCCCAGCTCCTTCATCAACGACTTCCATCCTTCGGGATCGTCCTCGGCGAACGGATCTTCGATCGAAACGATCGGATACTCCTTCACCCAACGCTTGTAAAGCGCGATCAACTCATCGGTCGACATCACTTTCGGATCTTCAGCTCTCCAGAAGAGGTACTGCCCGATGGAGCGGTGCTCTCCGGTCTTCTCGCGGTAGGCGAGACTGAGTTCGCTGGCGGCGGAATCGAGGGCGAGCACCACGTCCCGGTCGGGGACGAAACCGCATTCCTCGATGGCCTGGACCGCGACCTTCAGCGCGCGCTCCTCAGGCAGCAGTTCGTCGGGCCGCTTCGAATAGGACGCGACGACGCCGCCTTCCAGTCCGATTCCCACGAAGTTCAGCCCTTCGGAATCCTGGATGATTTGGATGACGCGGCTTTGCAGCGCGTTCGTGACGCGCTGCGCCTCGATATAGTCCTTCGCGGTCAGGGGAAGAAACATCAATTCCTGGAAACTGAGATTTCCGCCCATTTCCTCGGTATGGCGTCCGCCCATGATGGAGTTGCGAAACTCCCACGGGGCGAACACGAAGCGCCCGTCGGCGAGTTCGACTTCCTGGAGGCGGTGCACCTGAAGCTTCCGCTTGAGTTCCGAAGGCTTCACGTCGTTCCAGCGATAGCCCCCGCTCTTGACGCCGGTCGCATCCGCCGCCGCCGAGGATCGCGCCCCTTCCGTTTTTCGGCGGGCCTCATCCAGGCGTTCGCGGTAGGCGGCGTACTTGCCGGGATCGGAGAGCAGGAAATCAAACAGCGCCACGATTCCGATCGTGAAGAGGAATCGTCCAAAATAGACGACCGCCTCCTGAGACGCGAAGCGTCCCCACAGCGCGAGCGCGGTTCCCGCCGGAAGCGTCACCCAAGCGAGCGCTTTGCTCGCCTGCGGCCCGGCCGCGGAGACGGCCAAATTCTGAGACTTCACGTCGGGATGGAAACTTCCCGATTCCTTCGAAACCCCGGGGAACGCCCCGTAGGGGATTTTGAGGAACATCGTCGCGAGCCACCACGAGCGGGCAACGAACCCTGCGGCGAGCTTCGCCTGCGCCTCTTCGAGGAACTCGGAACGGAGGTTGTGGGTGCGCACGGCGGCCAAATAATGTCCCATTTCGTGGATCGCGATGTTCGCGTGCCAGGCCGCGTACCACATCGCGCAGGAAAGGGGGAGTTCGACGCTGAAAAACATCTCCCGCAGCACGTCCGCCCGGGAGGTGATGCTTTCGGAAATACTCAAAAGCGACGTTAAAAATGCGGCGTGAAAGGACACGAGCTTATGATTGGCGATGATCCAGCCTCGATCGAGGCTGGCCCGGACGGAGGGTTTCGGGAACATGGGGGCTCTCTCACGGCGAACGCAGATTTAGCCCGGAGCACTGCGTCGCCGGACCGCTTAATCGGATAGCAACGTTGTTGCCGATCCCCGCCCCTGGCTCTCCATAGTCGACCGCTAAAGCGCGGAAGCCATCGCCGTGAGACTCGTGAACATGAAGTCGGGTTCCTGGGAGGCGGGAGGCGGCGCGGTCGCGCCCCAGCCCGAGCGTCCAAAGCGCCGATGAATCCAGGCTGTTTTGAGTCCCGCCGCGCGCGCCGGGAGGATATCGTGCGTCATGCTTTGGGCCGTATGCAGAATCTTTCCGCGTTCAATGCCGTGCTCTTCGAGACGGTTCACGAGGAACGCGAAATTTCGGGGGTCCGGTTTGTACGAGCCGATTTCCTCGGCGGTAAAAACGCCGTCGAATTCCACCCCGAGACGAACCGCGGTCTGAGCAAACGACGCGCGATCGACGTTGGAGATGAGGAACAGCTTGAAACGGCGCTTAAGCTCCACCAGGGAGCGCGCCGTATCGTCGAACGCCGGCCACCGTCCGACCGACGCACCGAAGCGCTCCGCTTCCTGTTCGTCCTCGGAAATCTCGAAGCGGCGCGCCAAATCCAAAAAGGTCCGCTTGAGAATTTCAGGGTACAGCGCCGCGGGGTCTTCACGTTCTCGCGCGAGTTCCGCCTCGCCGAACGCCGAGAGGATTTCCTCACGACCGGCCTCGCGCCCGGCCCGGGCCAGCCACGGTTCCAACTCGGAGGCGATCCCGGTCTCCCAGTCGATCAAGGTCCCGTAGCAGTCAAAGGACAGCGCCTCGAAGTCGGTTAGGTTCATACGCCCTCCATCATAGAAAAGTAAACTGTATCCATGCGCCGTCACGCCTGGCTTCTCGTCCTCGCGGCTTTGGTCGCGGTCGGTAAAGCCGTCGAGAGTCCGCCGAGCGCTCGCGCGCGGTTTCCGCTGCGCGTTCACGGGAAGTTCCTGGAGCCCGGATCCGCCGTCCCCCGCTCCCCCCTCTCCTTGGTCGGTCTGCGGGAAACGAAAGAGGGGGGACTTGAGGGGACCGCCTCCGCCTGGTTCGTCCCTGTGGAGTTCGAAGCGTCCCGGGATCTGCTTCACCCCGGAAAACGCTGCTCGGATACCGGTGGGACGACGATTTCCCCGGAGGGGACTCTCTGGGCGCCGCCGACGGACAACGGCTCGACGCGCTGATGGAGCGCGGGATCGCGTTCTGGGCGAACGCGGCGCTGCAGCGCGGCCTGTTCGAATTGGACCAGCATCTGAAATCGGCTTCCCGCGAATTTGGCAAGGGGCGCTATCCGAGCGCCGGGTAGCGCGAAGCACGGTTTCCCGATACCCTAAAACGATGAGCGCCACCGGATTTCTTTCGACGACGCCCGAGGAAATCACGGCCCGGGGATGGGACGCGGTCGACGTCGTTTTCGTCACCGGGGACGCGTACATCGATCATTCCTCCTTCGCGATGGCCGTGTTGGGCAGGGTGCTCGAGGCGGACGGCTTCCGGGTCGCGATCCTCTCCCAGCCCGATTGGCGCAGCTGCGAGCCCTGGAAGCGGTTCGGTCGGCCGCGGCTCTTCTTCGCCGTATCGGCGGGGAACATGGACTCGATGATCAACCATTACACCGCCAATAGGAAGGTGCGCAACGACGACGCGTATTCCCCCGGAGGACGAATCGGGCTCCGTCCGGACCGCGCGACCCTCCCCTATTGCCAACGGGCTCGAGAGGCCTTCAAGGGCGTCCCGGTCATCGCCGGCGGAGTGGAAGCTTCGCTGCGCCGCCTCGCGCATTACGACTTCTGGTCGGACAAGGTCCGCCCCTCGATTCTTTCCGATTCCAAAGCGGATCTCGTCTGCTTCGGGATGGGGGAGGAAACGATTTCGGAAATCGCCCGCCGGCTGCGCGACGGAAAAACGCCGCGCGAGTGCCGGGACCTGCGCGGAGTCGCTTACTTTCTCGGCGCGAAGGAGCCCCCGCCCGAGGGAAACGATTGGGTCGAACTTCCGAGTTTCGAAGAGGTGCGCGACAGCAAGGACCGCTTCCTGGACGCCGCCAGACTCGCGCACCGGGAAACAAATCCGTTCAACGCCAAAGGCCTCCTCCAGCGCCACGGGACGCGCGTCGTGGTCGTCACGCCGCCGAATCTCCCGGTCTCGACGGAACGCATGGACTATTACTACGGGCTCCCGTACACGCGGCGGGCGCATCCGTCCTACACGGAAAAAATTCCCGCCTGGGAAATGATCAAGGACTCGGTCACGATCATGCGCGGCTGCTTCGGCGGCTGCACCTTCTGTTCGATCACCGCCCATCAGGGTCGCACGATCCAAAGCCGTTCCGAAGCGGGCGTGCTTCGGGAATTGGACGCGATGGCGCGCGATCCTGAATTCAAGGGCGTCGTTTCCGATATCGGCGGACCGACGGCCAACATGTACCGGATGCGCTGCACGAAGCCCGAGATCGAGGCGATCTGCAAACGCCAAAGCTGCGTCCATCCGACGATCTGCAAATGTCTCGGGACCGACCACGCGCCGCTCGTCGCCTTGATGCGCCGGGCCCGGGAAATCGACGGGATTAAAAAAGTCTTCGTCGCCTCCGGCATCCGTATGGACCTCGCGCGGCTTTCTCCCGAGTACATGCGGGAACTGACGCGCCATCACGTCAGCGGACGCCTTAAGGTCGCCCCCGAACACGCGAATCCCGACGTGCTGAATCTGATGAAGAAGCCCAGGCACGACACCTTCGAAGACTTCGCCGCGAAATTCGCCTCCGGAAGCGAACAGGCCGGAAAGAGCCAATTCCTGGTGCCGTACTTCATCGCCTCGCATCCCGGTTCGGACTTGAACGCGATGATCGATCTCGCGGTTTTTCTCAAACGCAGCGGCTACAAACCCGACCAGGTGCAGGATTTCATCCCGGCGCCGCACGATTTGGCGACCGCCATGTACTACACCGGGCGCGACCCGCATACGGGAAAGGAGATTCCGGTGGCGAAAGGATTGAAGGACCGCAAACTGCAGCGCGCGCTGCTTCAGTTTTTCAAGCCGGAGAACTGGTTCGAAGTCCGCGAAGCGCTGATCCGCGCCAAACGCCGCGACCTGATCGGAGAGGGCTGCGACGCGCTGATCCCCTCCGCTCCGCCGCCCGCCGCGACCGCCGCCCGCCGCGACCGCGCCGAGCGGGAGTTCCACGACCACGTGCATTCCTCCGAAATGCCTCCCTCGGAGCGAAAGGGCGGCGGCTATCGTCCCAAGCGCAAGAGCGCGCGGCGCCGCGAGCGCGGTTGACGCGGGTTTTGTATCCTATCGCCATGATCGAAACGAAAGGATACGCCGCGCTCGCCGCGAAAAAGCCGCTCGAACCCTTTACCTTCAGCCGTCGGGAACCCGGGGATGAAGATGTTCTCATCGACATCCGGTACTGCGGCATCTGCCACTCCGATATCCACCAGGCGCGCGATGAGTGGGGCGGGTCCGCCTTCCCGATGGTTCCCGGTCACGAGATACTCGGCACCGTCCTAAAGGTCGGCGCCAACGTCTCCCGGTTCAAAGAGGGCGACACCGTCGGCGTCGGATGCTTCGTGGACTCCTGCCGGAGCTGCGCGGCCTGCGCCGAAGGACTCGAGCAATACTGCGAAAACGGCATGGTCCTCACCTACAACGGCCTGGAAAAAGACCAAGAGACCGCGACCCAAGGGGGATATTCCACCCGGATCGTCGTCGATCACAACTTTCTCCTGCGCGTCCCGGACTCGATCAAGCCGGAGGAAGCCGCGCCTCTGATGTGCGCCGGCATCACGCTGTATTCCCCGTTGAAGCATTGGGGCGCCGGCCCGGGGAAGAAGGTCGGGATTGTCGGGATGGGGGGGCTCGGGCATATGGGCGTCAAAATCGCCGCGGCGATGGGCGCCGAGGTAACGGTCTTCAGCCACTCCGAGAAGAAAAAGGACGACGCGCTCGCTTTCGGAGCCCGCGCCTTTGTCGCCGGGATGGACGAAGCGACGGCTGCTTCGCTCGCGGGGAGCTTCGACTTGATCGTCGACACCGTTTCCGCGGAGCACGACATGAATCTTCTGCTCTCGCTCTTAAAGCGCGAGGCGTCCTTGGTGCTCGTCGGCGTCCCGGAACAGCCGCACAAAATCGCGCCGTTTCCGCTCATCGGCGGACGCCGCAATCTCTCGGGGTCCTTGATCGGCGGCATCGCCGAGACGCAGGAAATGCTCGACTTCTGCGGAAAGCATTCTCTCGGCTCCCAAGTCGAGATCGTCTCTCCGGAGCGCATCAACGAGGCGTACGAACGCGTCGTCCGCAGCGACGTCCGCTACCGCTTCGTCGTGGATCTCGCGCCGCTGAAATGAACCTGGACTGCCCGTCCTGCGGGGCCCAGCGGGTCGTGCGCAACGTCAAGAAGGCGGATTGGTATCGCCCGGGCGTCTACTTCTGGCCCGGGTTCGGCTTCGCCGTGGCCGCCTTCGGCCTCTGGGAATTGTGGCGGATCGAGGGCGGGTTCGTTCGGCTTGCGGGGGCCGGGATCGCCTTGATCTGCTGGGCCGCGTTTCTCTATTGGTCTTTTCGCGCGCGCGAGGGATTTCGCGTCGACGCGTGCTCGGAGTGCGGCGCGGACGACGGCTTGCGCGTGCGCCCCTGGAGCCTTTAGGGGTTTGAACTTAGTGTCAGGCCGTCACTTTGTCACTTTTGCTCGTTGGTTGACGTTGCGGAACTTAGTGTCAGGCCGTCACTTTGTCACTTTTGCTCGTTGGTTGACGTTGCGAATACATCCGTGAGTCTTGTAGTCGATGGGAACGGAGTATATGCGTGATAAGTCACCGGGCTGATCCGCAAAAGTGACAAAGTGACGGCCTGACACCCATACTTCTTTTGCTCGTTGGTTGACGTTGCGAATACATCCGTGAGTTTTGTAGTCGATGGGAACGGAGTATATGCGTGATAAGTCACCGGGCTGATCCGCGAAAGTGACAAAGTGACGGCCTGACACCCATACTGACACCCATACCGCCGGAATTCGTATGATAGGGACGCAGATCATGAGACCCGTCGAAGAAGCGCGCGCGTTTCAACACGCCCTCCGGGAAACCGGCGGCTACCGGACCGATCCGGCGCACCCCGTTTCCGCGTGGGGGCGCTCCGATCTTTGGTTCTACCTGCGTTTCTTCAAGTTCCTGTGGGAAGGCTCCCGCCACTGCGCGCGCGGAACCTACACGGAACCGGTTTGGGCGGCGCACTCCTACACCTATTTAAAGATCGTCGAGGACTGCGGCGGGAAGGTGGAGATCAACGGGTTTGAGCACCCGGCGGCACTCGGCCGGACCGCCGTCTATATCGGCAATCACATGAGCGGATTGGAGGGCTTCATCATTCCGGTCCTGCTGCAGACGCTCGATAAGGTCGCGGCCGTCGCGAAGGAAAGCCTCCTGCACTATCCGCTTCTGGGAGCCATCACGCGCGCCATCGATCCGATCACGGTCGGCCGGAAAAATCCGCGCGAGGACCTAAAGACCGTCTTGGAACAAGGCAAGGCATTCTTGGAAAACGGCCGTTCGATCGTCATTTTCCCTCAAGCGACTCGCAGTCCGCGCTTCGAGCGCAAGGCATTCAACTCGCTGGGCGTAAAGTTGGCTAAAATCGCAGCGGCGCCCATCGTTCCGCTGGCCCTGAAAACGGATTTCATGGAAAACGGCCGCCTCGTCAAGGATATCGGATCGCTGGACAGAAGCCGGACCATTCATTTTCGATTCGGGCGGCCGCTGACGGTGGAAGGTAGCGGGAAGGCGGCCAACGAGGCGGTGATGGATTTTATCGAGTCCTGCCTCGCCGAATGGTCCGGACCGTGATTTAGAAAACAAAGGAGAACAACATGGCTAAGATTACACTCAAAGGAAATCCCGTCAACACCGTCGGCACTTTGCCGGCCGTCGGAAGCAAGGCCCCCGAAGCGGCTCTGGTCAAGCTCGACCTCAGCGAAGTCTGCGTCACGTCGTATCCCGGCGTGAAGGTGCTCAATATCTTCCCCAGCGTCGACACGCCCACCTGCGCGACCAGCGTGCGCACCTTCAATCAGCGCGCCGCGGCGCTCGACGGAGTGACGGTCGTCAACATCTCGAAGGACCTTCCCTTCGCCTTCAAGCGCTTCTGCGGCGCCGAAGGCATCGACAAGGTTGAATCCGCCTCCGCCTTCAATTCGGATTTCGCGAAGGCCTACGGACTCGAAATCGCGGACGGCCCGCTCAAGGGGCTCTGCTCGCGTGCGATCGTCGTGCTCGACGCGGACAACAAGGTCCTCCATACCGAACAGGTCGCGGAAATCGCGAACGAACCGGATTACGAAGCCGCGCTGAAAGTCCTCGCTTAAGCCTTCCTTCCGTCGGCTTCCAAGTTGGAACACGCGCCGCCGCCCCCTGGCGGCGGCGTTGCCGTATGTTCGGGCATCTGCCGTTTCACGGAGGCGCTATGCCCGAACAATCCTGGATTACTTCTTTGCTCGACCGGCACGGGATCCGCTACGAAATCCTCACACACGCGAACGCCTACACTGCCCAGCAGCTCGCGCACGGGGAACACATCAAGGGACGGCGCGTCGCGAAAGTCGTGATCGTTTACGCCGACGGGGGCGCGCTGATGCTGGTGCTCCCCGCGACGCATCGCGTCTCGATCGGCCGCGTGAAGGAAATTCTCGGGGACGAGGAAGTGCATTTGGGCTCCGAAAACGACATGCGGCGGCTGTTTCCCGACTGCGAGGTGGGCGCGGAGCCGCCGCTGCTGCACGCGAAAGCGATCCCGATCTGGCTGGATCCCGCGATGCGCTCGCCGAAGCAAATCGTCTTTCCGGCGGGCAATCACCGCGAGGCGATCCGGATTCCGTTCGAGGCGTGGTTCAACCTGGCGCGTCCCCGCGTCGAGTCCTTCGCGGTGGAACCGGGACGGATGCCGCCCAAACCGGCGGAGACCTTTTAACATGCCCAAGCAAGGACACGCCGACGAAGTTCCCTTCGCTCCGAAATCGATTCTCGTTCCCGTCGACTTCTCCGAACGGTCCCTCGCGGGCTTCAAAGCGGCGAAGCATCTCGCCCGCCGCTTCCACTCGAAGGTCACTTTGTTGTTCGTCGACGAGTGGACGCCGGCCGAGCTCGATCAGGATCTGGGCCGCGGCGCGAACCGTGAGCTGCTCCGGCGCTACGACGAAAACACCCGCGCCCGCCTAGAAGCCCTGGCCGGCGGACACCCGGGAACAACAACGAAGGTGATCGAAGGGGGGGCGAAGGAGGAACTTCGCCGTCTGACCCGGGAAGGCCTCTTCGACTGCGTGGTGATGGGAACCCACGGACACGGCGGACTTTGGCGCTTTCTGCTCGGCTCGGTCGCGCATTCGACGCTGTACGCCTCGGAGATTCCGGTCCTGACCGTACACGCCGCGCCTCCCGCGCCGTGGCCTGAGCGCATCCTGATCCCGGTCAAATTCACGCGGCACTCCGATGTCGCGCTGCGATGCGCCTTATCTTTGGCGGAAGCCTTCCGAGCGAAGGCCTCTCTTTTGCATGTGCTTAAAAACGGAGACAGCGCCTTCGACGACTCGCACGCGCTCATGGAGCATTGCGAAAGTCTGTTGGGCGCGGAGCGGATGGCGCGGCTCGGATGGGCGATCGAATCCGGAGACCCCGCGGCGACGATCCTCAAGGTCGCCGAACGCGACCGCTTCGACCTGATCGTGCTCGCCGCGCATCGCAAGACGTTCTGGAAGGGCTTCCACCTGGGGATGACCGCGGAACGGGTGCTGCTGCACAGCGATGTCCCGGTGCTCTCGATCCCGACCGATACCCGGATCGAGGACAGGGAATCGTCGTTTCTGCTGCGGGGAATTCGGAAGGCGCACGAAGCGATCGGCTGACGAGGGGCCGCTGCCGGAGCGGCCTCGCCTTAACGGCGAGGCCGCCCGCGCCGCGTCAGAGCAGTTCGAAAATGTCGGAATCGGCGATCATCCCGACGACCCTCGATCCGTGCATCACCGGGAGCCGGTGGATGCCGTTTCGAGCCATCAACCGCTTGCGGCGCTTCGGAAGCTTGGCCTTGGTGGGAACCGCCAGTACCGGAACGGGGGAATGCCGCAGCACCCGCTCGGCCGTGGTTCCGATCATCCACTCCGTTCCCACGCGGCGCGAATGGCCGGCCAACACGATCAAATCCGAGCGCTGCGCCGCCGCCTTCGCCGCCGCGAGCGCGGCCTTTGAAGGGGCCGAAAAGTCGAATGGAACGAGGATCGAACGGATTTCCCAATTTTTCATAGCGCCTCCGGGCCGGGCCGAATCGCCGGCTCCCCTTCTCAGTCGCAACACCTCCGCCCGGGCTGCGCCCGGACGTCTCGAAAACGAACACCTGATCCTTGCCCGAATCGTTGTATAATTTCCTCGTCGTGAACTTGCAGACTGCGCAATCGAAGCGAACCCCTCGCCGAATCCCCCGCGAAAAAACCGCACTTATGCCGCAGGGCGGCTGGGAGCGAATCCTCGAAGCGGCTCCGTCGCCGCTGTTCTTGGTCGACGAAAAAGGGTCGATCGCGTTCGCGAACCAGGAAGCCCATTCCCTGTTCGGCTATCCGAAGGGCATGCTCCGAGGGAAAAGCGTCGAAATCCTCGTCCCCCTCCGTTTCCGGGAGAGACACGAGCGCTTGCGGACATCCTTCCAACACGAACCCCGCGACCGCCGCATCGGGCCCACGCGGGAACTGCAGGGCCTGCGCCGCAACGGGTCCG
>PFUL01000071.1 GCA_002790095.1 Elusimicrobia bacterium CG_4_9_14_3_um_filter_62_55 | reverse complement strand
CGCCCGTGCCGATCGGCACCAGCGGAATGTGGTTGAGCGTGTAGATGCGGGTGATGCGGTTGGGGACATCCGCGCGCCGGGCCGAGACGACATAGGTATTGGAACGACCGATGCGCTGATAGGTCAAGCCCTTGATTTCGAGGAGGATCTGCAAGGCTTCGCGAACCGTCACATTTTGAAGGAAGGCGGTGATGCGCTTGGTTTCCAAGCCCTCGGTGATGATGAAGTTGACCTTCGCTTGGGCCGAAATCGTGTCGAGGAAGGTCGCGAGCGGGGCGTTCTTGACCCGGACGACGATGCGGGTATCGAGCGGGTTGGCCGGGGGCGGCGGCGGCGCATTCGAGACCTGCCGCGACCCGATCTGGATGTCCGCGTCGGAATCACCGTCGGGCAGTTCCGAGGGCGGGCCCATCCGGTCCGAGGACGGCGCCGCGCTCCCCATCGGCGCTCCCCCGGAGATCGGTCCCCCGCCGCCTTGACGGTCTTGAGTCATCTCCTGCTGAAAGCTGGGGTTCGCCTCCGGCTCGGCACGGCGCCGCTGCGCGTGGGCGGGGCGCACCGCTCCGGCCGTCAACTCGAAGAAGAACAGGATCGCGATGATAACGGCGTCGAAGCGTTTCGCTTCGGTCGCCGACTCGCGCTGGGTCCGACCTGATGTCGTCAAGAGGCTCTCTCCCTGGGACCGTCTTGGGGTTACTTTAACCGGAGGATATTACCGCTTTGTTTCGGAAAGGGCGGGAAAATTCCCGAAGGGGAATCAGCGCTGGACGCGCTTGACGCAAACGGTGCGGCCATGCCTTTTAAAGATCACGGTCCGGGTCGTGATCCGGGCGATCAGGACTTCCTTGATGACATCGCCCTCGCTGCGGACCTCGTCGTCGATAATTGCCGCGATCCCGTTGGGAGTGGCGATAATGCCCTGCAATTCGACCGTTTCGCAAAACGGCTTCGGCGGCGGCGGCGGGGCTTTGCGCACCTTAACCGGAGCCGGAGCCGCCGGTTTGGGCTCGAGTGCCTTTTTGACCTGGCGGCGGGACATTTCCTTGGCCAAGCGGCGTTTCGCAAGTTCTCTAAGATCGAAAATGGAAACCATCGGATCGCGGGCGCTTTTCGGAGCATAACGCAGCACGCCGGGCTGATTCCGCGCGGCCGCCCTCGGCGGCGGTGTGGAGGCTTGTTCCTGAGAGGCTTGCGCGTTCTCATCCTCGCCTTCCCCCTCGCCCCCCTGGGCGGCGGGTTCCGTCGACGCGGCCGCGTTCATATTCGGGGCTTCGTCGAGCGATCCGGCGGCGGGGTTCGCCGCAGCGCCTTCGGCCGGAGGAAGCTGCGCGGGGGGCTGCTCCGCGGTTTCGATGGGATTGATTTGCGCGGACTTCACGTCTCCGAAGGCGGTTTGGGCCTCGGGGGCTTTCTGCTTTACTTCAAGCGTCGTGGTGGTCTGCATCGCGATCCACCACTTCCAAAATAGGACCGCCGGAATCGCGAGCGCTCCGATCAGCACGAGCCAGCCGAAGGCGGTTTTCATCCGCCGCTCCCGGCCGGAACCACCGTGGTGATCACGACGGCGGCCGTGTTGGAGCCGATCGGCTCGGCGTCCTTGCGGATGTTCAGTTCCTTAATGAAGAAGAGATTGTTCCCGCCTTCCAACCGGGCGATCCAGGAAGCCAACTGCGGATACGTGGCCTGGCAGCGGACCTCCATGGAAATGAAGCGGTACGCCTCGATCTTCTGTTCGGTCGGCGGGCTGGTCGAAAGCGGCACGATGCCTTCCTCGCGCAGGGACTTGCGCACCTCTTCCAAAAGCCAGCCGCCGGGATTCTTTACCCGAGGCAATTTCGCGAAGAGCGACTCCAAGCGGGCCGAGAGACTTTTATAGTCATCGACGTACTGCGCGGAGGCCTTGGACGCGGCCAGATCTTCTTCGATCCGGCTCATCTTCGCCAAAGGCGGGAGATAGACATACCAATAGGCGGCGAAAACGATCACCAGTCCGAGTCCGAGCGGGCGCTGGAAAAATTTCGGCCCCCGTTCCCGAAACGAGTCCTTCATAACGAGAAGTTCGCCCTGAAGGAACGGGCCCCACGCTTTCAGTTCGTCGAGAGTCATTGCGCCTTCTTGCTCGCGCAGGTTATGTTGAAGCTCGTCGGACGCGCGGGAGCGTTTTCCGCCTCGTTGTCGTCACCCGTGGCCCGCGGCGCCTGCACCGCCGGGTTGATGAACGGGAAGCCTACCGAAAATTCCGCCGAGGCCTTCAGCCCGTTCGCGAACGAATACCCGATATCCTGCTCTTCGGCCCGACTCCCGGTGCTGACGAACCCGGAAATCGTCAGGACGCGCGGCTGCGCGCTCCCCGTGATCGAGAGCGGATTCTCGTAATTGACGCCCTCCACCCAGGCCGGATCGGGGATCGTATCCGCGATGATCTCGAATACTTTCGTCAAGGAAACCTGCTGCGTAGTGAGCGCGCCGAAGGAATTGACCTTCTCGCGCATCTGCTGAATCATAATGTCGATGTCGCCGGCGGTCTTCCCCTGAAACGCTTGAAAAACCGCCGCGTCGCTTTGAAAATCCCGAAGGGAACTGGACTTCATCTGCACGATCGCGGTGCGGTACAGCCCGACGATGAGAAAAAAGGCCGCGGCGACGGCGGACGCCGCCAGGATGGCGGTCGCGGTGCGGCGATCCTCCTCGGTGATTTTTCCGACGGCGCTGAGGTCGAGGGTCAAAGGCGTGCGGACGAGATGGCGCAGCCCGCTCCCGATGGCCGCGTACCCTCCCCATTGCCCCCCACGCAGGCCGAGCATCGCGTCGGTATCCTGGATTTCCACGGCTTTGCCCGTATCTTCCGAAAACGCTTTCTGCCATTCCTCGCGCTGCGGGATCTGTCCGCTGATGCGGATTTTCGTCATCTCGGGGGCGCCGAGCTGCTTGCGGGTAAAATCGATGCAGCCGTTGAGGTCCACCTTGCGGCGGTCCATCGGCGTGGCGTTGTCGGGGAGAAAGACTTCACGATAGAAAATGGGGAGTCCGTTCTCCGAGACGACGATCCGGATGTGGCCTCCGTCGAAGTGCACCTGCGCATACGGTTCCTCGGCCGCCGCAGGGTCGAGCGTGTTCCAAAGCCGCTCGACGGAGCATCCCGCGATCTCGGTTCCAACCAGTTCCAGACCGAGATTTTTCACCAGCTGCCGCAGCCCTCCGAGGGTCTCCTTGTGCGAAACGGCGAACAACGACCCGATGCGCGGCCGCTTGTCCGGCCCCGGCGGGAGCGACCGGACCTGAAAGTCGTTCTCGAGTTGGGCGAAGGGAATCGGAATGTACTTCTTGGCCTCAACGGGGACCGCGGTGCGCCAAAACCGGCGCTCGATGGCCGGGAGGGTGAAATACCGCAGAATCCCGAAGTGATGGGAAAGGGTGACCATCATGTGCTTTGAGGTCCACGCGACCTGACTCATCGCCTTCTGCAGGACCTCAAGGACTTCCTTATTGTCTTTGAGAAAATCGGTATTGAGGGTTCCGGCGGTCCGGGTCATGGACCCGCCGGTCTCCGCGCCGGGGATCGGGAGGCGCAGCAGGTGAAGCACCTTCGGCTTTCCGGACTCGACGGCCACCTCAGCGAGATACATCATGTCCGGACTCAGGAAAAGTCCTAGACAGGAATTTAGACGGGGCAGCGATCGGCCGAAGGAAAGCTGCTCGATGTTCTCCGCCAAGTCCATCTCTTACTGCCCTCCCGCGACGATGTAGATTTCGACCTTGGCCGTTTCGTAATCGACGGACTTCGTGTCCACCTGAATCCGTTCGCGCTTCATTCCGTGACGTTCCACCAGCAATTTTGAAACGAGCTGCGCGCGGCGGATCGCTAATTGATCCGGGTCCGACTCTCCGGTATAAGAATACCCCACGAGGTTGATGTTATCAAGCGGGTAGTAGTGCATCGTGTCGGCGACCCGCTGGAGGATGTTGTCGCCTTCGCGCGTGATGTTCGACGTGTTTTTCTCGAAAAGCACCTGGTAATTGACGGCCCCCGCGCGAGAGCCGCCTTCCCCCGGCCCGGAAGACTTCGCGTCTTCTTCGGGCGGCGGCGTTCCGGAGTTCTGAGCCGAGAGAGGAGCCGTAATGGTTTTGCTTTTCACGCGCCGTTTCGCGGGCGTCTTTCGCCGCGTGCTCGTGCGGGACTTGCGCCGGCTCGCCCGCGCGGTGCGCGACGGGCGCCGCTTAATCGATCTCGCCGACGGCGCGACGGCCTTGCGCACGACGGAACTGGACGCCGCTTCGGCCCCCGGGAGCGCGTCGGGAGGCGCGGCGCCCGCCGACGGCGCGGAAGCGGAAGCCGGCGCTTGGGACTCGGGCTCCGCGGTTTTTCCCTCGATCTTGATCCAGGAACGGAGCTTGCGGGTTCGGTTTCGCATATCCGTCGCGCTCAACACCGTCTGGTAGCGTCCCGGCGGGAAATTTTGTCCGAAATAGCGGCGTTTCCCGTTCCAATAGATCTGATGGAAGACCGGCGCCGAACCTTTCACCTCCTGCAACGGGATGTAGTCCCCGCTCTCGTCCTCTCCGGGACCGAGAAGCTGGAAGCGCCAGGACATAAGACCCGCCGGGGGCTCCATGACCGAAAATTCCACGATGACCCCATCGCCTTGGCTGGGGTCGAGCAGCTCCGGGGAGATTCCCAACGACAGCGGAGGCCCCCCCTCCGTTCCGACTTCGTTCTCCGTGGACAGCGTCAGCGGCTGGTTGTAGACAAAGACCATCATCACGCCTTTGTAGTTGGTCAGATCCGCAGGGACGTCCACCTGAGAACTGAGGAGATTGACGCGAAGCCGGGCCGGAGAAACCCCCGCGTGCAGGATATGGGAGGTGATGCCCATGGTCCGGCGCATGTCCATGATCTTCGCTTCGCCCATGATCGCGCCTTCCGGCAAAATCACGACCTGGGTCGCTCCCACACTGAACACCAATTCCGAAAGGAGATCGAGAATCTTCCCGGAGTCTTTCTTGAATCGGAGCCCTTCCTCGTAAAGAAGCTCAGGAGGGATTCCGATCGCGCGCGGCAGACGCGAGTTGGCCATCCGTACCGTGATTGCTTCCCACCTGCGAAGGGCGCCGAGCAGGCTCCGGGTCCTCGCCCGGATCTTGCCGTCGATCTCCTTTTTCATGAGCCGCCGATCTTCCCGCGTCAACTTCGCGTCTTCGGAATCCGAGGGGCGGCTCTCGCGGTCCCGGCGAGCCGGCGGCGGCCGTTCGTCGTTCATCGCAGCGGGGTTGCGGCGAGGACGTTCGGTCTCCTCGCGCCTCTCGCCCCGGGGACGCGCGTCTTCCCGCTCGATCGTTGTGGCGCCGGGACGGGAAATCGTCTTCTCCGGCAGGCGCGTCCCGATCGCCATGCGCTGACTGATCAGATTCAGGTAGTCGTTGGCCATCGGGCGTTCGTTGGGATGACCGCGCGTCAGGACTTCCATGAAGCGGTCCATCGCCTGAAGATCCTCTCCCCGTTCGAACAAGTCTATGGCGAGGCGCATCTGCTTGCTCAAGTCTTGATACGCCGCGTCGTCGAGCATGGAGTCCGCCGCCGCCGCAGGGAAGCCGCACGCCGAGATGAGCGCGGCTCCCAGGACCATGCGCAAAAGCAGGGCGCCCGGAGTTTTAAGATTCATCCGAAATCACTGTAACTATTAGCAATTAGGAGGAGATTTCCATAATGTTAAGGGATTGTTGCGAAATCGCAAGGGAGGGTACGCTCCATGTTCCCGTAGTTTTGCCTGATCAACGGCGTCTTGTTTCGCGCTTCGTGCGCGATGCTCGAAGATTCGTGTTTTCGATGAACTGTCCCCGGGGACAGTTGCTCTCGATTGAAATTTCCGTTGCGG
>PFUL01000068.1 GCA_002790095.1 Elusimicrobia bacterium CG_4_9_14_3_um_filter_62_55 | reverse complement strand
AGCGGGAGAGGACTATGGTTCCCTCCAGACTCCGAAGCCCGAACAGCATCACAACTCCAGTCCCAAACTATGGAAACTTGGAGGGAGGGTCGCCATGTTTCCCTAACTTCAACGACGAGAGGCGCGGGAATTCTTTCGGCCTGAAGGGCGGTCCAGTCCAAAGCTAAATCGGATTTTTTCAAAAAGCTTTATAAAAGCAGTGCTTTTCACATATCTTGAGATATGTAAATAATGCCGTATTTTATTAGACTTCTCTGATTATTCGATTTCTTAAGCCCCAGAGCTTGGCATTTGCGACTTCAAGAGGGGCTTCTAAGAAACGGCGCAGTTTGCGCGCCTTGGGCGCGTCGTTCGTGGTTTTCGCTGTCGCGAAAACACGCGAACTCAAACAGAAACGGCTTGGCGCTCCCGCGCGAACGCGCCTTTAACGAACGACGTTGCTTTGAATTCTTCCGGCTCGACGCGGGCAGGCGAGAGACGCGTGGGAGCGGCCTTTTGCCGTTGCCGTTCGGGCTTCGGGTTTTGACCGTTCAAAACCCGAAGCATCGGCCCGTCAGGCCGAAACAAATTCCGTTCCTCTCGTTGTTGAAAGTATGGAAACCTGGAGGAAGGGTCAGGCCTGAATCTTAATCGACGAGATCATGCGGCCGACCGCCGCGTTTTGGGGTTCCAGGCTATGGGCGTGCTCAAGCTGCGCGAGGGCGAGCTTGGCCTTCCCTTGGAGTTTGAGGATCATCCCTATCCGGATGTAAACCTTCGCTTCGTCCTTCATGCCGAAATCCCGCACGGCTCGGTACATCGCGAGGGCGTCCTCGTGCCGATCGGCGCGCTCGAGCGTCTCGCCGGAGAAGAAATAGACGTGCTTGAGATGCGCCCGTACGCTGAGGGCGCGCGCCTTGTCGAAAAGCGTGAGGGCCTTGGGCAAATCGGCCTTGATCTCGGCAGACGACGCTTTCGCGACGCCTTCGAAAATGTGGAGAAGACTTTTCGCCTCGGTCATTTTCGGGTCCAGCTTCAGAGCGCGCTCCGCGTGCTTGCGCACCATGACGTTCGTCCACCCCTTCCATTCGGCGTACACGAGGGCGAGCAGGTATTGGACTTCCCCGGAAATCGGGGCGGCTTTCTCGGCCTTGTGCAGCGCGTCGACCGCTTCCTTGAAAAGTTCCCGTTTCGCGTAATACGCGCCGATGCCGAACAGCGCGTCGGGATCTTCGGGGTTCTTATCAAGCTTCGCTTTGTATTCGACGAACATCCGGTCGAGCGTCGGCTTCCCCGCCCGCAGGAGGCCGAGCCCGCTGAGCGCGTAGGCCACCGACGCGCCGCAGAAATCGCAGACGGGATGATCCCCTGAGACCGGAGCCCCGCAGGCGGCGCAATCTGTTTTCATGCAGTGGGTCTCTTCAGCGCCGCTTTCGCTTCTTGGTACAGGCGGGAGCGTTCGGTGTTGACCATCAGCTTCACTTGGGCCGGAGGGAGCCGCATCCGCTCCCCGAAGGCGAGCAAGGTTCGGAGTTCCGCGTTGGAGACCGTCCCATCGGCGAAACTCATGTCGATGAGGCCGCGCATGTAATCGACGGCCTGCTGGGGTCCGCTTGGGCGGGGGACTTCCAGTTTCCCCGCGCGGGCGGAGGCGACGAGTGCTTCGATGCGTTTTTCCGGGATGGAGTTTTTCCGGGCGTAGCTCCGAGCGAAGTCGACCTCGCGTTGTTCGATAACGCCGTCCATCACCATGCCCGCGACGAGGACGGCGAGCGCGTCGCCGGGGCTCATCGGTCCGTCCCACGAGGACCGGGCCGCGGCGGCGGACGGGGCCGCCGGGGACGGCCGCGCCGCGGAAGAGGCCATCGCCGGCATTCGCCAACGCCCCCGAGGCGTGATTTCCAGCAGAGTCCAGTCGCGGCTCCCGTCGTTAAACGGCGCCGAGCAGTACTCGCAGGCGGCTTGAGTCCGCTCGGAGGGCGGAGCGCCGCAGGAGGGGCAGCGCGCGGATCTTAGGCCCGACCTGGCGTCGGTTTTGACTCCGTGCTTGCGGCCGAAAATGAAGACATGGCAGCAGACGGCCTGACCGTCTGGCTCGGCTTCTCCGTCGACGACGCGGTATTTCTCCGCGGACCAGCGCACCTGTACGTGCGCCCGGTCCATGGGCTCGCCCGCCTCGAAGGCCAGCGCGTCGACCCCGCCGACCGCCGCGTTTTTATAGAGCGCGCGATCCGTCTTTTGGGAATCGAGAAGGGCGGCCGTGACCGCCCCGACGGCGACGCCCGCGAGGCTGGCCGCGCTCTCCTCCCAATGGGCGATCTGCCACCGCCAGAAGGCGACCGAGGCCCGATCCTCGAGAAATTGAGCGTTCAGCGCGGGGTCCCCGGGAGCGAGGTCCGCGAGTCCCGGAATCGGAGCCCCGGTGCGCAGGGGTTTCCATTCGCAAGCCTGCGTGATTTCCGCGAGCACCCAATCGTATTCGCCGGAGTTGACCCAGCTGTCGCAGGCTCCGCATTTGGCGGAGTCCGCGATCTCCAGTGGAGAACCGCAGTTCGGACACGCGCCTTCGATCAGCCCGGGTTTTGCGAGCGTCTTCGCTCCGGGGCGACGGAGGAACGACCATATCTCGGTGAACGGTTCCTGACGCTTCATTTCGTTGCGGAGCACCTTGCGGCCTTCGAGCGAGACGTCGTAGTCGGTCGCCGCGGCATCGATGCGCACGTGAAGCGTGTCGAAGTGCGGGTCCGATTCGGCCTGAATCACCGCGGAGGCGAGAACCGAGACTCCTTCCATCGCGTTTCGAAACCCCAGCGCCTTCTGCATTTCGAGATAAATGCGGAATCGTTCGAAGACGCCGTCCGAAAGGAAGGCGCGGACCGCCCGCATGTCCTGGCGCGACCAGGCTTCCTGCGTTTTGAGAAATCCGTTCTTCACCCGCCGCAGAAACGCCGCCTCGTCGAACGCGGGATCGCGGGCTCGTATCTTCTCAAATCCCGCTTCGCGCAGATGCGAGGCCTGCGCTTCGACGCCTCTTCGGATCGTGCTGCCGACATGCCGTGAGTGTCCCTGCTGACCGGCGACGAAGAACAGGTAGAGCAGAAACAGCGTCAGGGGAAACCCGATCAGGGGATTGCGCGAGGCCCACAGCAGGTACAGGGTCAGGAAATCCGGTCCGCTGGAGCGCCGGCTGCTGGAGCCGCCGGAATACGAGGAGCGTCCGCCCGAAAAACCGCCTCCCGAAGATCCGCCGGAATAGCTGTGTCCGCCGCCCGCGCGCGCGTGCACAAGCGGAGCGGCGAATCCCAGACAAAGGGCGGCGAGGGCGGCGCGGCACAACCAGCGGCGGGGAAGTCGCATCTCCCTTATATAGTCGCGGCGGAGAATTGTGTCAACCGCCGCTTTTGCGCGCCGCTTTACTGCGCGTCGGCGGCCTGCTGCTGCATTTTTTGGAGCATTTCCATGCCGTTGCCGAGCATCTTGTTCATGTCGGCCGAAGCGCTGCGCATGTCTTTGATCAGGCGCGGCCGTTGGGCGGCCGGGGTTGCCGGAAGCTGCTCCACGAGCGATTTTCTTATCGGCGCGGCCATCGCCGGCCACGCCTCTTCGAGCGCGCTTTGCCCTTCCTCGTCGAGAAGCGCGAGGGTATCCTTGGGCGGAGCGCTCATTTGCTGGTAGCGCGCCATGTCCCTTAGAATCGCGTTGGGGTCGCGGGCCGCGTCCATCATCGCCTGCTGCGCCTTGGCCTTCATCTCGGGATCGTCGATGCCCGCGAGGGCCTGAGCCATCGCCCGTTGGATTTCGGGCGGGGCGCCCGCCGGAAGACCGCTTTGGGCTCCCTGCGCCGTTCCGGGCGGTTCCATTTGCTGGAGCATCTTCTGAAGTTCGCGGGCCTGGCGCTGCGTGTAAATCGAGCCCATCACGCCTAACGCGGCGAGAAGGCCGAACGCGACCCATGCCTTTCTCTTATCGACCTTATGCACGCCGGAGGCGCCCTGCACGCTGAGGAACAATCCGTAGAGCTGCAGGAGAATCCCGGCGTACGGGACGAGACTCAGGAGCGCGCTGACGGGAAACAGCGCCGAGACGCTGGCGAGCACCGCGTAGCTTCCCCGGTAGGGCGCCGTTCCGCCGAGCAATTTGCAGATCAAATGGAATATTCCCGCGCCGACGAAGGAGAACACGAGCGACATCATTGGAAACAGGAGAATCTGCGCGACCGCCGCGATTTTTTGGATGCCGGTCTGAGTCGCGAGGCCGATCAGCGCGAAAACGGCCCCGGCGATCAATGACCACAGCAAGGTCGTTCCCAGCGCCGGTCCGATCCGGGTTTCCGGATCGAGCGAGTCGAAGTAGCCGATCGGATCGGTGAGCATCCATTTCGCGTTCGCGAAAAGGTTCCCGGGCGTTAGGTCGACGAATCCGCCGGCGGCCGATTCGTTTCCGGGGCCGGGGGGCGGGGGAGGAGCGCCGAGACCCGCTTCCACCATCGCCGCGCTGATTTCCGTGTCGGGAAACCCCTGCCCGCGCAGCGCCTGCTTGAGCGTCTCAATCGGATAGCTGCCGGAATTCTGCTTTAAATAGTCTACGACGCGTTGATCGGCCATGCCCCATCTTACAGGGCAGAGGGTCGTTCGTCAAGTTGTTTAAGTTATTTAAGTTATTTGATGTAAAGGCGGTTTTCCGCCAACAACTTAAATAACTTAAACAACTTGACGAACGACCCTGCTACAATACGGTCGTGGATTTGACGCTTTACAACACCCTGACGAAGAAAAACGAACCGCTTGCGCGTCCCGAAGGGGGGGCGCCGGTGGGGCTCTATACCTGCGGGCCGACGGTGTACAACTTCCTGCATGTCGGAAATTACCGAACCTATGTGTTCGAAGACGTTCTCAAGCGAACGCTGAAGCTGCTCGGGTATCCGGTCCGGCACGTGATGAACATCACCGATGTCGGGCATCTCGTCGGGGACGGCGACGAGGGCGAAGACAAGATGTCGCTGACCGCCAGGCGGGAGAACAAGACCGCCTGGGACATCGCGAAATTTTATACCGAGACCTTCCTGTCCGACGCGAAGAAGCTTAAGCTCGATTTTCATCCCGTCGGGAATCCCCCCCGTGAAAACGACGGCAAGGCCGTGGACATCCTCTGCCGGGCGACCGAGCACATCGAGGAGCAGATGGCGCAGGTGGACCGCCTGATCAAGAAGGGCTTCACCTACGAGACCGCCGACGGCATCTATTTCGATACCGCGAAGTTCCCGGCCTACGGCGCGCTCGCCGGCGGGGCGCACCTCTCAGGACTCCAGGAGGGCCAGCGCGTCGCGATGGGCGAGAAGAAGAACCCTACCGACTTCGCGGTGTGGAAGTTCTCGCCCGCGACGGAGAAGCGACAGATGGAGTGGGAGTATCGGGGGCGCATGGGATTTCCGGGCTGGCATATCGAATGCTCGGCGATGGGGCAAGCCTATCTCGGCGATACCTTCGACCTCCACTGCGGAGGTGTCGACCATATTCCGATCCACCACGCCAACGAGATCGCCCAGGCCGAGGCGGCAACGGGCAAATCGCCGTTCGTGCGCTTCTGGCTGCACGGCGAGTTCCTCGTGATGAACAAGGCGAAGATGGCCAAGTCGGCCGGCGGCTTCATCACTCTAGGGGATCTCGAGACAAAGGGCTTCGACCCGCTCGACTATCGGTACTTCTGTTACTCTGCCCACTACCGCAAGCAGTTGGATTTCTCCTGGGAGGCGCTCGAGGCGGCGAAAACCGCGCGTTCCCGTCTCCGGGAAAAAGCAAGCTCGCTGGGGGCTCCCGCCGACGGAGACGAGTCCCGGGCGTGGGGCGAAAGGTTCCAGGCCGCATTGGCCGCCGATTTGAATGTTCCCGAGGCGCTCGCCGCGGTTCACACGGCTCTCGCGAAAATCGAGAATCGCGCTC
Organism: Elusimicrobia bacterium CG_4_9_14_3_um_filter_62_55; assembly: GCA_002790095.1. Classification (GTDB taxonomy): domain Bacteria; phylum Elusimicrobiota; class Elusimicrobia; order UBA1565; family UBA1565; genus UBA1565. The sequence continues at coordinate 2,070 of PFUL01000068.1, read as the reverse complement.
AGGCGGCGGCGCTCTTGAGAGCCGCCGACGAGGCGCTCGCCCTCGGCCTGTTCGAGAGCAAGACCGAGTCCCCACTCGCGCCCGAACTGCGGGAAAAATTTCAAGCATACCTGCGTTCGCGCGAAACCAAGGACTACGCGTCCTCGGACCGGCTGCGCAAAGAGCTCGCCGAGGCGGGCATCGTGGTGAAAGACACGAAGGAAGGCTCCACATGGTCCCGCCGATGAACCGCCGCAGCGGAAAAGGAAAGTCCAAGCGCGGAAAGCCGCGTTCGGGGCGGTCGGGCTTCGCGAGCCCGAGCAATCCGTTTAAGATGCAAATGAAGAAGCGCGAGGCGTCCGCGGGGAAGGGGGAGAAACGCCCCGCCTTGCACGGCAAGCGCGATTCCGGGCGCTGGATTTACGGACGCCACGTCGTCGAGGAGAGTCTCGAGGGGCAGGCCCGCGTGCACGTGGTATGCGTGTTTCACGGGCAGAAGACGATGTATGCCGATATCGTCGAGCGCGCCAAGCGCCGCGGCGCGTCGGTACGCTGGGTGGGGAAGGATGAATTGGACCGGCTGACCGAGGGGGGCGCCCATCAGGGTCTCGCCGCGAAGATCGCCGAGCGGGAAGGCAAGAGTCTCCAGGCGTTCGTCGCCTCGCTCAGCGAGGCGCAGAAGAAGAGCTGCGTGCTCGTCGCGCTCGATCAAATTCAGGATCCGCACAACTTCGGGGCGATCGCGCGCAGCGCGGTTTGTTTGGGAGCCTCCGGTCTCTTGACTACGGAGTTCCGCTCCGCGACGATTTCGCAGACCGTGCTTCAGACCTCGGCGGGGGCGATCCAGAAGATTCCTTCCTTTCGCGTGACGAACCTGGCCCAGACGCTGACCCAATTGAAGGAGAACGGGTTCTGGATCTACGGCGCGGACGCCTCGGGGGTCGACTCCTGGAAGGCGACCCTGAATCGGCCGATGGTCCTCGTCATCGGGGCGGAGGGGAAGGGCATCCGGCCGCTCGTGAAGTCTCACTGCGACGAGATCGTCAAGATCCCGCAATCCGCGGCCGGAGTCGCGAGCCTCAACGCCTCCTGCGCGGCGAGCGTGCTCCTCTACGAGGCGCTCCGCCAAGCGAACGCGTAAGCGTTCTTAGACGAAGGATTCGGCGTGCTGGCTCAGATCGAGCCCGCTTTCCTCTTGTTCCGGCCGAACCCGGAAGGTGACGATCGCGTCGGTGATCTTGTAGATCGCCCATGCCATGGCGAACGAGTAGGCGCCCACGATCGCCGCGCCCAGCGCGGAGGCGGCGGGCGCCTATTTCTTGAGAGAGATCGCCCGTTCGAGCTTCGATTTCAGGACGCCGAAATCGATGGGTTTTACCAGGTAGTCGATCGCGCCGAACAAAAGCGCGTCGTTGAGCGTCGCCGCGTCGGAGAGACCGCTGACGACCAAGATCGGGATGTCGGCGGTTTTTGAATCGGAATGGATTTCCCGGGTCAGGCTGATTCCGTCCTGTTCGGGCATCATGATGTCCATGAGGATGACGTCGGGCTTCTTTTCCGAAAGGATTTCCTTGGCCCGGGCGCCGGACGAGGCGCAAACGATGTCGTAACCGAGCGACGGAATCCCGTTCTCGTAGAGCTCGCAGACGGAGGCGTCGTCGTCGACGGCCAGGATCAGTTTCTTGTCGCCCATCGGGGGTCTCTCAGGCTCCGCGGTCGATCCAGGCGTCAAGCGGCGCGTAGGACGAACCGAAGCGGTAGGCACAGTATGCCAGGCAAAGCAGGATGCTGTCCAGGCCCATCGCCTGCGCCGCGGTGAGGTGGATTCCGCCGCCGAAGCACCCGCAATTCTCCAGGGGGATTCCCCGGACGAGCGTGGAGCCCAGCGCCGCGAGAAACATCACGAACAGGCCTCCGGCGACCGCGGCGGTCGCGCGCACCCAATAGCCCGCGACGAGGGAGAGTCCGACGAAAATTTCGATCCATGGGACGGCGGTTGCGAAGGCGAGGATGCGCTGGGGCGGCAGCAGGCGGTACTGTTCGATCACGGCGGCGAATTCTTCCGGTGCCGCGAAGGCCTTATGCAGGCCC
>PFUL01000077.1 GCA_002790095.1 Elusimicrobia bacterium CG_4_9_14_3_um_filter_62_55 | reverse complement strand
GCGCGTCCGGCACGAGGCGAACGAACGCGCCACCGTTCACCCGCCGGCGAAATCACTCCCCTCCGTCACGCGCCGCTCGGGCCCGCTCCCGGTCATTCCCTACCCGTCGCAGCCGCCGCAGCCCCAACAACCCGCCCCCGCGCAACCGGCGCCCGAGCCCGAACGACCCTACATGAAGCCCTGCATCAACGGCCGGTGCTTGGACCTCCACTAACCATGAAGAAACTACTGCTCACCGCCTCGCTGCTGGCCTTCGCGGCCTGCAAGAAACAACCCGAACCCTCGGGGCCCAAGCTCGGCGCGCCCGAAGCGGGCGGCTACACGCACGAGGTCGTGCCGGCGGCGGCGACGGTGACGGCGTCTTCGGGGCCGGTGAAGATCACGCTGCAGGTCGCCCAAACGACACTGCCGTCCAAGTACCCGTCTTTGTGGATCAAGTTGACGCTCGAGAACATCGGGACGACGCATTTTGCGGTTGCCGATCTGGCTTTCGAAGACGGTCCAATGGATCTCTGGTACCGCCACAAACCGCTTAGTCTGCAATTTGGGGAAGAAGGCGAGGAACCCTATACTTGGCTTCCCAACGACGAGGAACTCCCGGACGGCGAGTGTTGGCCGGGAGACTCTGGGAGGCGCTTCTTTGTGGACCGCGATCCCGCTTTGTGGTACGCATTTGAACAAGGCGGCGCCCAAACTCTTCGCCGCTTTGTTGAAGAAGGCGTCCCTACGAAGATGTGGGGCGGCCTGCTGAAACCGGGAGACTCCGTTACTACACCGCCCTACGCGTACCAAAGCCTGTTCTCGGCGTGGTGCGAGAAGCAGCCTCGTCCGAAACCGCTCGGCGATTTCGGGGAGATTCCGATCTACGGTGAAAGTCCCGGAAAGTACCGACTGCGCGCCGTGTACGCATTCGGACCCGCAAGTTGGGACGAAGAGTTAACGAAGGTGATGCTAAAATCGGGCCCCTTACGCCCGGAAAACGTCACCTTTCAAACACCTTGGATCGATATTACGATCAGCGAACCATGAATACCTCAAGCGCCTGACTTCCTGGTTGTCGAAGAGTTGGCATACAAGCGCCTTAATTAGCCGGATCAAGTCAACCGAAGAAACTCAAATCGGCACAACGGCGGGCGATTTTTCCGTCTCACCTGGCGCTTTGAAGAAAGTTATGGACGACGCACGGCTGCTCCAGAACCGGCTCGACACGGAAGAAGCACCCCGCCGCCTCGCCGAACAAGAGGCGCACCGCCGCGAGGAACAGGCGCGCGTTGAATCCGACGATCTCCAGTTCGTGATCTATTGGATTTTCAACGAATGCCGCGGGACGCCGTCTTCGCCCATCCAAGGCAATTTCGCGCGCCTGCTCGTGAACCGGCCCGACGCCCGTAAAGCCCTGCGCAAACTCGCCTCTTTCGAATACACGAAAGCCGAAAACGCCGCTCTCTCCAACTGCGTCGAGCTCTTGATTCGCTCCCTGCCCGACTACCCGAACGCCGACCGCATCGAAATCGACCGCAATTGGGCCCGGCGCGTCCGGCACGAGGCGAACG
>PFUL01000057.1 GCA_002790095.1 Elusimicrobia bacterium CG_4_9_14_3_um_filter_62_55 | reverse complement strand
GCCGCGCCGACGCCCTACAGCGCCTGCTTCAGGCTCATCTTGCGTGAGAAACAGGCGTCTGTTCAGGCTCATCTTGCGTGAGACAAGTCTGCCGCTGAAGGGTCTCGCCGGATCATGCTATACTCCGGCAGATCCGTACGGAGGTGGCTTATGCCGCGGCGACTCGTCGTATTCTGCTTCATCCTTTCCCTTTCCGGTTCGGCTTCCGCTTCGGAAGCGCCCTTCCGCTATGTTTCCCCCGCGTTGATCCGCGCCTCCGAGGCGCCGGTGCCCTTGGTCAAGGCGGCCGTTTCCGACCGCATGGATAAGGCGCATCTCCTGGTTCAGTGCGGCGACGACACTCTTCTGGGTTTCGCGAAATCCGAGGCCGAGTACAAGGAAGCCGTTTCCTATTGGACCGGCGTTCTCGCGGCGGCGGGGGTTTCCGTCGGGCAGGCCCGCATCGACGGCGACATGTACTTCATCCCGTACACCGCCCCCAAGGGACTCGTCCTTCGCCGCTTCGTCGCGGACAGCCGGCAGTTCAAGCCGAAAGACGAGGCGGCGCTGCGCGCGAATATGGACGCGATCACGGGCGCGATGGGCTCCGCCGGGCTGCGCATCGTTTTGAGCGGGCCGCTTCAGCTCGAGTACCTGCTCCCGACCTACGCGGTCTATTACCTGACCGAAAAGAAGGAAACCCGCGAGCGCGAAACGCAGCCGCGCGTACTCGCCAAGGGTACCGACATCGACTGGGACATCGTCGAGGGCGCGGTGACGGTCGTTCAAAAACCCAAGCCGTGGATGATGGTCTATCTCGGTCCCGAAGTTGGACAGGTGACGCGGATCGGAAAGACCCAAGAAGAGATCGAAAAGCGCCTCGCCGAGCGGGTGGCCTGGCTGATCGAACACGGCGCGACGATGATCGGGTCGCGGATTCACGAGATTCCGGAAGAGGATCGCTGGGACGGCTACCGCTTCGTCTCGGTTTCCTACTTCTTCCGCTGATTCAGACGGGGATTCTTTCGAGGACCACGAACGCGAAGGGGGGATCCCCTTCGCGTTCGTCGCGTTCGAGCGCGGCAAAGCGGGTTTCGTCGAACGGGGGGAAAAAAGCGTCGCCGGGAAATTCCCCCCGGACGCGCG
>PFUL01000161.1 GCA_002790095.1 Elusimicrobia bacterium CG_4_9_14_3_um_filter_62_55 | reverse complement strand
CCGTTTTCTCCCAACGCGTTTCTGCGCAAGCTGCGCAAAGTGCTCGACGGTCCCGTCGAGAGCGCCAAGGCATAAGGCGGGGGGCCTTCCGTTGCGTGACGACCGGCCCGTGCTCCGGAAGACCGGACGAATGCGGCTTGGCCAAGGTATTGCAAATGCAATGCATTTGCATTATACTTTAAATGACTGTATGAGCACCCTTGAGCAGTTCGTGGAGCGATCCGGCGGGCGCGCCAAGGCCGCGGTCCTTATCGGGATCGCGGAAACGACTCTTTGGCGCTGGTCCCAAGGCCGATCCCAACCGCGCGGCTTGGCGCTGCGGCGCTTGACGGAACTTGGCATCCAATGGGAGCAGGGCGCGGCGACGGATAAGATCGCGCGCGTCGTTCAAGTCAGGCCGACTGCCGAGGCTTTCGCCAAGAACGAGGAAGAGATGTTGTTGGGGATGCTGGCCATGTCGCCCAGCGCGCGCGTCGGCGATGTCGATCTCTTGCGGGTCCGGTTGGGCGGCCTGGCGGAAGGCGGCGGCAGGCCGGCGCCGATGAGCCGAGTGGCCCGAGTCGTGCGGAGAGCGGATGCCTGAGAAACAGGCCGATGATTTCGCCGAGCTTGTGGGGGCCTTGAATCAAAATAAGGTCGAGTTCGTGATCGTCGGGGCGCATGCAGTGGCCTTTCATGGCTATGCTCGCGGCACCAAGGATCTCGACATCCTGATCCGATCCTCCCCCGAGAATATCCCCAGAGTGCTTGCCGCGCTTAGGGACTTCGGGTTCGGCTCCTTGGGGCTTAAAGAAGCGGACTTTGCCGGGGACAATGTGGTTGAGCTCGGCTATCCTCCGAACCGAGTCGACCTATTGTCCGGGCTCAGCGGAGTCGACACGGAGAAGGTTTGGAAGACGCGGGTCAAAGGAACTTACCAAGGACATCCCGCTTATTTTATTTCGCGTCAATGCTTGCTGGAAAACAAGCGAGCCGCCGGTCGTGGACAGGACAGCCTTGACGTGGAAATGCTGGAGAAACAGGCGCGGCTTACCCGGCGGAAGAAAGGCCGAAAATGAGCAGAACCGGGAAACGCATTTCGCGCCGCCCGGTTCTGCTATTTAGTCTGGTCTTCGAAACTGGCGGGGTCGACGGGATTTGAACCCGCGGTCTCTGCCTTGACAGGGCAGCGTGTTAACCAGGCTACACCACGACCCCCACACGCGCGCGAAACGGCCCGAAAGCCGTTCGAGGTCCCTAGTATAGCAAATCGCTCCCGAAAGGGAGCGATTCAGATTGTCCGCGGAGCAAAGGACTCGCGCGGGCTCGCGGTAGCCCGCTAACGAGTCGGGATCAGATCCCGGGGATCAAAGTCCCGTAGAACCCAGTTCCCTCGCGAGCGAATTGAAGTCCACGCTCAGATTGCTGTAGCGCTCCTCCACGAACGCCCATTCGGCGTCCGGCGGCTGCGAGATCTTGACCGGATGTTCCCGTTTCGCCGCCTTCACCCGCTTCCCTTTTGTCGAGGCTTTTTTCTTTGGCATAATTCCTCATCCATCCAGGACCGGCTTCTGGTCCCAGTATAGACCCGGTCCGTTTTTTTTGCCAGACCTATTTCTCGACGACAACTTTTGTGCCAAAGAGGGGGAAAAGGCTATTCTCCCTCTGTGCGGAGCTTGACGACGCGGACCGTCGCCGGTTTGTTTTTTTTATCCGGCTGCGCCTCTCTGATTTATCAGGTTGTGTGGATGCGGATGCTCATTCGCGTTTTCGGCGTGACGACCTTGGCCGTCTCCACGATCATCGCCGTGTTCATGAGCGGTCTGGCTCTCGGCGCGTGGCTCGGCGGGCGCCGCTCCGGTTCGGACGCCCGCGGCTTGCGTACCTATTCCTTTCTCGAACTGGGCGCCGCGCTCGCCGGCTGCGCGGGGACGGCGCTTCTTCTGCAGCTCCCGGAGTGGTACGCGGCCGTCGGCGGCCCGTCGGTCTTTCGGCCCGCTCTGCGCGTGACGCTGTCCGCCGCCGCGCTGCTTCCCCCGACGATGCTGATGGGGGCGACGCTTCCGGTGCTGACCCGATACGTCGCGGAGCGCGAGGAGAGCGCTGGGATCGGACTGGCCGTGCTCTACGGCTGGAACACGCTGGGGGCCGTGGTCGGCATGCTCGGGTCGGGCTTCGTTTTGTTGGCCGCTCTCGGGGAGATCCGGACGGTCGGCTGCGCGGTCGCCTTGAACCTAGTATGCGCGCTCAGCGCTCGTCTCGCGTCGAGGCGGTTCGAGCGGACGGCCGTCAAAGAAGCGGATCGCCGCAGACCGGAGCCGCTGGCGGCCTCCGAGGGACTGCTGTTGACTCTCTTTTTCGCGAGCGGCTTCGGAGCGCTCGGACTGGAAGTCCTTTGGTCGCGGCTGATCGTTCTTCTTGTCGGAAGTTCGGTGTACGCGTACTCGCTTCTGCTGGCCTGCGTTCTCTCGGGAATCGGAATCGGGGGGGTGTTGAGCGCGCTTTGGATGAAGCGCGGTCCGAGCCGCCGCGAGGCGCTCTCGGCCTACGGAGGGCTTCAAATCGGAGTGGCCTTCTCGGTTGCGTTGGGATTGGCGGCCTATCAGGCGGCGGGGCTCGCGGCGTTTCAGCCGCGCTACGTCTACAGCCCCTTTCAAGGTCCGGTGGACCTGCTGTTTTTTCTGCGCGATTGCGCGATGGTCTCCTTTGTGCCGAGTCTGCTGATGGGTCTGAGTTTTCCGTTGGCGGGACCGCTTTTGGCCCGCGGAAACGCCGACGCGGGAAGGGCGGCGGGCCGCGCGTTCGCCGTGAACACGATCGGGGGCGTTTTGGGATCGGTGATCGCCGGGTTCCTCCTCGTCCCCGCGATTGGAGTCTCGGGCGGGGCGGCGGTGTTCGTCGCGCTCGCCGGGGTCTGCGGTTTGGCGGCGCTGGCGGCGGCGGGCGCAGAGCCGCGCGCGAGGCGGATCGCGGGAGCGGGTTTGGCGGCCGCGGTGGTTTCCCTCGGATGGGCGTGGAATCCGGCCCGCTCGATTCTCGTCAACCGCATCGAAAAGCTGGGGGGAGAGATTTCGTTTTACACCGAACAGACCGCCGCGAGCGTCGCGGGGCTCGAGACGGACGCGGTGGATCTCGTGTCCGGCGTCTTTGACGCTTTCCCCTGGTTTTGGAAGGACGCGGCCGAGGTCCGGTCTCGGCCCGGGGTCAAGACGCACGTTGATGACGGACGCCATTACCTGCTCACGACTCCCAAACGCTTCGATCTGATCGTCGTCGATGGGACGCCCCCGGTCTGGAGCGCCCGGACGGTGAACCTGTACACGCGGGAATTCGTGGGATTGGGAAAGTCGCGCCTCGCGGAAAAGGGAATCCTGGCGATTTGGATTCCGGTTCCGATGCTGACGAAGGATTTCGGCGTCGTGCTTCGCAATTTCACCGACGCGTTCGAGCATGCGGCGATGTGGAGTCATCCAGGGGGGCCCGGCTTCCTCTTCATGGGTTCGAACGCTCCGATGGATTCCTCCGCCTCGGTCGTGCTGGCGGGATATCGGCGCCTCGAGATCGCGCGCCACGCGCCGTCCTTGACCGAAAAGGCGATTCTCGGCGGAGTACCGTTTACCGGGGCGGAACTTCGGCGGATCGGAAACCTGTTCCCCCCCTTGACCGACGACCGTCCGTATACCGAGTTCCCGCTCGGGGATTTGCTGCGCGGGGAAAAATTTAAGATGAACACCGTTGAAATCGTTCGTCGGCTGGATATGCTCGGGCGCGTTCTGGGGACCGATGAATAAGCTCCCGGGTCTGGCGTTGGCGGCCGGGGCCGCGGGGTTGGCCTACGCGGTCGCCGGATGGCTTCCGCAGATTAAGGTCGGGGCGGTCGTATGGGCGATCGTCTTGGGCGTTCTTGCGGGAAACGCGATGCGTCCTGGAGAGCGCTTCTCCCCGGGACTTAAGTTCTGTGAAAAGAAGGTGTTGGAGTTCGCGGTGGTTTTGCTCGGCGCAGGCTTGAGTCTTTCCTCTTTGGGCGGGTTCAACGCGGGCGCGGGGATGGCGATTCTCGCGGCGATGGCGGCCACCCTGGCGATGGGCCCGCTCGCCGCGCGCGCTGTGAAAACGGCGCCGACCACGGGTTTTTTGCTCGGCGTCGGCACCGCGATCTGCGGGTCGGCGGCGATCGCCGCGGTGTCTCCCTTCGTCGCGAAAGACCGGCATGAGACCGCGCTTTCGATCGGGATCGTGAATCTCGCGGGATTCGCGGCGATGCTCGTGCTCCCGTTCGCGGCCCGCTTCCTTCACTTGGGATTGGAGGGATCGGCCCTGCTGCTCGGCGGCGCGCTCCCGGCGGTCGGGCACGCCGTCGGCGCGGGCTACGCGGCGGGTCCTGAGATCGGCGGGCTCGCGATCGCGGTGAAGATGGGTCGCGTGCTCTGCCTCGTGCCGCTCGTGCTCGCCTGTTCGCTTTGGGCGCCGCGCGAGGCCGGCAAGAACTCGATTTGGCAGGTCGTTCCGTGGTTCGTGCCGCTCTTTTTGCTGGCCGTCGGTCTTCGTTCCGCGGATTTGATTCCGCCCGGGATGCGCCACGCGATCTCGATTTCGGGAAAGGCCGCGTTGACCGCGGCGATGGCCGCGATCGGCTTCGGCGTGGATCTGGAAGCGGTACGACGGCACGGCCCGAAAGCGTTGGCGCTGGGGGCCGCGCTGCTCTTGTTTCAGGTCCTCGCGGTCGGCGCCGCGGCCCTTCTCCTTTCCTGAGCCGAAGGTCCCGAATTCAGCGATGTGAAACGGTATAATCCCGGGGTGATCGCGGCGGCCGCTCTGCCCAAGGTCGATTGGCAGCGCATCGTGGAACCCTATAAGGCGGGCTCCGCGGCTGCGGCGCTCGGGCATTTGGCCTCCGGCCTGTCGATTCTCGCCGTGTGTTGGACGGGCATGGCGCTCGCCTGGGATCGTCCTTACGGTTGGCTCTTGGGACTTCCACTCGCGATTCCCGCGGGCGCGATGCTCGTGAAGCTGTTCGCGATCCAGCACGACTGCAGCCACGGAGCGCTTTTCAATCAAAAGTGGGCGAACACCGCGCTCGGACGCCTGCTCTCCCCGCTGGTGATGACGCCCTACACGCAATGGGGCCGCGAGCACGCGAAGCATCACGCGACCTCGGGGCATCTCGATCACCGCGGCGTCGGCGACGTGGATACCTGGACGGTGCGGGAATATGAAAGCGCGACTCCTTGGGCGCGGTTTAAGTATCGGGTGCTGCGGCATCCGTTGTTTCTTTTCGGGCCCGGCGCGACCGGATATTTTCTCATCAAACAGCGCTTCGTTTGGTATCAGCCGGATCGGCGCGAGTCCTGGATCAGCGTCTGGAGCACGAACGCCGCGATGGCGGTTTTCGTCGCGGCCGGGTGCTGGGCTTTAGGCGCCGCTTGTTTCTTCTGGATGTGGCTTCCGACCGTCGCGTTCGCGTCCGCGTTCGGGACCTGGATTTTCTACATCGGCCACCAGTACCCGACGACTTATTGGGAGGATTCCGAGCACTGGGATTTCTTTGAGGCGTCGATGCAGGGATGCTCCTTCTATCGGGCGGGATGGCTGGTGGATTTTGCGACCTGCAACATCGGCTACCATCACATCCATCACTTATGCAGTCGGATTCCGTTCTACAACCTTCCCCGCTGCTACCAGGAAAATCCTGAGTTTCACGTTAAAAAACTGGGATTTCTTAAAAGTCTCTCCTGCGCGTCCTTGGCGCTTTGGGATGAGGACCGAAAGCGCCTGGTAACCTTCAAGTAGGCCCTCCGGCCCAGGCCGCCTTGGGCCCAACACCCCTGAACGGCCCGGGATCTTGCGGCTACCGTATCGGTATGAAAGAGGTGGGCAGCGTGAATCCCTTGGTCCTTCAGGCGATGGCGGGATTGACCGTCATGGTGCTGTGGACCGCGGCCTACGCGAAGGTCCAGTCTCCGCGGGTGCTCTCCTCTGAATCGGCCGGCCGGACCCGCTCGGTAACCCGCCACATCCGCAGCCTCCAGGGCAAGGATCTGTGCGCCAGCGGCGCGCTCTCGAGCGCCGCCTGCCTCAATCGCCTGCCGTAGTTACTTCTTTCCCGCCCAGAATCTGCGCCAATGCATCTTCGCGCTGTTTTCCAGCGCCGTGATGAAGCGGTGCTCCAGTTTATCGTCGATAAACGGCGTGAACACCCAAGACCCGACGTGCCCGGCGACTTCGTGGATGAAGGTGAGGTATTTGGTGAATGGCGTGTCCGAGGCGTGAATTTTAACGAGATAGGTCTGATCGTCGATCTTTATGGCTTCGCCGTGCTCGCCCCGCAAAGGGGTGAACTCGACGGTGATCGTAATGCGCTTGGTGACCCGCGGTTTGCGGCGCGCTTTCTTCTTGCGCACCGGGCGGCGTTTGGGCGTCTTTTTCTTTGCCATGGGCTGGAGAATAGGATAAACGATGAGCCTGTTCCGTGCCAGGCGAAGCGGAAAAAGACGAGGCGGAAAAAAGGAAAATGGGGTGGGCAGTGAGGGGATCGAACCCCCGACCCTCTCCGTGTAAAGGAGACGCTCTACCGCTGAGCTAACTGCCCGTCAGCCTTATTTTACCACGGATTCTTCGACGGGGGGCGGAATTTCGCTCCCAGGGAAGGGAAGAATTAATTATGCTGTCGTTGTGATTCTGGACTCCATCGAATACTCCGGCAAATACGAGGGACTCGGTCCCCGGATCGCGGCGGCGCTTCGCTATCTGCGGGAAAAGGACTTCTTGGACTTCGCCGTCGGCGAATACGAGATCGACGGCCGCGATCTCTACGCGATCGTCGCCGACTACAACTTAAAGCCCCTGGAGGACGGCCGCCTCGAGGCGCATCGCCGGCACATCGACGTCCAGTTCATGGCGCGGGGCGGCGAGTCGATGGGCTTCGTCCTGCGCGGCGACCAGCCGGTGATTTCGGAATACGACGAGGAGAAAGACTACGCGCTGTACGGCGGGGCTTCCTCGCTTTTCCGCGTGGACGAGCGGATGTTCGCGATCTTCTTCCCGCAGGACCTTCACATGCCGGGGATCGGCGATCCCGCGGCGGAAGTGCGCAAGGTCGTCGTCAAGGTTCGCGTCTAAAGGCGCTATTCCTCGGCGGCTTTCTTCGCTTTTTCCGCGAGGGTGAGGTTGTAGTACACGCCCTTCGCGGCCATCAGTTCCTGGTGGGTTCCGCGCTCGACGATGGTCCCCTTTTTCAATACGAGGATCACGTCGGCCGTGCGGGCGTCTTCGATGCGCTCGCCGATGGCGAAGGTGGTGCGCCCCTTCGTCAGCGCCGCGAGACGCGACTCGATTTGCGCGGACTCGTAGTCGTTGAGCCCGGCGGAGGGGCGGTCGAGAAGAACGATGCGCGGGTCGGCGAGCGCCGCCCGGGCGATCTCGAGCTGCTTTTTGCGCAGCGGGGTCAAACGCCAGTCGTGCGCGTCGAGGACGGTGTCCAGGCCTTGCGGGAAGACGCGTTCGTTCGCGATAAAGTCCGCGCCGCCCGCGCGGGCCGCGTCCAGGATTTCGGCGTCGGCGGCTTCGCGCTTGAGGCCGTAGGTCAGATTTTCCCGAACGGTTTTTCCGTCGATCCAAATCCCGTCCGAGTGCAGAAGCGACAACTGCCGCCGCAAAGCGGAGAGTTTGAGCCCGACGGCGTTTTTGCCGTCGAACGAGACGCTGCCGCCGGTGGGTTCGTCGAGACGCGCGATCAGGTCGAGCAAGGCGCCTTTCGCGCCCTCTTCGCCGCCCACCAGCGCGACGTGCTGTCCCGGCGAGACCGAGAATTCGACGCCTTCGAGAACCTTGTGTTTCCCGTCGTAGGAGAAGTTGACGCCGGAGAAGGAAATCCCGCCCTCGAGGCGTCCGGGGTCGACGGCGCCCGGGGCCTCGACGACGGCCGTCGGAACCTTCAAGTAGTCCAGCACGCGCCGGGAGGAGCCTGTGGTTTCGCGGTACTGCGTGTAGAGACTCAAACTTCCCGCGAGCGCCTGACGCATGTAGCCCGCGTAGCCGACCATCGCCATCGTCTGCCCGATCGAGGGCTCGCCGACGGCGATGAACGAGAACAGACCGATGAAGAGAACCGAGAGATAGAACGCCGCGTGGTACAACTGGTCCATGCTCCCGTTGTAGATCGACGAGATCCGCGTGCGCCGCATGATCGTGCCGATGAAGCGGTCGACGAAGCCGATGTAGCGATCGGTCTCGTTCGATTCCGTGGCGAAGGCGCGGATGTCCCGGACGCGGCCGAGGGTTTCCTCGCCGGCGCTGATCATTTCGGCGCGCCGGTTCACCTCGGCTTCATTGAGTTTTTCCGCCTTGTTGCCGTAGACATGCGCGACGAGGGAGAGCGGGATCGCGACGAGCGTGACCAGAAGCGTCGTCTGCCAACTGGTGATCGAGATCATGATGCCGGCGAAGAGCGCCATCGCGCCGTAGTAAGGGAGAATCACCGGGATGCCGATGTTCTTGGTGGCGAGATTCGCGACGTCGGAACTCATCCGGGACGCAACCTGGGAGGGCTTTTCCTTGCTGAAGAAGCCCACGGGAAGACGGAGCAGGTGGCCAAACAGGTTTTCGCGGAAACTCGTGAGGACGTTGCTGGTCAGGCGCCCCTTCACCCATTCGTAGGCGGTGTTGAGCGCGGCGTTGGACAGCATGATCGCGACCATGCCCCCGGCGAACATCACCGCGAGCCCCATCGTTTTCGCCGTCGCCGCGTCGATCAGCGCGCCGACGACGTAGCTGGTCGCGACGCCCATGATCGCTTGGAACACGTTGATGCCCTGAAGCGTCCAAACCGATCTGCGGTAATCCTTGACGAACGGCTTTACTTCCGGGTCCCCGCGGTACATCGTGCGCACCAGCGAGAACAAGCCGATCAAGGAACGCCCGAACGATGCGGCCTCGCCGGCGAGGTAGCGGACATTCGCCCCGGTTTGCACCAGGAATCCGAGCAGCTTGCCGGCCTTCGCGCGTACGCGCGCGTGAATCCCGAGCGTCCACTCGGCGTATCCCGGCATATACGGAGCGTTCTTTCCTTCGATCGGCTTAAAGAGAACGTCCCGTATGCCGCCCTTCTTGAAAAACGAGTACGGCCGGGCCATCGGGCTGTCGTCGCCCGCTTCGACCGCTCCGCTGCGGGCGAGCATCACACGAAACCCGAGTCCCAGATATCCGATCGCCGAGACCGCGAGCAGCGCCGCCGAGACCGTCGCGGCCAACGGGGCGTAGGCCCAGGCCCCCGTCAAAGTCATCGCGGTTAAATAGAGGGAGCCGTAATGCGCTCCCGCGGCGAGTCCGCCGGTGAGCAGCGCGGCCGCCCATTGCCCGGCGGCGGTGGTCGGCAGCACTTCGCGCGTCGCGGGGACTTCCTGGGGCGAGGGAAGAGAGCGGCGCGGACGCGGAGCCGCTTCCTCGGAAGCGGGTCCAAGCGACGCGCCCCCTTGGCGCTCACTCAATTTCCCTTCGGAATCAAAGGTCTGAAGACCGTGTCCGGGGCTGAACGGACCGTCGGCTCCGTTGTGGGACCGCTCGCCGAGAATCCGGTCCATGATCGCGAAACCGGCGGCGGAAACGCCTCCGGCGGGCAGTTCGGAAAGAGCGTCGGCGGCCGCGGTGATTTCCTTCTGTTGAGAGAGAATTCGGGTCAGTGCCCGAGGGGTTTTCGCCATGGGAGCCGCGGCCGAAGCGGTCCGGGCGGCAGAAATTGAGCCGGCGGGTCGTTGTGGCGCAGCGACGGAGTTCAGCTTGGCGGCCGCCGGGGAGGGCATCGTGCGCGCGAACGAACGCTCCGGCAGCGGCGCGAGAACGGGCAGGAATCCGCTCAGGCTCGGCGACAGCGCCGGGGCGGCGAGAGAGAGCGACGGAAAAAGCGGGGAGGGGGCGAGCAGCGGAGATGCGGCCGTCGCGGGGAGATTCGCGGCCGGGGTGCGCACGGGGGCCGCGAGCGTCGCGGCGCAGGCTTCGTAAGGTGGAAGTCCGATCAGGACGGCCGACAGGAGACCCGCCAAGCTCTTTTTAAACATGGATTATTTTACCCCGGGCCGCCGCGGAGACCGGGAGGTCCAACGACCCTTTTCAGCCCGCTATTGGGCCCGCGACAATCTGGGTCTTACAGGGGTTGCGCCAGGCTTGGTAGAATTTCCATCGCGCCGAACGGCGCGGGGAGAACCTATGACCGCTTTGAAGAAAACAGGCCTCGTCGCCGGATTGATCGCCTCGGGCGCGGCCTGCGCGACCGCAGGCAAGAAAAAGGCCGATCCCCGGCTCGGGGTGGACGTTTCGGCGATGGACGCCGCGGTGCGTCCTCAGGACGATTTCTTCCGCTTCGTGAACGGGTCCTGGCTGAAGACCTTCGTGATGCCCGAGGATAAGTCGAGTTTCGGGGCGTTCCATCAACTGCACGACGACTCCGAGCTCGAGGTTAAAAAGATCATCCAAGGGCTCTCGAAGAAAACGCAGGCCGCCGGAACGGACGAACAGCGCATCGCGGATTTCTACCGGAGCTTCATGGACGAGAAGCGCGTCAAGAAGCTCGGGATCGAGCCGGTCAAGTCCGAAATCGCGGAGATCGACGCGATCGGTTCGACCGAGGAACTCACGGACTGGTTTGGACGGGCGCAGTCCGTCGGCGTGGATTCCCCGATCGGCTTCGCGGTGCGTCCGGACCGGAAGGCCGTCGGCGACAACATCGTTTACGTGGCCGCCTCGGGCCTCGGGCTGCCGGACCGGGATTATTACTTCAAGGAAGACGACGGATCGAAGGCGATTCAGAAGGCCTATTTGGCGTTCGCGTCCAAGATGCTCGAGTTGGCCGGGGAGACCGACGCCGCCGCGAAGGCGGAGACCGTGTACGCGGTCGAGAAAACCATCGCCGATAAGCATTGGAAGCGAGTCGAGCGTCGCGACGCGGATAAGACCTACAACAAACGGGACCGCTCGTCGTTGAGCGCTCCGCTTCCCCGCTATCTGAAAGCGGCGGGAATCCCCGCCGCCGAGTCGTCGGTGATCGTCGTGGAGCCGAGCTACTTCGAGGCGCTCGAGGCGATCATCGAGGGGAGTCCGCTCGATGCGTGGAAGCTTTACGCCAAGGTGCGCGTGCTGGAGGCGCGCGCGAACTACCTTTCCGACGAGTTCGTCAACGCGGCGTTCGAGTATTCAGGGAAAGCCCTCAGCGGGCAGCCGAAAATCCGCGCGCGCTGGAAGCGGGGCGTCGCGCTGGTCAACGGGGCGGTCGGCGAAGCGGTCGGGCGGGTCTACGTGTCCGAACACTTTCCCGCGTCCTCCAAGACGCGGATGGTCGAACTCGTGGAAAACCTGCGGGCCGCCTACGCCGAGCGCATCAAGGACCTGGAGTGGATGGGCGAGGAGACGCGCAAGAAGGCGCTCGAGAAGCTCGCGAAGTTCAACCCCAAGATCGGCTACCCTAATAAGTGGAAGGATTACTCGAAGCTGGTCGTGGAGGCCGACGACCTGGTCGGCAACGTGAAGCGCTCCACGCGGGTCGAGTACGACCGGATGCTCGACAAGCTCGGCAAACCCGTCGACCGCGACGAGTGGCACATGCTGCCGCAGACCGTGAACGCCTACTTCAATCCGACGCTCAACGAGATCGTGTTCCCGGCCGCGATTCTGCGCCCGCCGTTCTTCAATCCGAAGGCCGACGACGCCGTCAATTACGGCGGCATCGGCGCCGTGATCGGACACGAGATGGGGCACGGGTTCGACGATCAGGGCTCCAAGTACGACGGAGACGGGATGCTTCAGAATTGGTGGACGAAGGAAGACCGCGACGCGTTTTCCAAGCGAACCGCGCTTCTGATCGAGCAGTTCTCGCAATTCGAGCCGCTCCCCGGCGAGCGCGTGAACGGAGAGCTGACCCAAGGCGAGAATATCGGGGACCTCGGCGGCTTAAGCGTCGCGCATCGCGCGTACGAGTTGTCGCTGGACGGCAAGCCCGCGCCCGTCGTCGCGGACTATACAGGAGACCAAAGGTTTTTCCTGGGCTGGGCTCAGGTGTGGCGCAGCAAGATGCGCGACAAGGCGTTGAGCGTTCGATTGGCGACGGACCCGCATTCCCCGCCGGAGTACCGGGTCAACGGCGTCGTCCGCAATATGCCCGAGTTCTACAGGGCGTTCGGCGTGAAATCCGGCGACAAGCTGCATCTGTCCAAGGACAAGCGCGTCAGCATCTGGTGAACCGGTGAACGGAGCCGCCTCCCGTCTTCGGGAACGGATCGCGGAACTGCGCTTCGATTTAGGGGAGCTCTCCGGGTCGCTCGGGGATTTGGGCACCTTCATCCCTCTGGCTGCGTCGTTGATCGTTGTATGCGGCCTGGACGCCGGAACGGTGCTGGTCTTCGCCGGACTTTTCAACATCCTGACCGGGCTGCTGTTCAATCAGCCGATTCCCGTGCAGCCGATGAAAGCGGTCGCCGCGGTGGCGATCGCCGAGCGGCTGATTCCCGCGGAAATCGCCGCAGCCGGATTTACGGCCGGGGCGGCGATCTTCGTTTTTGGAGTCACCGGTCTGGTCGGCTGGGCCGAGCGGGTCATCCCCCGGCCGGTCGTTCGCGGGATTCAGTTGGGCGTCGGACTGAAGCTTGCCTCCAAAGGCGCCGCCATGATCATGGGGTTAAGATGGAGCGGGCTTGACGGACGCCTGTGCGCGCTCGCCGCGGCGGCGCTCGTCCTCGTCACCGGCCGCTGGAAGCGCTTTCCCTCGGCACTGCTGCTTTTCGTCGCTGGCGTCGGCGTTCTGATCGCCGGACATTCAGACCTTCTCGCCTCTTTGCCGTTGGGCTGGGAGGGACCCTCGCTGATGCTTCCGGATTGGGCCGCTTGGAAATCGGGGTTCGTTAAGGCCGGTTTGCCCCAGATTCCTCTGACGCTTCTGAACTCCGTGATCGCGGTGTGCGCACTGAGCGGAGATCTATTCGAGGGGCGCGGGATCGGAACCCGTTCGATGTCTCTTAGCGTCGGATTGATGAACATCGGCGGATGTCTGTTCGGCGCGATGCCCTCCTGTCACGGATCCGGCGGGCTCGCCGGCCAGTATCGCTTCGGTGCTCGCACCGGAGGAAGCGTCGTCGCGCTCGGCGCAGCCAAGATTGCGCTTGGTATCTCGTTTGGCACGGCCGGGGTCTCGCTGATGGCGCTTTATCCCGTCGCGGTTCTGGGCGTCCTGTTGGTCTTCGCCGGGTTGGAGCTTTCCCTTCCCGCGCGCGATTGCGCCTCCCGGGAAGCTTTTATGGTCGCCGCGGCGACCGCCGCGGGGATACTCGCCGTCAACACATGGGTCGGCTTTCTGCTGGGATGGGTCGCGGCGGTGTTCCTGCTCCGGGACGCGGAGTCCCGGCCGGCTCAGTAAATATCGGCGAGAAGAGACGCCGGACATTCCTTCTGCGGCAGATGCCCGCATTCCTTTTCCAGCGCGGGGATTCTATCAGTCTTCGAGCATCCCGCGTTTTTTGGCTTCGCGGAGGTCGAAGGGGAGGACGGTTCTTGAATCGAAGCGGGCTTCGGAAAGCCGCGCGTGATCCAGATCGGCGTGCTTAAGCGAGGCGCCTCTGAGATCGGCGCGGCTGAGGTTGGCGTGCCGCAGGTCGGCGCGTTCCAAATCCGCGCCGCGCAGGTCCGCGTCGAAGAGGTTCGCGTTTCGCATTTTTGCGCCGGTAAACCGGGTTTTTTCAAATTCGCACGGTAAAAATCGGCCCATTCGAGATTCGAAGCGCCGAAGGACGCGCCTTGGAAGTCGGCGCCGCGGGCGACGAGGCGTTTGAGAGTGGATTTCCCGATTTTCGCGTCCTTGCCGTCGGCGCCGTTCATAACCGCGCCGTCGAGATCCGCCTAGACGAGATTGGCGCCGACGATCGAGGAAACGACGAAATTGGCGCCCTTGAGCTTCGCGCGCTTGAGATTGGCCCGGTCGAGGCGGGCGGCGACGAAGTTCGCGTGTTCGGCGTTGGATTCCGCCATGTTCGCGTCGAGCAGAATCGCGTAGTTTACCTCCGCGGAGCGCAGTTGGGCCCCCTTGAGGTTTACTTCGCTCATGTTCGTGGAATTGAGTTCGGCGCCCTGAAGGGCGGCCCCTTTGAGATCGGTTTGGTCGAGATTGGCGCCGTCGAAGCGTCCGCAATCTCCCTTGCGGGTCTTCAGCAGCTTGGCGAGGGCGATGTCGTTTTTTCCACTCCAGCCTTTACGGTTTCGGCAGGCGTAGCCGTCGCCTTCTTCGCGATATTTGTATATTTTTGCTTCACTTTCCTCAAGATCGACGAATTCGACGACGACCGGGGCCGCGCTTCTGGAGATCGAAACGAATAGGCCGAGCAGCAAGGAGGCCGTCGAGAGGAGCATGGAAGTAAGGTAGCCCCGCAGCAGCTATATCGTCCAGGGTCCTCCTCAGGGGAAATTTTATGGGTCTAAAGACCTCGCTTTCCGTGGTTGACTTGAATTTGAGGGGGAAGTTACAATGGGGTTCTGCCGTTGGAAGGTCCATCCCTCCGATCTCCAGCCGCTGAGCGCCCATGACCGATAAAATGAAAAAGACGATAGATGATTTTCCGCTCTTAAAGGAAATGACGCCTCCGATGCGTCCGGAGGAGGCGCGAATCGAGGCCGACCGTTGTCTCTACTGCTACGATTCCCCGTGCAGTGTCGCGTGTCCCGCTCATATCGACATCCCGCGCTTCATCAAGCAGATCGCGTCGAAGGACACTCTCGGGTCCGCCGAAACGATTTTCGAAGCGAACCCGATGGGGCATTCCTGCGCGCGGGTTTGCCCGGTTGAATCGTTATGCGAGGGATCCTGCGTGTATCTCGATTGGCACGAAGCGCCGATTCAGATCGGTCGGCTGCAGCGCTACGCGACCGACTCTCTCTTCGCCGACGGGATTCAGCCGTTTTCCCCCGGCAAGGAAAACGGGAAAAGGGTCGCCGTCGTCGGCGCGGGCCCGGCCGGTCTCTCCTGCGCCGCGTACCTGCGCCGTCTCGGCTTCTCCGTGACCGTTTTCGAGCGAAAGCCGAAGCCGGGGGGACTCAACACCTACGGCATGGCCGAATACAAGATGGACCAGAAGACGGCGCTCGATGAAACGGCTTTGGTGCTTGATCTGGGCGTGGATGTCCGCTACGAGACGACGCTGGGTGAGGACCTGTCGTTTAAATCGCTCGAGGAAAAATTCGACGCGGTGTTCTTGGGGGTCGGCCTCGGAGCGACCTCATCCTTGGGCGTCCCCGGGGAGGGACTCAAAGGCGTCTACGAAGCGCTGCACTTCATCGAGTACATCAAGAATCACGAGTTCGACAAGATCCCTCCGGGGGAAACCACCGTTTGCGTCGGCGCGGGAAACACCGCCGTCGACGTCGTCACCCAGGCGAAGCGCATCGGAACGCCGAAGGTCGTGATGTCCTACCGGCGGGGACGCAATCAGATGTCCGCCTACGATTACGAGTACGAACTTGCGGCGGGCGACGCCGTGCAGTTCGAATGGTTTACGGTTCCCGTCGCGATCCTGGGCGCCGACCGGGTGACCGGCATCCGCCTGAGAAAAACGATGATTGAGGACGGCGCGGTCGTTGAGCTCGAGGGATCCGATTTCGAGATCGCCTGCGACCGGGTCGTCAAGGCGATCGGGCAATCCAAACAGGTGGACCTGCTGAAAAATACGGCCGGGATCGAACTCGAGTCGAGCGGGCGCATCGCGGTAAACGACGAGACGATGCAAACCTCGAACCCGAAGGTTTTCGCCGGAGGGGACGCGGTCAACGGCGGCAAGGAAATCGTCAACGCCGCCGCGCACGGCAAGCGCGCGGCGCTGGGTATTTTCCAATTCCTGTTTCCGGGACAGGAGCCCGGACCGGAGCACCAAGTTTGGATTCAGACGATCGAGGGCGTGCGCGTCGTGCGTCCGCCGAACCACCATCATGACAAAGAACCCGAATTCGCGAACGTTTAAAAAAATTCCCAAGACGGTCGACCTATCGGCCGACTGCGCGGGCATCAAGTCTCCCAACCCGTTTTGGCTGGCTTCCGCGCCGCCGTCCAATTCGGGAGAGCAGGTCGCCCGGGCCTTCGATCACGGCTGGGGCGGGGCGGTTTGGAAGACGCTCGGCGAGGATCCGCCGGTGGTCAACGTGACCTCGCGCTACGGCGCGATCGATATCGGCGGGCAAAAAATCGCCGGGCTCAACAACGTCGAGCTCATCACCGACCGGCCGCTCGCGGTCAACCTCAAGGAGATCGCCGAGGTTAAGAAGAAATATCCGAAGCATGCGGTGATCGTCAGCCTGATGGTGCCTTGCGAGCGCAAGAACTGGCACGACATCGTCAAGCGCTCCGAGGACACCGGCTGCGACGGCCTCGAACTCAATTTCGGCTGCCCCCACGGCATGTCCGAGCGCGGCATGGGCTCGGCCGTCGGCCAGGTCCCCGATTACATCGAACGGGTCGTCGGCTACGTGAAAGAGATCGCGAAGACCCCGGTGCTCACCAAGCTTACGCCGAACATATCGGACATCCGTTTCCCGGCGCGCGCCGCGAAGAAGGGCGGCACCGACGGAGTCAGTCTGATCAACACGATCAATTCGGTGATGGGCGTGGACTTGGACACGCTCGCTCCGAAATTCGCGATCGGCGGCAAAGGCGCGCACGGCGGTTATTGCGGCCCGGCGGTCAAACCGATCGCGCTCAACATGGTGACGCAGATCGCGACCGATCCCGAGACCGTCGGCCTGCCCATCTCCGGCATCGGCGGGGTTTCGGATTGGCGCGACGCGACCGAATTCCTTCTCTTGGGCGCGAAGAACGTCCAGGTCTGCACGGCGGTCATGCACTATGGATTTCGCATCGTCGAGGACATGATCAGCGGCCTCGAGAACTGGATGCGCCGTCAAGGATTCTCGAAGCTCGACGACTTCATCGGAAAGACGGCTCCGAACATCGTCGAGTGGAAGCATCTGAACCTGCATCACAAAACGGTCGCAAGGATCGACGCGGATAAATGCGTGCAGTGCGATCTGTGCTACATCGCCTGCAACGACACCGCGCATCAATGCATCGTGCGGCCGGCCGATTTCGGAAGAAACGGCGGCAAATCGAAAATTCCGACGGTGATCGAAGAGGATTGCGTCGGCTGCAATCTGTGTTCCTTGGTCTGCCCGGTCGAGAATTGCATCACGATGACCGAGATTCCGACGGGACACGAGCCGCTCACCTGGGAAACCTATACGGCGAACGGCATGAAGGGCTACAAGGAAGTATACAAACGGTTTCATGACTAGGTCGTAAGGGAGAATTCAATGGCTAGAAACGTCCGCTGCGGTTTGATTCAGGCGTCCTGCGATTGGTCGCCGGAGAAGCACAAGCTTTCCGAGATCAAGAAGAAGATGATCGACAAGCACGTGAAGCTCGTCGAAGAGGCGGGAAAGAAGAAGGTTCAGATGCTCTGCCTTCAGGAAATTTTCTACGGGCCGTACTTCTGCTGCGAGCAGGACGTGCGCTGGTACGACACCGCCGAACCGATCCCGGGCCCGACCACGGTTCTTTTTCAAAAGCTCGCGAAAAAGCACAAGATGGTCATCGTGCTTCCGATCTACGAGACCCCTTCGACGGGAACCTACTACAACACCGCCGTGGTCATCGACGCCGACGGCTCGGTCGCGGGCATCTACCGCAAGAATCACATCCCTCACTGCCCGCCCGGCTTCTGGGAGAAGTTTTACTTCAAGCCCGGCAACATGGGCTACCCGGTGTTTCAGACCAAGTACGGCAAGGTCGGCGTGTACATCTGCTACGACCGGCATTTCCCCGACGGCGCGCGCATCCTCGGCCTCAACGGCGCCGAGATCGTCTTCAACCCGTCGGCGACGGTGGCGGGGCTTTCCGAGTACCTGTGGAAGCTCGAGCAGCCCGCGCACGCGGTCGCCAACCAGTACTTCGTCGGCGCGATCAACCGGGTCGGCTACGAGAAGCCCTGGAATTTCGGAGAATTCTACGGGCAGAGCTATTTCTGCGACCCGCGCGGCCAGATGGTCGTCGTGGGCTCGCGCGACAAGACCGAACTGATCACCGCCGATCTCGACTTCGATCAGGTTCTGGAGGTCCGCAAGACCTGGCAGTTCTTCCGGGACCGCCGGCCCGAAACCTACGGCGAATTGGTGGAGCTGCTTCCGTAAATGAAGCTGGATCGGGAAATCATAGAGCTTAAAGGGGATGTTTCGTCATCCCCGCTCTACAACGAGGACATTGCTCCCATTGGACGCAAGGACCGCAAGTGGGGGACCTGGGACATCGCCGCCCTGTGGGTCGGGATGGCCGTCTGCATCCCGAGCTACATGCTCGCCTCGAGCCTCATCGCCCAAGGCATGAACTGGATCGAGGCGGTGATGACGATTTTCTTGGGGAACATCGTCGTCCTCATTCCGATGATCCTGAACGCGCACGCCGGCACGAAGTACGGGATCCCCTTTCCCGTCTTCTGCCGCGCGTCGTTCGGCACTCAGGGGGCGCACGTGCCGGCGATTCTTCGCGGGCTTGTGGCCTGCGGCTGGTTCGGCATCCAGACCTGGATCGGCGGCTGGGCGATCTATATGGGGCTGACCGTGTTCTTCCCTGGCTGGGAGGCGCTGCCGAAGCATTTTTTCGGCATTAACTTCCCGCAGAGCGTCTGCTTCCTCGGCTTCTGGGCGCTGAACATGGCGGTCGTATTCAAAGGCATGGAGAGCATACGCAGCATCGAGGATTGGGGCGCGCCGCTGTTGATCGGGATGGGTCTGCTTCTTCTTGGTTGGGCGTACGTGAAGGCGGGGGGCTTCGGCGAAATGCTCAGCACCCCGTCGCAGTTCGCTCCCGGAGGTCCTAAGGAGGGCAAGTTCTGGGAGTTCTTCTTCCCGAGTCTGACCGGGATGGTCGGGTTTTGGGCGACGCTGTCTCTCAACATCCCGGACTTCACCCGTCACGCGAAAAGCCAGCAGGATCAGGTGCTCGGCCAAGCCTATGGGTTGCCTTCGACGATGACGTTGTACGCATTCATCGGCGTCGCCGTGACCTCGGCGACTGCGGCAATTTTCGGCGAGACGATTTGGGATCCGATCGTACTGCTTTCCAAATTCACCAACCCTTTCGTCGTGATCTTCGCGATGGCAGGCTTGACCTTGGCGACGCTGACGACGAATCTCGCGGCCAATGTCGTGGCCCCGTCGGTGGGGTTTTCCAACCTTTGGCCGAAGCGGATATCCTTCAAGATGGGCGGTCTGATCACCGGAATTATCGGCATCGTGATTCAGCCGTGGAAGCTCGTGGCCGATCCGACCGGCTACATCTTCACCTGGCTGATCGGCTACTCGGCGCTTTTGGGATCGATCGCGGGAGTGATGCTTTCGGACTACTACTGGATCCGCGGCTCGACTTTGGACTTGGACGCGCTGTTCGACCCGAAGGGGGCGTATTCCTATGTCGGCGGCTTCAACCCTATCGCGATTTTGGCGCTCGCGCTCGGCATCATCCCGTGCGTGCCCGGTTTCTTCGCGACGGTCGGCTGGGTCGAGGTGGCCCCGGTTTGGGTCACCGTGTACCACTATGCGTGGTTCGTGAGTTTTCTTGTGTCGTTTGGCGCCTACGGCGCGATGATGAAGGCGCTCGGCGAGTCGTTGACGCCGGGTCCAGTGGAGGCTTAACATGACATTCGATCTCGTAATCAAAAACGCGGACATTCAAACCGCGTCCGATCGCTTCACCGCCGACATCGGCGTGACCGGCGGGATTATCTCTGAAATCGGGCAAACCCTGGACGCCAAGGGCGCGAAGGTCCTCGACGCGACCGGACTGCGCGTCGTGCCCGGCGGCATCGACGTGCACACGCATTTGGACATGCCCTTCATGGGCGCGGTCACCGCCGACGACTTCAAGACGGGAACCGAGGGCGCGGCCGCGGGCGGCACGACCTGCCTCGTGGACTTCGCGATCCAGGCGCCCGGTGAGGCGCTGCAGACCGGGGTCGATAACTGGCATAAGAAGGCCGACGGGAAGGCGGTGATCGACTACGGCTTCCACCTCATTATCACCGACCTCCCTGAGAGCCGCGTGCCGGAGATGGACGCGATCGTGGAGCAGGGAATCCCGAGCTTTAAGCTGTTCATGGCCTACAAGGGCGCTCTCATGAGCGAGGACGACGCGATTTTCCGCGCGATGCGCCGCACGACCCATAACGGCGGCATGGTGTCCTTGCACTGCGAGAACGGCCATACCGTCGAACTGATGGTGAAAGAAGCCCTCGCCGACGGCAACACCACTCCCGAATGGCACGCGTTGACGCGTCCTCTGGCCTGCGAAGCCGAAGCCACCAACCGCGGCATCGCGCTCGCTGAGATGTCGAAGGCGCCGCTCTACGTGGTGCACTTGACCGCCGCCGAGGCGCTCGAAGCGGTGCGCCGCGGCAAGCGCGCCGGCCTGCCGATTCTGGCCGAGACCTGTCCGCAGTACCTCTATCTGTCCCACGAGGACTACCGGCGGCCGGGCTTCGAAGGCGCGAAATTCGTGATGTCGCCGCCGCTGAGGCCGAAGGGCAACGAGAAGGCTCTTTGGAAGGGTCTCAACGACGGGACGCTTTCGACGGTCGCCACCGACCATTGCTCGTTCTGCTACGAACTCCGGCCGGGAACGAAGATGGGCAAGGTTCTCGGGAAGGACGACTTCTCTAAGATCCCCAACGGCGCGCCCGGCATCGAAAACCGGATGCAGCTGATGTGGGACGCGGTCGCCAAGGGATTGATCTCCGCCGAGAAGTTCGTTGAAGTGACCGCCGCCAACCCCGCGAAGATCTTCGGACTTTACGGCAAGAAGGGCACGATCGCGGTCGGCTTCGATGCGGACATCACGATGATCGATCCGAACAAGCCGTACACGATCTCGGCGAAGACGCATCACATGAACGTCGACTACAACCCCTACGAGGGCCGAACCGTCGCGGGCACGATCAAGGAAGTGCTTCTGCGCGGGCAGCCCCTCGTCGAAAACGGCACGCTCAGTTCCAGCCTGCCGAAGGGACAATTCATCAAACGCGCGAAATACGGAGAAACACTATGGGGTCAGACCCCCGTAAAAAGTAGCGCGCTATCTTTTACGGGGGTCTGACCCCGGGGGTAATTTATGACGACAGTTATGAAAGAGAAGACGGACATCGCGGTGCTTAAGCAGTTCATCGGCGGCGAATGGGTCGAAGGGACGGGCAAGAGGACGATCGAATCGGTGAACCCGTCGGACTCGCGTCAAATCGTGGCGACCTGCAAGGGCGCGTCGAAGGCCGATGTCGAAGGTGCGTTGAGCGCCGCGCAGGCCGCGTTCAAAGGCTGGAAGGCGACTCCCGCACCGGCGCGCGCGCGCGTGCTCGACGCGGTGGTGAAGCTTGCCCGCCGGGACAAGGAACGGCTCGGCCGCATTCTCGCGCTGGAAGAGGGCAAGATCCTGCCCGAGGCGCTCGGCGAGATGGAGAAGGGCATCAACCTGCTCGAGTGGTATGCGGGCGAAGGCCTCCGGTTCATGGGCAGCACCGCCCCCTCCGAACTGCCGAAGAACCTGCTCTACACGATTCGCGAGCCGTTGGGCGTCGTGTCGATCATTACGCCGTGGAATTTCCCCTGGGCGATCCCCTGCTGGAAGATCGCCCCGGCCCTGGTCGCGGGCAATACCGTGATATTCAAGCCGGCGTCGAACACGCCCTGGCTGGCCATGGAACTCGTAAAGCTCTTCGAGGAAGCGGGACTGCCGAAAGGAGTCCTCAACTTCGTCGTCGGCGCCGGATCGGAAGTCGGCGACAGTCTCGTCGAGGACGCGCGCGTCCAGGCGGTCAGCTTCACCGGTTCCAACGAGATCGGCGTCCGCGTGCATACGCTCGCCGGCAAGCGCGGCATCAAGGTGACCTGCGAAATGGGCGGCAAGAATCCGTGCATCGTCTGGAAAGACGCGGATCAGGACCTCGCGCTCGCGGGCGTCGTGAAGGGAGCGTTCGGTTCCACCGGCCAGCGCTGCACGGCGACCAGCCGCTTGATCCTGCACGAAGACATCGCCGACGCGTTCGTCAAAAAGGTCGTCGACGCGGCGAAGGCGATGAAGATCGGCGCGGCGCTCGGCGATGGAATCGATCTCGGGCCGGCGGTTGATCGGGCCCAGCTCGAGACGGATCTCAAGTATATCCAGATCGCAAAGGACGACGGCGCGACTTTGCTGTGCGGCGGCAATCGCGTCGAAGACGGGGACTTGAAGCACGGGTTCTTCGTCGAGCCGACGGTGTTCGACCGCTGCACGCCGAAAATGCGCATCGCCCAGGAAGAGGTTTTTGGGCCGGTCCTGGCGGTGTTCCGGGTAAAATCGCTGGAACAGGCGATCGAGTACGCCAACGACACGATCTTCGGCCTGACCTGCGCGATTTACACGCAGGACATCACGACCGCGATGACTTATCTCGAAGAGGCCGAGGTCGGGATGTTCCACATCAATTCCCCGACGATCGGCGGCGAGGCTCAGGTGCCCTTCGGCGGCGTGAAGGGTTCCGGCGTCGGCGACCGGGAGATGGCCAAGGAAGGAATTCATTTCTTCTCGAAGCCCAAGACCGTGTTCCTCGACTACACGGGAAAGAAGCGCGAAAGCAACATCTATTAAGGAGAAGGACATGACTACCGCCACTGAAGAAGCCATCCAATACGCCGGCCCCGCGGCCGCCGAAGTTCTTAAGGCCCGCGAAAAACACTGTTTCCCGCTGATGTCGTACTTCAAGGAGCCGATCCTCATTGCCCGCGGCAAGATGCAGTACGTCTGGGACGATAAGGGGAACAAGTACCTCGACGCATTCGCCGGGGTCGTCACCGTCTCCGTCGGCCATTGTCACCCCGTGGTCGTCGAACGCGCGCAGAAGCAGCTTGAGAAGCTATGGCACACGACGACGCTGTTTTTGTATCCCGAGCTCCCGCGCTACGCCGAGAAAATGCTCAAGCGGGCGAAGACCGTCAACCCGGACCTCGACGCTGTGTTCTTCACGAACTCCGGCACCGAGGCGACCGAGCTCATGGCGACGCTCGCGAAGCTGCACACCGGACAGTCCGACTTCATCGGTCTGCAGCACAGCTTCCACGGCCGCACGCTGATGTCGATGTCCCTGACCGGTCAGGGCCCGTGGCGCCACTCACAGCCCTATGCCAGCGGCGTCTATCACGCCCCGGCGAACTACACCTACCGTCGCCCTGAAGGGATTTCCCCTGAGCAGTGGGCGGACATCTGCGCCGATCAGCTCCAGGGCGTGATCGATCATTCGACCTCCGGAAGGATCGCCGCATTCATCGGCGAGCCGGTGTCCGGAAACGGAGGCGTGATCGTCCCCGAGGCCAACTACTGGCCGAAGGTGTACGCCGCGGTCAAGAAGGCCGGCGGTCTGTTCGTCTCCGACGAGGTCCAGTGCGGCATGGGCCGCTTCGGCCCCGACGCGTTCTACGGCATCAAGAAGTGGGGCGTGAGGCCCGATATCGTCGACATGGCCAAGGGGATCGGCAACGGTTATCCGCTCGGCGCGGTTGTTACGACCCGCGCGATCGCCGACAGCCTGAAGGGGCGTCTGCACTTCAACACCTACGGCAACAACCCGGTGGCCTGCACGGTCGGCGAGGCGGTGCTCGACGTGATCGAGGCCGAGAAGCTCGATGAGAACGCCGCGAAAGTCGGCGGCGTGATGAAGACCAAGCTCGAAGGCCTGATGAAGAAATACGAACAGGTCGGGGACGTGCGCGGCTTCGGTCTCATGCTGGGCGTCGAACTGGTAAAAGACAAGAAATCCAAGGCCGTGAACCCCGAACTCACGGGCGCGCTGATGGAAGGCTGCAAGAAACGCGGCGTGATCATCGGCAAAGGCGGTCAGTGGGGCAACGTGCTGCGGATCAAGCCGCCGTTGTGCATCACCGAGACCGACGCCGACACGGTGGTCGGCGCGCTGGACGAAAGCCTTAAGGAAGCGGTTTAGAGCCTTAGTAACCCTCTCAACTTCTTCCGGGCGCCCCCGTCGGTCGCGGCGGGGGCGCTTTTTTGTGTGCCGAGCATGACCGACAGCTTGGAGGTGCAAGTCCTCTTCCCAGCCTGATGGAGGCGAAGGGATAGCGAAGCGCAAGGGCGTCGCC
>PFUL01000103.1 GCA_002790095.1 Elusimicrobia bacterium CG_4_9_14_3_um_filter_62_55 | reverse complement strand
GAGGCTGCGCTATGCCGCAAAAACGAACGCCGCAAACTATCGCCGCGAACCAGGTGCTCGCGCGTCTCGTCCAATGGGCCGCCTCGGCTCCGGAAGGGGCCGGCGAGCACGGCGAGCACAACCTGATCCGCCTGCTGCGCGTCCGTCTCGGCATGACTCAAGCGCAACTCGCCAAGCGCTGCGGCCTTCCGCAATCGCATATCGCCAAGATCGAGAAGGGCAAGGGTGACATCCAACTCGACACGCTGCGGCGCATCTTCGCCGCGATGTTCTGCCGCCTCGTCATCGCTCCCCAACCCGAGACGGACTTAGACGGCATCGTCCGCAAACAGGCCCGCAACGCCGCGCTCAAACGCGTGCGGCGAGTGGCCGGGACGATGGCGATGGAAGAGCAGCGTCCGGAGGAGGACATGCTTGAGGCCCTCGTCCGCGCGGAAACGGAGAAATTGCTTGAGAAACGCTCCTCCGAGATCTGGGAGGTCGAGTGAGGTTCGATTTCCCCGACGGCGCCACGCCGATCGAAGACGCCGAGGGGCTGATCCCCGGGGAGATCGTCACCTATCGGGACCTATGCGCTGTAGAGGCTGAAAACATCCTCGCGGCCGCGGACAAACACCTATCGCGCCGCAAAAATCAGGACGGCGCATGGCTCGACGAGCCGTTTCTGCGCAAGCTCCACGCCGACATGTTCGGCCGGGTCTGGCGCTGGGCGGGTGAGTACCGGCAAACGGAGCTCAACATCGGCGTCGCGCCGCACAAGGTCGCCGAAGAGATTGGACGCTTGCTGGGAGACCTGCGGTATTGGCACGCGAACCCTGCGGGGATGCCCGTTCTTGAGCGGGCTGTCCGGCTGCATCACCGACTTTCCTGGATACACCCCTTCCGCAACGGGAATGGAAGACATGCGCGCATGGCGGCCGATGTCTACCTGCATTCACAGAAGCATCCCTTGCCCGAGTGGCCCGGCGATGATTTGACGGTGACGACCGAGACTCGAAAGCGCTACTTGCAGGCGCTTCGAGCGGCGGATCAGGAGGACTTCGGTCCTCTGCTTGCCTTTTCCCTGAGCCTGCTTCCCTAGCGCAACCGGCGCCGAAGGGTCCTTCATCTCAAGACTCCGCGGTACTCGTAGCAATGCGTCGAGCTTTCGCGCAAGGCCGGCATGCCCCGCGAGGAT
>PFUL01000090.1 GCA_002790095.1 Elusimicrobia bacterium CG_4_9_14_3_um_filter_62_55 | reverse complement strand
TTAATCCGCCGAACCGCCGTGTACGGACCCGTACGCACGGTGGTGTTACAGGGAAAGCAGGCGACTGCCTACCTATGTGAATTGGGTTTGGAATGCGTCGATTCGTGATATGCAGAAGAATTCTTCTGTACTTGCTGTTTTTTCCGCAAATTCCCCATGGCGGATAATCCAAATGATGCCTATACTTTTTGAAGTTATTGATACGGATTTTATTGTGATACACGGAACGGCATACTAATTGTTAGGCGCATCTAGAGATGATTGAAATAGAACTACGTCGAGGTATGAAGAAAGGCGATTTCGTTGAATTCGCCGCCGGCGCTCCGAAAGGATCGCATTGGAATGAAGATTCCATTTTTTTACAGGATGAAGTCTTTGGGTATATCGAGCCAGCACTATCAAAAGCAGTACCCGGGCTTACTCGATTCGGGCCAAACGAATTGCCCCGGGCAACATGCATGAAGGCTATTGTTCGGTTGGAGCGGTTATCAAAGCTCCTTGCTGATGCAAAGTCTGTTTCTGAACTGGACGGGATCATTCAATTCGCCGACCTCGCGGAAGGACGGAATGAGTTTGCACAGGACTTCGGGAGAAACAAGGAGTCACTTCTTGGAGTGATATCCGAACTGACGATGTGGATGAACGAGAAGGCAAAGACGCATGAAGTCATTTGGATTCTCGGATTCTGACGTGACGGAGCGCCTAACTAATGGATAGAGCGGCCGGCGGCTCGGTGAGGAATATCTTGATAGCCGCCGCCGCTCATCCTCGGCGTTAGCTGGAAGCTTTCATGTCTGGACGAATTGAGGAATTCACGGTTCTTTGCGCAATCGTCCCGGAAGGGATCGATTCCGAAGTCAACGCTATTCTTACTCCCTTGATCGAACAGGCCAAACCCGATTATTGGGTTTTGGTTCAGCCCGAGAGCTATATCCTCTTTTTTCGTACATCGAAGGGTGGGCGAACTAAAAGTAATGCCTTTCAGAAGTCGGTAAGAGATTTGGATTTGCGGAACGAGCGGGTCAAGGACATTCTATTTGGCGAGGAAACGGGAGAAATGGTCGTTGATATGTCCTGGTTCGGAAAGGTCAAAGATATGCCGTTGGGTGAGGTTGCCAATTTTGCGGAAAAAAAGGCCCGTGGCTCCAGCTCCCGCTCCGGCCGTCGCGGCACCGGCGCGGAAACTAATAGTGCCGGCGGCCTAGCGTAAGGCATTAGGGAGAGCGAGGGGAAGTGGCGCTTTTAGGCAACTTGTTGGCGTTCGGTGTTCTTGCTGTGGTTTTTTCGCTTATGCTGGCAGCTTCAAACTTCCTCTCCCAACGAATGAACCGGGAAACGGCTGCTGCAGAGAACGCTATTTTTGCGGTCCTGCCAGCATCATATGCGCTCTTTTTGAACGTGTTGATGATCTGGGGAAATCTGGCCCACCTTCAGACTATTTTTGAGATTTGTGTAACGGTGTGTGCCGTCTGGGGAATCTTCTTTTCGATTGCCTGGTTGAGCAAGCGCGCAGTGGCGCGAACGAAGCTTAAGAGGCCGCATTCGGTTCTTTTTGAGGGGGCGTTTATCGCCGGCTTTTTTACCTTGTGGTTGTTGATCCCGAAACATTCAACTACCGTTGTTTTTAATTGGGTGATGACAAAATTCCATGGATGAGTTTGTCAAAAGACAAGCCTTCCGCTCCGGCCGTCGCGGCACCGGTGCGGAATCTAATAGTGCCGGCGGCCGAGCAAAGCCGTTAGGCCGACATGATGGTGGATGCAAAATGAAATGCTAACCCAAATCCTTGTCGCATTCGGAGCTTCGTCAGTCGCCCTGGCCGTCATGGCGTGGCTGGCGAAATCGCTCGTCTCACATTTGCTCGACAAAGATGTCGAAAAACACCGACTGGCGCTGCAGTCTGAGAATGAGCGAATGCTTACTCTGCACAAGGCTGAGCTTGACCGAGCATCCGAGGAACATCGAATTCGATTCGGCCAGCTGCACGCTAAAGTGTTCGTGACTATTGCGCGTCTCTATCGGCTAATTGTTCAGGCGCACAGATCGGTTCAAAACTACGTCAAGCCATTTGTCATGTCAGGAGAGCCATCTGAGGAAGACCGCGGGAAAAAGGCCGCAGACTGCCTCAATGCCCTTCAGGAATTTTTCCAAGAACATGAAATCTACTTGGAGCAGGAACTGGCAGAGCAGGTGGACAAATTCATCTGCGAACTGGGCGATGCGTTTATCGATTTCCAGCACCGAAACTTGAAGGGAGATGTTCTTGTCTGGAAGGCTGTCATGGACAAGATGAAGGCTGAAGTCGTTGAAATCAAGAAACGCCTTCGCGACTCATTTCGGGAGAAAATTGGTGTCAAATCAAAGGCGGCCTAACTTCGGATGGACCCGACGCGCGCCGTTTATGGAATCCGTTAGCACGCGCGGGTCATCCATGCGTTAGGCGAACTGGGAACAGAAAGCTTGATCTACATTCTCATACCAGTCTTAATTGCGGTTGGCCTTCTCTGTCTGCCGATGTCGTTAGGCGCGCGATACCCGGCTCTTATCCCGATATTTGTCTCTCTCGGTGCGTCATTGGCTTGGTTCGTTTGCAAGAAGCCTAAGGAGTTTTGGATTTGGTCATCCGTTCGGATTACGTTTGGTTTGTTTTCCGGTTATTTGATCTTATCCCAGGCTTTTGCCTTGGCCGGAAGATCCATGTATCCAAAATGGGAAACAAACCTTCTCGATGAAAAGTGCGCCATTGAGCAGGGCATGTCGCGTGACGAGGTTGAGGCTTTAGTTGGTAAGTGCGGGAAGAAAATTGAAGACGTGAAGAAAAAGAAAAAGGTTAAGTATTACATCAGTCCACCGTTTCCGGCGGATCTCGGAGATCCTTCCAGTCGGCTATTTTCATTTTCCTACGTGACGACTCGAGTTGAAGTTGAATATGGTCCCGACGATAGGGCAATTGAGGTGCGGGCCACAAAGGCAAAGTGAAGTCGCCTAACAGTTAGCAAATAGGGTGTCAAATAGGGTGTCAAATAGGGTGTCAGGCCGTCACTTTGTCACTTTCCGGAGGTTGCCGACCCGAACGCCGCTAGGTGAGGGCCAGCCAAATTTTGTTATTGACAGAATGGGAGTCTCATATTATAAATACAATATATTGTATGAATTAATACAATTTTTTGTATGCAATACGCAATAATAGATAAAGACTGGCTCTGGACCGTTATCGAGACATGGGACAAATACCTCCCATCGCCAATTCGTCTGATCGCTTGTGGCGGGACCGCTTTAACCCTCCAAAATTTCAAGGCCTCGACCAAGGATATCGATTTCCTCGTACCCAAAGACGATGAATATCGAAAGCTGATTAAGACGCTCAAGAAGCTCGATTACCGAAAGATAAGCGGCTTTAAGTGGACGGGACCGGGCGGATTCGAGATCGATCTTTTTACAGGGCGACAAATTTTCACCACGGAACTGCTGGAGTCGCCTTTGGATCCGGACAACCACATTAAGATTCGGCAGCTGAAAAAAATCTATGTCGGCGTACTTAACGACGAGGACTTCATCATTTCAAAAATGTTCAGAGGGACGCTTGTCGATGAAGAGGATTGCTTGAGGCTCATTCGTGCTAGAGGAGAGTCGTTCGATCGCAAAAAACTCGAAGAGCGATATCGAGAAGCCGCTCAGTACCAGTTGAATCCGGATGCCGCAATCGGAAGCCTGACGCAATTGATGAGAAGATCGGAGGAGTAAATGCCGACCGGAGATTCATCGGAATTGTTCGGGGCATTGGCGGAATTCGGATATTCCCTATTGCAGCCAAAAAGATTCCGCGAACCGAATGACTTGCTTGCACGAATGAGCGCAAGTTCGGACGCGCGCGTTCTTGAAGGGTTTCCCGTCGTATTAGGCAACGCGTTGCGGCAAACAGAGGCCGCCGTTTCCTTGGAGGAAGCCGAAAAGTCATTCGAATCGGAGAAGGATAAAAATCGGTTTCGAGCGCTTGTGCATTTGTCGTTCGTGTTATTCGACTGGTACGGAGCGGCGAAGGGGGAGAAGCGTCCAAGTTGGTTGGAGGAGTCCAAATTGCGGAGCTACCGAGACTGCTTCGCTCATGATCAGCCATTGGAAGTCTCCGAAGACCTGCGGTTGGATTCCGGGAGATTGCGCAATACGTTTGTTTCCTATTTTCTAAGAAACGAGGTTGAGAAAAAGCGGAGGGAAGAGGAAAAAGCGAGCTTCGAAGAGGAGCTTCGACTGGCCTATTTTCTATCGTTGCTGCTGACCCCAAGGCAAAAGCAGTTGGTGAAGAAGAGAATGCGTGGAGAAGAACTGACGAAAACGGAGCGTGAGTACTATTCGCGCGTTGTAAAAAAGAAGCTTAAGGCGATGGCGGACCCGGATTTGCACAGATTCGCACAGAAGGCTCTCCTGGAATCGCATCCATGACCGCTATCCGCCCCGCCGACGTCCTCCCGCTTTTTAGGCCAGGGTTAATTGGTTCTTTCCGGAAGAGACCCATCATGACTGATGGGGGGAGTGAATGATGCCAAATAGCGATTCCCAAGTGATCGTCGATCGTCGAGCAGCTCTTGCCGAAATCTGGCCCCGCTTCGCTGATGTATCCAATTCCGAAGCAGTCCTAGACCACGTGGAGATGGAGTTGAATTCGTCGGGAGTCGAGGGAGTTTCCTTCCGGGCGGACGACAGCCACGACGAGTCCCCCCATGAGTTCATCCTCCGCTCCATCCTGCGTGCCACGACATCTTTGTTGTGCACGGCCGAGTTCCATATACTTCCGGGGATTCTCGGCCCGACGGGCTCAGACTTTCTGGCCATCTTTTACATGGCGGAATGTGAATTGGTGCAGCGCGGACATGCCGGTGCAGCGGAGATTGAGCGCCAACGCCACGCAATGTTGGAAAAGGTCAATCGGATCGGATAGCTGCTTTAGTACCCACTTCGCGACGACGAAGACGGAAGGCCGGTCGGGTGCGGTACCGAAGGTCGCTTTCGCGAGCGCGTCGATTCAAAAGTGACAAAGTGACGGCCTGACACCCAATCTCCGTACATCCTAAAAACCGTCATCACCTTCGAAGAAGAGGCGATCGACGCGGCCGCAATCCGAACGCGGATGAAGGAAGTCGAAAGAGACGGCAATCCCTGGCTGCTCGCCGAGGAGAACGGGACCGTGCTCGGCTACGCGTACGCCGCGAAATGGAAGTCCCGCTGCGCGTACCGCGACGCGGTCGAAAGCGCGGTTTATTTGAAGGAGGACGCGTCCGGCAGCGGGCTTGGGAGCGCGCTCTACGCGAAACTGCTCGAAGAACTCCGCGTTCGCGGCCGCCATTTCGTTTTGGGCGGAATTGCTTTACCCAACGACGCCAGCGTGCGCCTGCACGAGAAGCTCGGGTTCAAGAAGGCCGCCCACTTTCACGAGATCGGCTTCAAGTTCGGCGAACGCATCGACGTCGGCTACTGGGAGCTGCTGCTATGATTGGTAGAATGTCCTCATGTTCAAAGGGGAACTGATCGCAATCTTCATCGCCGAAGAGAAGGCCGCGCCGATGCGGCGGCTCGACTCCGCGATCGCGGCGGCCGGAGGGGGGATCGAAGGCGACCGCTACTTTAAGCGCGCGGGCACCTTCACAAAGGAACACGACAAGGACCGGCCGGACCGGCAGATCACGCTGATCGAGGAGGAGGCGCTGGCCGCGGCGGAAAAGGCCGGGACCGCGCTGAAGCCCGAGCAGAGCCGGCGGAACCTGCTCACGCGCGGCGTGCCGCTGAACCACCTGATCGGCGTCGAGTTTTCCGTGGGGCCGGTGCGGCTGAAAGGGCTCGACTACTGTGAGCCCTGCAAGCATATGGAGAAGCTCTCTTTGCCCGGCGCGCGCGAGAAGCTGATCCACCGCGGCGGGCTGCGCGCGGAGGTTCTATCCGGCGGGACACTGTCCGTCGGGGATCTGATCGCCGTCTAGGGATTTCTTCCAAATAGAAAAATGGCGGCCCTTTCCGGGGCCGCCATTTTCTATTGAGGGTCCTTCCGCGTCCTTCAAGCCGGGACGGCGGCAAGGCGCTCCTCGAGGGCGGTGAGCTGTTCGCGGAGTTCCTTCGGGAGTTTCGAGCCGAACTTCTCGAAGAACTTTTTGTGATCCTCGAGTTCAGCCTTCCACTCCTCGGGGTTTACTTCGAGCACCTGCTCCATCGTCCCCTCGGGAAGGTCGAGGCCGGTCATATCGAGCGCACCCTTCTTCGGCACGAAGCCGATCGGGGTTTCCTCCGCCTCGCCCTTGCCTTCGCAACGCTCGATGACCCACTCAAGGACGCGGAGGTTCTCTCCGAATCCGGGCCACAGGAACTTGTTGTCCTTGTCCCGGCGGAACCAGTTCACGTGGAAGATCTTCGGGGGCTTAGGCGTCTTCTTGCCCATTTTGATCCAATGGGCGAAGTAGTCGCCCATGTTGTAGCCGCAGAACGGCAGCATTGCCATCGGGTCGCGGCGCACCTCTCCCTGCTTGCCGTACTGAGCCGCCGTCCGTTCGGAGGCGACGGTGGCGGCGGCGTAGACGCCGTGATCCCACGAGAGCGTTTCGTAGACCAGCGGCGCCAACCGGGCGCGGCGTCCGCCGAAGATCATCGCGTCGATCGGGACGCCTTTTGGGTCGTCGATTTTATTGGAAGCAGCCGGGCACTGAGAGATCGGCGAGGTGAAGCGGCTGTTCGGATGCGCGCCCTTAACGGGCTTGCCGTCCTCGTAGGTGATGCCCTCTTTCCAAGGGCGGCCGAGCCAGTCGAGCGCCTGCTTCGGGGCCTCGCCTTCGCCGTCTTCCCACCAGACCGTCTTGTGTTCGGTGTCGAAAACGACGTTGGTGAAGATCGTGTTCTTCTGGGCGGTGGCGAGCGCATTCGGGTTGCTTTTCGAGTTTGTGCCCGGCGCGACGCCGAAGAAGCCGTTTTCAGGATTCACCGCCCAGAGGCG
Organism: Elusimicrobia bacterium CG_4_9_14_3_um_filter_62_55; assembly: GCA_002790095.1. Classification (GTDB taxonomy): domain Bacteria; phylum Elusimicrobiota; class Elusimicrobia; order UBA1565; family UBA1565; genus UBA1565. Next base: position 29,249 of record PFUL01000090.1, on the reverse strand, counting down.
TCCGTCGGGTCCCTGGCGCAGCCAGGCGATGTCGTCGCCGACGGTCGTGATCTTGTAGCCCTTATGCTTCAGCCCTTCCGGCGGGATGAGCATCGCGAGGTTGGTTTTTCCGCAGGCGCTGGGGAAGGCGGCGGTGATGTAGCGGGTTTTGCCGTCCTTCTCAAGGCCGAGGATCAGCATATGCTCGGCGAGCCATCCTTCCTGCTTCGCGAGCCAGGAGGCGATGCGAAGGCTGAGGCATTTTTTTCCAAGCAGGGCGTTCCCGCCGTAGCCGGAACCGACCGACCAGATCGCATTGTCCTCCGGGAAGTGCAGGATCAGGCGCCGCTCGGGGTTGAGGTCCGCCTTGCCGTGAAGGCATTTCGTAAACTCCCCGTCGGAACCCAGGGCATCGAGCACGGTCTGTCCCATGCGGGTCATGATGCGCATGCTCAGGCAGACGTAAATCGAGTCGGTCAACTGCACGCCGATCTTCGAGAAGGAGGAACCGACCGGGCCCATCGAGAAGGGGATCACGTACATCGTACGCCCCTTCATCGAGTCTTTGAAAATCTCGCTCGCCTTTGCGTATCCTTCGGAAGGCTTCATCCAGTTGTTGGTCGGTCCCGCGTCCTCTTCCTTCGAGGTGCAGATGAAGGTGAGGTTTTCGACCCGGGCGACGTCCTTCGGATCGGTGCGGTGGTAAAAGCAGCCGGGGAGCTTTTCCTCGTTCAGTCTGAGCAGCTCCCCGGTGGTTACGGCCTCGTCTTCTAATTTCTTGCGTTCTTGTTCCGACCCGTCCAGCCACACCACTTCATCCGGCTGGCAGAGCTGGGCCATGTCATCGACCCATGCTTTAAGTTTAGCGTGATCAGTCATTTGGCCTCCAGAGAAACGTCTACGGCATGCCAAAATTATAGAATTGTTCCCGCGCCTGCTTCAACCGACGGGAGGCCCCGCGGGTTTTCGGGTGAAAGTCGCTAAAAATACCGTTATTTATTGAATTTGGCGGGATTGACATCCGAGCGCTGGGTGAATATAATTTAGCAGTCAACACCGTGGATTGCTAATTATGCGCCAACTTGATCCTACCGTCGCCGCCGACCGCAAACACCGTGTTCTCCAGTGGGTGGTGCACCATTTTATCGAGACCTCTCGTCCGATCGCCTCGTCGACGATCGCCGAGGAAGGGGGGCTTGATCTTTCCAGCGCGACGCTCCGAAACATCCTTAAGGAGCTTGAGGACGAGGGCTACCTCCAACAGCCGCATACCTCGGCCGGGCGCATCCCGACCGACCGGGGCTATCGGGTCTACGTCGACTATCTGCACGATGTGCAGCGCCTGGCCTCCAACGAAAAGGCGCGGATTGAGAAGCAATACGGAAACCGTCTCGCCGAACTCGATCGCCTGCTGCTTCAGACCTCGAAGGTTCTGGCTCATTTATCTCACAAGACGGGGCTGGTTCTTTCTCCGGACTTCGACTGCGAGACGCTCAAGCGCCTCGAGTTGATTCCCGTCGGGTATCAGCAGGTTCTGGCGATCGTCGTCACGCAGAACGGACAGGTTCGCCATTGGCCCATCAAGCTGTCGTTTGACCCTTCTGCCGAGCGGCTAAACGTTCTGAATCGGTTTTTAAACGACAACGCTTTTGGACGCTCCATTTCTGAAGTGCGCCGCGCCCTGGCGTCGCAGATCGAGATCACGGAACGGGAATTGCGGGAACTTCATCAACTCGCCAATCAACTGCTGGAAGAACTCGATCTGGCCGATGCGCCGGAGAAGTTGTTCCTTGACGGAACGGTGAGTCTTGTGGATGGGGGCGCGGAACTTGGAGACTTGGCCGACATTCAGTCCCTGATGCGTGTGATGGAGGAGCGCAAGGCCCTCGCATCGCTTTTGCAGGACGAAGTGCGTTTTGCCGTCGATTCAATCGGGCCGGAGCAGAAGGCCGTACAGGTGCGGATCGGCGAAGAAAACGCGATGCCCGAACTGCGGAATTTAAGCCTGGTGACGACCGTCTATCGGGTCGGCGGACGCCCGGTCGGCGCGCTCGGCGTTTTGGGCGGCAAGCGCATGGAGTATTCTCGAATGATGTCCTTGGTCGACTATGTCGGCCGCGTCGTGAGCCGGACCTTGGAATCGTGGGACGACAATGAGCGAAGCTGAGCAGCGGCAAGAAGAAGAGGCGGTCGAGCCGGTCGAGTCGGATAACGGCGGCGTTCCGGTCGAATCCGGTTCGGAGCAGCGCACTCGCATCGAGGCCCTTGAAGCGGAAAAGAAGCAGTACTTCGAGCAGTTGCTGCGGCTGAAGGCGGACTACGAGAACTACCGCAAGCGCGTCGACCGAGAGAAGCCGGAACTGATCCGCCACGGGAAAACGGAACTCCTCGAAAAGATGATTCCGCTCTACGATGTGCTGCTCTCGGCGCATGATCAAATCGCGCGGCGGGCCGGCGACGGCGAGGGCGCTGCGGCGGACGAACTCGTGCGCGGGCTGGAAATGATTTTTCAAGAGTTCACCAAGCTGTTCAAGGCCGAAGGCGTCTGCGCGATCGCCGCGGTCGGCGAGCGGTACGATTTCGACCGGCACGAAGTGCTCGGTCAAGTGGAAACCGACGAATACGACGAAGGCGTCGTCGTCGAGGAACTACAGCGCGGATACCTCATCGGCGGACGCGTTTTTCGCGCCGCCAAGGTCCGCATCGCGAAGAGGAGAACATTATGAGCAAAATTATCGGAATCGATCTGGGGACTTCCAATACTGCCGCGGCGGTCATGGAGGGAGGGAAGCCCTCGGTGATCCCTTCGGCGGAAGGAACGAGCGTCGGCGGAAAGGCGTTCCCGTCCTATGTCGCGTTCACTAAGGACGGGCAGCGGCTCGTCGGGGAGCCCGCGCGCCGGCAGGCCGTCGCGAACATCGAGGGGACCGCGGCCCGGTTTAAGCGCCAAATGGGCGAGGCCTACAAATACAAGCTTCACGGAGAGGAATACACCCCGCAGCAGCTGTCGGCGTTCGTGCTCCAGAAGGTGAAGAAAGACGCGGAGGCGTTCCTCGGAGACACCGTCGACAAGGCCGTGATCACGGTGCCCGCGTACTTTAACGACAACCAGCGTCAGGCGACGAAGGATGCCGGCCAGATAGCGGGACTCGAGGTCGTGCGCATCATCAACGAGCCGACGGCCGCGTGCCTCGCCTACGGTATCGACAAGAAGGGCGGCGACGAGAAGATCATGGTGTTCGACCTCGGCGGCGGCACCCTCGACGTGACGGTGATGGAGTTCGGCGGCGGCGTGTTCGAGGTAATGTCCACCTCGGGGGATACGAAGCTCGGCGGCACGGACATGGACAACGCCCTGATTGATCACATCTGCGGCGAGTTCAAGAAGGAAACCGGCATCGACCTCTCCAAAGACGAAATGGCGATGCAGCGTGTGCGCGAGGCGGCCGAGAAGGCTAAGATCGAGCTCTCGAACGTGTTCGAGACCGACCTCAATCTTCCGTTTATCACGGCTGAGAACAACCAGCCCAAGCATTTGGTGCACAAACTGACCCGAGCGAAGCTCGAGTCGCTCGTTTCCGCGATCGTGGACCGGTGTCGGGAATCGATCCAAAACGCGCTGGGCGACGCGAAGCTCAAGACCTCCGACATCACGAAGATCATCCTCGTAGGCGGCCCGACGCGAATGCCGATCGTCCAGAAGTTCGTGGAGGATTATGTCGGCAAAAAGGTCGAACGCGGCGTGGACCCGATGGAATGCGTTTCCCAAGGGGCTGCGATCCAGGCCGCCGTGCTCACCGGAGAGGTGAAGGATGTTTTACTTCTCGATGTGACCCCGCTGACTTTGGGCATCGAGACGCTGGGAGGCGTTATGACGCCGCTGATTGAGCGGAACACGACGATCCCCGTGGAAAAATCCCAGACCTTCTCGACCGCCGCGGACAATCAGCCGGCGGTCACGGTCCACGTCCTTCAGGGCGAACGGCCGATGTCGAAAGACAACGTCTCGCTGGGGAAATTCGACTTGGACGGCATCCCGCCGGCTCCGCGCGGAACCCCGCAAATCAAGGTGACCTTCTCGATCGACGCCAACGGCAGCGTCAACGTCAAGGCCGAAGATCTCGGGACGAAGAAGGCGCAGCACATTACCATCACGGCAAAAAACAAATTGTCCGAAGACGAGATCCAGAAGTTCGTCAAGGAAGCCGAGAAGTTTTCCGAAGAGGACAAAAAAACCAAGGCCAAGGTCGAGGCGAAAAACGAAGCCGACTCGGTGCTGTTCTCGACCGAGAAGGCGCTTAAGGAGCACGGCGGGAAAATTCCCCAAGAAGAACGCGGGGCGATCGACAACGCTGTTTCCGATCTTAAGGAAGCATTGAAATCCGATGATCCGGAGAAGATCAACAAGGCCAAGGACGAGGTGATGAAAGCCTCCCAGAAGCTGGGCGAGGCCATCTACAAGGAATCCGCGGCGCAGCAGCCTTCGGGGGCAGCGCCCAATGGGACTGAAGCCAACGGGAAGGCGACCGCCGCCGACGGAGGCAAGAAATCCGCGAAGGACGACGCGGTGGACGCGGAAGTCGTCGAGGACGAGAAGGAGTAGCGCGGCGGTTCGCCGGGGAAGCCGATGGCCGACTATTACGAGCTGCTGGGGGTTCCGCGCAACGCCACCGAGGCCGAGATCAAGAAGGCCTATCGGAAGCTCGCGTTAAAGCACCATCCGGACCGCAATCCCGGGGACGGCGCCGCGGAACAACGGTTCAAAGAGGCGAACACCGCATACGAAGTTCTCTCCGACGCCAAAAGGCGAAAGCTCTACGACCAGTACGGCGAGGCCGGCGTCTCGGGCGCGGCCGGGGGTCCCGGCGGTTTTCCGGGGGGCTTCGGCCAAGGCGCGGACGCCGGAGATATTTTCGGGGATCTCTTCGAAAACTTCTTCGCCGGAGGCTTCGGGGGGCAGGGCGGCGGACGCCGCCAGCGTTCCAAGCGCGGGCACGATCTAAAATACGAGGTCGAGGTCAGCCTGGAAGACGCGTACGAGGGGACTCGGTTCCCGCTGCAGTACGACCGCATTGAGCCCTGCGGAACTTGCGACGGTTCCGGAGCGAAGCCGGGCTCCGGAATGCGTCGGTGCGGAACCTGCAACGGTTCCGGACGAGTGCAGTTTTCACAAGGTTTCTTTGCGATGACGCAGACCTGTTCGTCCTGCGGCGGCGAAGGCCGGACCGTGGAAACACCCTGCAGCTCCTGCCGCGGCGCCGGTCGCGTGAAAAACTCCCACAAGGTGACGATCCGAATTCCCGCGGGCGTCTACGACGGTGCGACCCTGCGCATCGCGGGCGAAGGCGAGACCGGCGCGCGCGGCGGCGAGCCGGGAGACCTCTACGTGGTGGTGCGCGTGAAGCCGGATCCCCGTTTCGAACGCGACGAGGATGATCTCATCGTCGAGCGCCAGATTTCCTTTCCCCAGGCGGCGTTGGGGGGGAGCATCGAAGTCCGGACGATCTCGGGTGAGGCGTCTAAGATCAAGGTCCCCGGGGGAGCGCGCGATGGAATGATGCTGCGCATGAAGGAGAAGGGGATGCCGCGGCTGCGCGGCCGCGGGTTCGGCGACATGCTCGTGAAGGTGCGCATCGAGGTGCCTAACGAACTGAGCCCCGAGCAGAGGGACATTTTGGAACGGTTTCAGCGCACGCTGGGAGAAAACGGAGAGCCCTCCGGAACTGCCAAGCGTGAACGGCGCAAAACCCCGAAGAAGCCCAAGGACGAAGGCGGCGGAATCTTCAAGAAAATCTTCGGGGGAGATTGATTCCGCCGGCGCTTGATCCAGCATAAGAGGACCGCGGTTATGCCTCAATTCATTCTGAAGCTTGAAGACATCGACGGGCAGCGTTTTGTGCTGCGCGGCCCCGAGGCGTTTCACGTGACCCGGGTCCTGCGCCGGACCGAGGGCTCCGAGGTCGAGCTTTTCGACGGGGAAGGGGGAAAGTACTCCGGGGTCATCCGCAAAATCCTCGGGGACGGCACAGTGGAGGGAGACATCGTCAAGCGCTCCCAAGCTCCGTTGAAGGCGATTTCCGTCGATCTGCATTTATACCTCGGCGTGCTGAAGAAACCGGCGCATTGGGAGTGGGCTTTGGAGAAGGGAACAGAACTCGGCATCGCTTCGTTTACGCCGGTCATCACTCCCCGCACCATCGTCCAGACCCGCGAGATTTCGAAGAACAAGACCGAGCGCTGGCACAAAATCATTGAAGGCGCGGCGAAGCAGTGCGAGCGCGGCATCTTTCCGACGCTGAACGAGCCGCAGAATTTCCGCGAGGCCGTCCCGTCGGCGGCGAAGCGAGGGCTGCTGCTGCTCGGTTGGGAACGGCATCCGGGAGCGTCGACCTACGCGGGACTGCGGGAGACGCTGCGCAAGGCGCGTGAGGAGAATAAGAAGGGGCTGACGGTGAGTCTCTTCATCGGTCCCGAAGGCGGCTTCTCGAAGGAGGAACTGGAGATCGCCGAATACGAGGACGCGAATTTCTTCAGTCTCGGCCCGAACGTGCTGCGCGCCGAGACCGCGGCGATTTCCGCCGCGTCGATCATCTTGTATGAACTGGGGGCCCTTTGATCATCGGCCGCTGCCTTTTCTGTCGTCGTCCCGACATGGAGCTCTATAAAACCGAGGTTCCGGACCTTTCCAGCGCCAACCGCATGGTGCTTCTCGACCTCTGCGAAGAATGCCGCAACGAACTTCCCAACCGCAAACCCGACCCGGATTGAGCCGATGAAGTTGTATACGAAGACCTTCGGGTGCCGGGTCAACCAGTACGAGACCGAGGGGATCAAGGAAAAACTGCTCGCCGACGGGGTTTCGGTCGCCGTCCGCGATTTCGAGACCGCCGATCTGTGCGTCGTGAATACCTGCACGGTTACCGGAGAGGCCGACAAGGACGCGCTTCTGTTGCTGCGCCGCATCTCGCGCCGCAATCCGGCCGCGCGCCTCGTCGTCACCGGCTGCCTTGCGACGCGCCATCCCGAGTCCGTGCGCGCGGCCGCTCCCGCGGCGACGATCGTTTCCAATGAGAATAAGGACGACATCCCGGCGATGCTCGGGTGCCAAAGCGCTCCGGAGTACGCCGGCATTCGCGGCTACGCGGATCGCTCGCGCGCGTTCGTGAAAGTGCAGGACGGCTGCAACATGCACTGCACCTACTGCATCATCCCGTCTGTCCGTCCCACGATGACGACGAAGCCGATCGCGGACCTCGAGCGCGAGATCCGCGTTCTCGTCGAGGGCGGCTACGGCGAGATCGTCTTGTGCGGCGTCCGGCTCGGGCGCTACCTCACGCAGGACGCATCCGGCAGGCGCGTCGATTTTTGCGCGATGCTTGAGAGGCTGCTCGGCATCGAAGGCGATTTCCGCATTCGGCTTTCGTCGTTCGAGATCACCGACATCACTGAGCGCTTCCTCGATCTCTTCGAGAAAAGCGAGGGGAAGGTCGCGCCCTCGTTTCATCTGCCCCTGCAAAGCGGCTCGCAAGCCGTGCTCCAACGGATGAAGCGCTGGTACTCCACCCGTTTCTACGCCCATAGAATCGCCGCGCTGCGCGCGCGCGGAATCGACGTCGGTCTTTTCACCGACCTCATGGTCGGTTTCCCGGGCGAGAGCGAGGACGAAGCGCTCGAAAGCGAATCCTTTGTGCGGGAGATCGGCTTCGACGGACTTCATATTTTCCGCTACTCGGATCGCGACGGCACTCCTGCCGCGCGGGGCTCAGGGCATCTTCCCGCCGAAACGCTGCGCGCCCGCGCGGACCGCATGCGCGCCATCGACTTGGAGTTTTGCGCCGCCTTCGCGAATCGGCATCTCGGGAAGCGCCGCCGCGTGCTGGTGGAAGCCCGCGGATCCCGGGTGGAGGGGACGACGGAGCATTTCCTGAGAGTGGTTTTGGATCGAAATCCTCAAAAAATCCTTTCCTGGGCTCAACTAATTAAGATCGAAGGCGGTTCGGTGTTGGCCTCGGCGACTAAATGATTTATAATGTTTTCCGAGGTTTTTCGGTTGTCATCGGACTGCATTTTCTGCAAAATCGTCGCTGGAGAGATTCCGTCTAAAGAGGTCTACGAAGACGAGGATGTGCTCGCCTTTGAAGATCTCCATCCGGTGGCGCCCACGCATGTGCTGGTGATTCCGAAACGCCACATCGACAGCGTATCGACCGCGACCGACGCGGACGCGGGCGTTCTCGGAAAGGTGCAGGTCGCCGCGGCGAAAATCGCCGCCGATCAGGGCCTCAAAGATTTTCGCGTGGTGACCAACAACGGCCGAGGGGCCGGACAGTCGGTCTTCCACGTGCACTACCACCTGCTTGCGGGCAGGCGGATGAATTGGCCTCCGGGATGAACCGGGCCGAATTTGATTCTGCATGCGGCAGAAGGCGGTGATTGAATTACATGGTGTTCATTAAAATTCGCGAGGGAGAGTCGATCGAAGAGGCTCTCCGCCGCTTCAAGCGCGATTGCGAGCGCAACGGAATCCTCAAGGAGATCCGTCGGCGCGAGCATCACACGTCTCCGAGCGTCCTTCGCAAGATCAAGCAGAAGGAAGCCGAACGCAAACTGCGCCGTCTCAAGCGCCGCCGCAGCAGTCGTTAAGACGCAGTTCACGCGACAGTGCGCCCCCCGCGCGGCGGGGGGCGCACTTGAGCGTTTTTACCCGATGGCCCGCATCGCCGAAAACATCAAAGAAGAGATCCGCGACAAGACCGACATCGTCGAGCTTGTGCGCGAGTACATCCCGACCCTGAAGCAGAAGGGGCGCGGGTTTTGGGCGCGCTGTCCGTTCCACGATGAAAAATCGGCCTCGTTTCAGGTGAATCAGGAGCGCCAGATCTATCACTGCTTCGGGTGCGGGGAAGGCGGCGATATCTACAAGTTTGTGATGAAGCTGGAGGGGCTCTCCTTCCCCGAAGCGCTCGAGAAGCTCGGTGAGCGCGTCGGCATCGAGGTGAAGCCCCAGCCGCGCGTGCTCACGGCCCAGGACAAGCGGCGGCAACAGGCCAAGGACGCTCTCGAAAGCGCGCGGGAGTACTACCACCGCATTCTTATCGATCGCCCCGAGGCGCAGGCCGGACGGGACTATTTCTCGCGGCGCGGACTGACGGCCGAGACGATCGAGCGCTTCAGGCTCGGCTACCGGCCCAAACGGGGCGGGTTGCTGGCGGCGGCGGCCAAGAAGGGGCTCGACAGCGCGGTGCTCGTGGACGCGGGTCTCGCCGCCGAACGGCAAGGGTCGATCAAGGAATTCTTCTGGGACGAGCGCGTGATCTTCCCGATCCATAACGGAAAGGGGGAAGTCGTCGGTTTCGGCGGCCGGACGCTCGGCGCGGAAGAGCCGAAGTACGTCAACTCCAGCGAGTCCCAGTTCTTTTCGAAACGCAAATCCCTTTATGCGATGGACCTCGCGCTGCCCGCGATGCGCAAGGCGCGCCGGGCGCTGCTGCTCGAAGGCTACATGGACGTGATCGCCGCCCATCAATTCGGATTTCTCAACGCCTGCGCTCCTCTGGGCACGGCGTTGACCGAGGAGCACATCGCGACGCTCAAGCGCTTCGTCGACCATGTGACGATCGTTTTCGACGCGGACGCGGCCGGGGCCGCCGCGGCGCTTCGCGGCGCCGAAATGACGCTCGCGCAAGGACTGGGCGTTTCCGTGGCGACGGTCCCCGGTGCGAAAGACCCCGATGAATTGCTGCAGGCTGAAGGCGCGGAGGCGTTTCAGGAGGCGATCGACTCCGCCGAGGATTTAGCCGCGTTCAAGACCCGCGTGCTCTTGAAGGGGCGCAGCGGCGCGATTTCCTCCGAGGAAAAGGCCCGCATCGCGGCCGAGGTTTTGTCGACGATACGCAAATGCTCCGATGAGGTGCTGCGGGGGGAATGGCTGCGTCATCTCGCGGAGTCGTTGAAGGTGGATGAGGCGTCCCTGCGGCGGCAATTGGATCGCGGGGCGCAGGCGCCGGCCGCCCGGCGGCCCGCGCGGGAGGAGATCGAACGGGCTTCGCTGAAGCCGCTTCCGGTGGTCGACCGGGACATCCTCGCCTGCCTCGTGCGCGAGCCGGGACTCGTCGTCGGCGAGGGCACGCTCGTGTCTGAAAGCGACTTCGAGGACCCGCGGGCCGGGAACATTTTTACGCGGATGCGCGAGGAGCTTTCCAAGCCGGACGCCGCTTCCCATTGGCACCATCGCGTCGAAGAGGGGCTGGATGAGGCCGAGGCGGGATTGCTGCGGGACCTGCTCAACGACGAACGCGCGATCGAGGGCCCTGGGACGGTTCTCGGGGAACTCGTCAGCGTGCGGCGCAAGCAGCGCCGGTTATCGGTGTTGGAGCCGTTGGTGCTCAAGATGATCGACGGTGAGATCCCCCTCGATGGGGAAATTCAGAAGGAATTTGGGAGACTCCAGGCTGAGCTGCGCGGGAGCGCGCGCCGGTCGGGGGAGTAAAGGAGAGTCAACGATGGCCAACAACATGTCGAAGCAGGCGCTCGGCGATTTGATCGAAATGGGAAAGGAGCACGGCTACCTGACCCTTGAGGAAATCAACCGCTCTCTGACGAAGGCGCACATGTCCTCGGAGGAGATCGACGGCCTGATGTCGACTCTCGAGGATCTGGGCATCGAGGTCGTCAGCCGCAAGAAGTACAAAACGAAAGAGCAGGGCAAGGATCAGTACACCGAGGAGTGGGAGTCCACGCCGGACGTTTCGAACTCGATTCGCATGTATCTCTCGGAAATGGGCAAGGTCCCTTTGCTCAACCGCGAGGAGGAAGTGACCCTCGCCCGCAACGTCCGGGAGCGCGAGAAGGAACTGCGTCTTCTCGTTTTGGAATCCCCGATTACAATGCGTGAAATTCGAAACTGGGAAACCTTGATCGAGCTCGAGGAGATGACGCCGAAGGAGTTGATGCCGCGCGGCCGGAAAACCAATCAGGAATTAGCCGGAATGCGCCGCAAAATGAAAACGGTCGCCCAGTACATTTTGAAGACCGAGAAAAAGATGACGGCGCTGCAGGAGAAGCTTGATAAGGGCAAGCACTCCGACAAGGCTGCCCGCACGCTCAATAAGAAGATCCAGGGCCTGCGCACGGAAATCGTCAAAAAGATTCTCGGCCTGAACCTCAATCAAGAGAAAATCAAGCGGTTAACCAATAAGATAAAAACAACGGCTCAGAAGATCAGGGAATGCGTCCGCGAGCTCGACGCGTATGGCAAGCGCTACGGGGCCGACTTCCAGCAGCTACAGACGTATATGACTCTGGTCAAGAAGGGGAAGATGAAGCCCCAAGCGTTCAAGGCCAAGACCGGCTTTGCGCCGTCCGCGGTCGAGTCGGCGCTCGAGAATATGATCCAGATCGACGAGCGCCTGCAGCGCATCATGAAGACGATCCCGATCCCCCGGGAAAAGTTCATCGAACTCGATGAGCGGATCCGCAATCTGGAAGAGGAGATCCTCAAGGACAAGCTGAAGCTGATCAAGGCCAACCTGAGGCTCGTTGTGTCGATCGCGAAGAAGCACGTGAACTCAAACCTGGAACTCTCCGACCTGATCCAGGAGGGCGGGTTGGGTCTGATGAAGGCCGTCGAGAAGTTCGAGTACAAGCGCGGCTTCAAGTTCTCGACCTACGCGACCTGGTGGATCCGCCAATCGATCAACCGGGCCATCGCCGACCAGGCCCGCACCATCCGCATTCCGGTTCACATGAAGGAATTGATTTCGAAGCTCATGAAGGTGACGCGCCGCTACCGGCAGGAATTCGGGCGAGAACCGCAGCTTGAGGAGTACGCGAAGCGGCTGCACATCTCGATCGACAAGGTGAAGAACGTTCTGAAGATCATGCAGGAACCGATTTCTTTATCGACTCCGATCGGCGAAGACGAGGATTCCTATCTCGAGGACTTTATCGAAGATAAGGGCGGTCCGGTGCCGGCGAACGCGGCGCATTCGTTCCTCCGGGAGAAGGAGGTCGACAAGGTGCTCGCGACGCTGACCGACCGCGAGGCGAAGATCATCAAGCTGCGTTTCGGCATCGGAACCGGCTATCCCCGGACGCTTGAAGAGGTCGGCCGCATCTTCAAGGTGACGCGCGAACGCGTCCGGCAGATCGAGTCCAAGGCGGTCCGCAAGCTCCGTCATCCCTCCCGCTCCCGCGGGCTTAAGGATTACATGGAGTAAATGATGCGGCGGCGCGGGGAAGAGGAGGATAGCGGCGTTTATGCGATCGTCTTTTTGCTTACGATTGTGCTGTTTTTGTTCGTCGCGTATCAGGGATATAAGCGCTATATAAGGAAGGCGCCGCCTCGCCGCCCCCCGATGACGCGGCCGGCGCAGCGGCAATCCTCGGAACCTGCCGACGGGATCGACCGGGCGCCTTCTTCCTTGCCCGCGCTGAAAACCGACGGGAAACGCGTGCTCGGCGGTTCGTCCACTCGCTGAGGCATTTCAAAGTCGTTTTTTTTCGGCGTGACTATAGTCATGCTGTACGCGCTTGACACTAATTTAACATCGCGCTAAACTAGATTTGGTTAGTCAATCGATGCGATCCCTTGCGTTGTGCGCCGAACACGCAGGTCGAGGCGGAGCCTTTGCGGGCTTGCGTCTTTTTCTCGTCTTTTCTTTCCTCATCCTGTTCGCCTCGTTCGCCGCCGCGGAAGTTTCCGTGCAGTCTCTCGACGGCACCGTCCGCACGAAGAAGAAAGAAGCCGCGGTCTGGAACCGGGTCGCGGAACGTTATATTCTCACCGACGGCGAGGAAGTTCAAACCGGCGACCGCGCCACGGTCGTTCTCGATTTCAAAGACGGGAGTCGGGTCGAGTTGGGACCGAAGACATCGTTCACCGTTGAGTCCTCGGGCGACTCCGGCGACGGCTTCGCGAACATGAAAGTCGGTTGGGGCCGCATGAAGGCTTGGGTGCGCAAATCGATGTCCCGCCGTTTCCGGGTGCGCACGCCCACCGCGGTCTGCTCGGTGCGCGGCACGGAATTCCAGGTTCAGGTCGAGCGGGGAAGCGGGGCGACCCAGATCGATCTGATGACCGGCTTGCTCGGGGTCGGCGACAACAAAGGCAACGAGACCTTGCTCAAGGACGGGCAATCCCTTTCCGTCGACGTGAACGGTCTGGGCAAGGTTCAGGACGGCGGCGACAAGAAGAACGAGGAAGACGCCAAGAAGCGGGCCGAGCTCAAGCGCGAGGTCGACCTCTCGATGTCGAAGGAGGAGGTGCTCGCCGCCGCGGCCGCCGAGATCAAGAGCGCCGAGTATCAGCTCGGAAAGGTGATCACCGACGTCAACGGCAACCGAGTCCGTTTATCGCAGTACATCGTCCGCCCGGCTGCCAATAAGTTCAAACTGGTGACGCTGAATGGCCGCAAGGACCGATTCGATTACTTCTTTAAGGAAGGGACCTTCAACAAGACCCTCCCGACGGATTTGAGGCAGGCCTTGCGCCAGACCTCAGGCTGCATCGGCACCGCCTGCGATTGGTGGATCACGGACTATCGGATGGCTTATTCGAACACCCAGGACACCGTTTTGGAAACGGTCTCCGGCGGCCACTTGGTCGACGTGAACAACAACCAGGTTGCCGGCGACGAGGTGACTTTCGCGTTCGACACGAATGCGAACGATTTCGTCGCCGTCGGCGCTGCGACGACGGACAGCGCCGGGGCGAATCCCGGACGGAACGCGAATACTTCTTTCTGGAAGGCGATTTACGACACGGAGAGCCTTACCTTCAACGGCGTGAGCCACGGGTCCTGGGTCTCGGGCGTCGGCGCGTACAACCCCCTCGCGGGCGGGGCGAATTGTACCGCCGATGGCGTGGGCTTCGGCTGCGGTGGCGTGCAGAGCTACGGCAATTCCTCGGGCACCGGCGACCAGCGCACCGTCACGCCGGTCGTCAGCATCATCAGCGGCGGCAGTTGTTCCTCGCTCGACAAATGCACCGGAAACCGTGATACCGGGTTGTTTCATGACATCGTGTATCGACAAAACGGCACCGGCACGATTTGGGACAAGTTCGACAACTACGTGATCCTCGACGACGGAACCATCGTCCCCCACGCGGCTTTCTCGGGGATTACGAGCGGAGCGGATTTTAAGGCGCGGCTGCTGCGCGTGAACTACCAGCAGATCATCACCGCCTCAGAATTCAACGGGCGCAAAATCGATTTGGTGTACGAGCCAAAGACCTTGATCGAGTCGGGATTAATACCGTAGCGTGCGAAAGACAGCCAAACCCCTCTATCTCGCTTGCGCAGCCCTGCTATGGGCGGCGTCGGCGCGCGCGGTCGAAGTGACGCCGTTGTATGGGGTGAGTTTTTTGGGCGGCCAGTATTTCTTCTCGAGTGCAAAATCGAACCTCAACGCCAACGTGAAGGCCAGCGTGGCGCCGGCGCTTAAATTCACAAGTCGCCCGAACTGGACCGTGATCCCGCTATATAATGGAAACTTCCGAGGGACCAAGGACGTCACCGACCCGGTCGGATCCTCGACGCTCTTTCAGCAGGGGATGGATCACCGCCTCGCGTTTACCGGCATCCGTCAGGCCGAGGGTTCGAACTGGAAGCTGAAGCCTTCGGTCTCCTACAAGCGGGAATTCCTCAAAGAGACTCGCGACGAAACCTGGGCGAACGGGCTGTTCGATTACTGGACCACGGCGGTCGGCTTCGAAGCGGAAAACGTCTACAAGGACCCGTTCTCCTACCGCCTCGGCTACGATTTCTTCATCACGCGCTTTCCCAACTACCGGTCCCTGGAATCCCAGTCCGGGGTCGATCCTTCCGGACAGCCTCTGGGCCGCGAACGGGCGGGCGTGAATACGCTCGATACGATGAACCACCAGTTGAGCGCTGCGGTGACCTTGCCCTTCCCCGCGAGCGATCCGAAGATGAGCGTTTCCGCGTCGTACCGGATTCTCTATCAAGACTACCGCGACCAGCCCCTCATCGATCTCGGCGGCCAGCCGACGACGAACGGCCGGCAGGATTTTTCGAACAGTCTCGGGTTCGCCGTCGGAATCCCGAAAATGTACCGGCAAGGCCGTCTGCGCGCCGGCTACGGGTTCAGTCTGGGATTCACGCACAACGGTTCGAATCAAAATACCTTCGACGCGGGACAGACTCGGTTCATGGCCGATTCCTACAGCTACTACTCTCTCTCGGCGGGGCCCAATATGAGTCTCTCGTGGGGGGACAAGAAGCAGCCGACCACCGCGTCTCTCGGGTTGAAGTGGTCCCGCACGAAGTACGCGGGGCGCTTGGCCCAGTCGGGCAGCGGCGCCTATCTCAACGAGAGACAGTCGACCAACCGTTTTCTGGTGTCGGTCGGATACGCGTACCCCGTCGCTCCGAACTTCCATTTGACCGCGCAGACGAACATCCTCCGCCAAGAGTCGAATCAGAAGTTCGAGCAGTCGTACCGGTACAACTATACGACGGCGAATTACCTTTTGGGGTTCTCGTACGATTATTAAGTTTGATTTGTAGTTCCGTTGTGACTAAAGAAGCACTTGCTAAATTCCGATAGAGGCGGTAGACTCTTTCGGGTCGTATTTGGGGACGACTTGTCTTGAAAACGCCGAGTTCGCTAAGCCGAGCGGAAAGGCGAGGTGCGTTCGATCAGAACGCTCGCTCGTTCTTGGTGCGCGTCCTTCTGGGCGTCGCGGTTTTAGCGTTGCTCCCTTATCATTCGTTCGCGATCGGCTTTAGCGGCGACTACTCCGCGTCCACCACGACCGCGGTCTTCGACGGCGGCGACGACGACCGCGCCCAAGGCATCGTCGTCGACAACTCCGGAAGCTCGACGACCTATGTCGTCGGCTACTCCTCGTTCGGCGCGCAGGACCACGATTGGATTTTGGTCAAGTACGACGCCGACGGCGTCCTGCTCGCCTCGACTACCTTTGACAGCGGTTTCGGGCAAGACTGGCCTCTCTCGATCGCGGGGACTTCCGGCGGACTCTTGGTCGGCGGCTTCATTGCCGGGGGGCAGCGGACCTTGATCGAGTTCGACCCGACCACGCTCTCGATTTCGAACTCGTTCTCGGCTGATTCCGGCGTATTCACCGGCGTTCTCGAGCACTCCGCGCTGCGTTGGGCCGCCTCGGTCACCAACGGCCAGTTGACCCTCAACGGGTTCAACAGCAGCTTCGATCCGGTGAGCATGACCACCGCGACGGTCGCGGGAGCCTACGGTCCCGACGCTCAAATCAACAACCTGGCGACCGACGGCACCAATCTGTTCATCGCGGGAATCAATACGACGAACAACTCTTTGGTCGTGGCCAGCTACAACACATCCTTGGTGCTGCAGTCCTCCCGGACGATCGCCGAGGCCGAGTTCTTCGGCGGCGTGACGATCGATACCGACGGCTCCTCGGAGATTTTCGTCACCGCGGTTTCCTCGGTCGCGGGCCCGACCGCGATCACGCATCTCTACCGTCTCTCCTCGTTAGATTTGACCACGCAGAGTTCGGCGACGGTCAACGCGAGCGGGAACGCCTTCAGCAGCGATGAACGGGCGTTGCAGGTGATCCCCGGATTCGGGGTTTTCCTCTCCGGCAGCGGACCGTTCCCCGGCTTGGTGCGGTTTTGCATGGACCTGTCCTGCGAGAGCTTCTTCAGCACGGGACATCCGACCAACGGATTCCAGATATTGGACTCGTCGAACGTCTATATGACAGTCGTCAACGAGGGTTCCGACTTCCAATCCGCGCGATTGAACCTGCAGGATTTGGGCTCGGGCGGGGGCGGGGGCGGGGGCGGGGGTGCCTTCGTCAGCCTCGCCTTCGACGAAAACAGCGGAAATCTCTTCGCCGCCGACTACCGGCAGGACTCGGTCAGGCAGTACAACACCCCGGTCTCGACCGCCATCCACGAGAACGACGCCACTAACGGGACGATCGCCGCGAATTCAGCGCTCGCGGTCGAGTTCGACGCAGGCGCCAACCTCTGGGTTTCCATCGGAAGCGCGAGCGCGGTCGCCGCAGACCAATTGGTGCGCTTCCCGTCCTCGGGCGTGGGAACGGTGTCCGGAACCTCCGACACGACGTTGTCGGCGCTGCTGCGGGATGTCCACGCCGTCGCGTTCCAGCCTGATACCGGCGACATGTGGGTCGCCAACGGCACGGGGGTCTTGGGCCAGCCCTCGATCGTCAAGTTCGCGCGCGGGGGCAGCATCGCAGCTCCGCTTTACACCGACGCGGGCGCAAGTACCTTCACCTTCGTCAACTCTCTCCCTGCGCCGGTCGGGTTGGCCTTCGATTCCAACGACAATTTGTGGGTGGCCGACGAGTTGCTCGGAGGCATTTACCGCTTCCCGAATTCGGGCGGCACGATCTCGACTTCCTCGAACGCGGCGATCGTCTCGCTGGCGAAGCCCTACGCGCTCGCGTTCGACATCGACGGGAACATGTTCGTCACCAGCGCCGACGCCGACAGTCCGACTCCGGGGAGCGGTGAGGTGTACTTCTTCCGCAATATCGGATCTTTGTTCGCGCCGGCCTTCGCAGCGAGCGGCGAACTCGTGGACTCCGGTTCCGATTTGCTCGATTTAGCGTTTGATTTCGGCACGGGCCGGCTTTGGGGCGCGGATTTCCTGGCGGGGAAATTGGTTCAAGTCAGCACGAGCGCCCCGACGCATTTCGGTACGATTTCCGGCATTCTGTCGTACACGGGCGCCAAGACCGGCCCTTACTTTATTGCGCCGTCTACCGACCCGTTCAAGGTGTTCGAACCTCCGGCCCAGGTATCGTCGGGCGCCTACGTCCTCTCCAATCTGAAGGCGCCGGCGACCTACTATGTCCGGGCGTTCCTCGATCACGATCTTTCGGGCGGCGAGCCGGGCAACTTCGATCCCATCGGATTCTACGGCTCGTCGATCACGCTCGCGCCGGTGTTCGTGGCGCCGAACGCGACCGCTACCGCGGTGAACTTCTCCGTCCGGGACACGTTCCGGATCGAAGGGACGGTGACGAACGGCTCGAACCAGACCGGAGGCCTGATTGTCGAGGCGTGGTCTGGCCTCCCCAACGACGGGGCGCCGGAGTTGATTTTGGAGCGCCGGGGGTTCTCGGACGGCGTTTCCACCTACAGCGTCTTTCTCCCGACCGGGACGAATATCGTGCTGCGCGCGTTCATCGACGGCAACCAGGACGGGGCGCATCAGCCGGTTGAGGACTTCGGGCTGAGCAGCTACACGATCGTCAATTTACTTGCGGACACGACCTCGATCGCCGACATTTCGATCTCCTCCAGCGCCGGCGGGAGCATGTTCTTCGCCGCGGTCGATTTGGCCCCGGCGACCTTGCCGACCGACGTCTTCGATCTGCCGCTGCTTAAGCTCGGCCTTTGGGCTGAAGGGGGCGCGGCTGAATTCTCCCGACTGCGCGTCGGGTTCGCCGGCGACGCGCCTTCCGGCAGCGTCCAGGCCAAGATCTATCAGGACAGCAACGGCGACCAGACCTTCCAAAGCGGAGCGGATCAATTCCTGGGCAGCCGCTTCTTCGGCGCCGGCGTGCCGCCGTCCGCGGACGTGGAGTTCAGCACCCGCGCGATCAACGCGACGACCTCGTATTTCTTCATCTCCGTTTCGTATCCGAACGGGGCGGTTCCCGCGGGACGCGAACTCGGTTTCGTGATCGATGACGCCTCGGACTTCAACATGGTGTCGGGTTCCATCGGAAACGGCATCGAAGACTTCCCGATCTTCTCGGGTCTTGCGTTGGTCTCCCAATCGCTGTTCGCGAAGCCGCAGGATCAGCCGGGCGGCGGGTACCAGACTCCGACGAACGCGCCCGCGGGGGGCTTCGACACGGGGCTGCCGGTGGCGCAGGGTCAGAAGATCGTGATTTCCGGCGACGGCTTCTGGAATTCCGGCGCGGGCAGCACCGACGCCGACGGAACGGGCGCGACCGGCGGTCTCGGCGCCTCGCTGAACATCGGCGCGTTGGTCGCGCGCATCGGCAATTCGCCGTGGTTTCAGGTCGGGGTGAGCTCGACCGTGGACGCGGCCAACGCCGGCACTTTGTTCTTGGCGATGAACGATAGCGACTACAGCGACAATGCCGGTCAGATTTCGGTCAATTACAAGGTGCAGGCCTCCTCGGCGGTGGTGGTCTGGAACCCGATGGTCGGCAACAACGCCGACATCGCGGCCAACTGGCAGGGCGGCGTCGCGCCCAAAACCGGCGAGCGCGTCCTGCTCGACGGCGGGGTATCGAACGCGGATATCAACTGGAACATCTTCGGATTGGAACTCGGGCTGCTGACGATGGACCCCAGCTATACCGGTTCCTTCACGCTCGTGGGCTCCAACAACCCCGACGACTACAACGTGCTGACCGTCACCAGCCATGTGTATGTTCGCGGGGGAAAGCTGAATTTGGGACGCAACAGCGACTTCAACGTGACCGGCCGCGTTTCCGTCGACGGTGGAACGCTGGACATGGGCTTCGATCAAAACCATCTGAGAGTCGGTGCGGCCGGCGTCTTGGTGTCGGGCGGAGGCTTCTTTCGCAGCCGCGCCGGCGGAACCGGCTTCGTCTCAATCGAGCCGATCTCCCCCGGCGTGTTCCCGAGCTTCAGCATCCTCGACGCGACGGTCACCATCGGGGGGAACGCGCATCTGCAGTTCGACGATTCGCGCGGGGTCGTGATCTCTTCGCTCGCGGCGATCAACTCGCTTTCGACGATCACCTGGCAGAATTTCGGCTACAATCCCTACCCGGCGCTGGTGCTCGCGCGTCCCGCTCCGACGGCTTTGACGCTGCAGAGTCTGGAGTTCCGCGTCGATACTTCGACGAACGTGGACGCGACGGGGATTCCGGCCGGGTCGACGATCACCGTGCTCAACGCGATCGGCAGCCGCCGCGGTTCGCCGTTCGAGAACGACCCGAATGGAGTCGTGGTCTGGAATCCAGACGGCGGCGGACAAGCCTTCTTCTCCGGGACGCTGACCAACGGTGGAACGGGGTCGGGTTCCTATTATGTCCGGGCTTGGGGGGGCGGGAGCAACGACTTCGGCCCGGAGATGACGATTTCGACGACCCCGGGCGCCTTCTCCTTCCCGCCGCTCGACGCCCCCGCTACCTGGTACTTCACGGCCTGGCGTTCCACCACGACGCCTCCGGAATTGGCGGAATTCGCGCCGCGCGGCGGCGACGGCATCCCAGGCCGCACCCGGTCACGAGCCCTCTTCGTGAGCCCGAACGATTCCGTGTCCGATATCGCGATCACGATCGAGGATTGGGGGCGCGTCGCCGGCGTCGTGACCAACAACTCGACGCAGTTCGGACCGATTCGCGTCCAGGCCTGGAACGGAGACCCGACGACTCAGGGGCCGGAGGTGGAATCCTCGCGTTCTTCGCTGCCGGGCGACGGCGGCCCCTACGACCTGAGCGTACCCGCGACAGGCCTGTACCTGCTCGCCTTCGTCGATGTCAACAACAACAAGGCGTTCGATTCGGCCTTTGAAGCGTTCGGCACCTCGGCCGTCGTGACCGGGATCGCCAACGCCCTGCACACGGGCGCCGACATCACGATCACCGGCGGTTCGGCGGTGGCCGGCGGCACCGGCACGGTGACGGGCACGGCCGTACACCCCGGCTTTATCGCCGATTCCGGGGACAATCCGATGCTCCGTCTCGAGGTCATGGCGACCGGTTCCAGCATCACCTTGAGCGCGCTTCGTGTCGACTTCGACGGACCTGTCGCGCCTGGGTTCCCCTACGAAATCCGCGCCTATCGGGATGCCAACAACGACGGGACGTTCCAGGAGCCGATTTTCAGCGGCACCGGCGTGACCGGCGATCTCCCGATCGGCGGCGCCTTCGTGGACGGCGGCGTGTCGACCGCGACGATCGTCCTCTTCGAGCCGTTGGAGATCGCCTCACCCTCCACCGCGACTTTGTTCATCGGTTTGGATCTCTTCGGTCAGCACGGGGTCTCCTCCGCCGCGCTGCGCATCGCGACCAGCGGTTATTTCGGGATGTCGCAAGGAGAAATGTTCCCGCAGGCCGGCGCCTATCCGGTCGACAGCGGCGCGGCCTCGGTCAACTTCGCGGTCCCGGCGTTTGAATTCGTCACGCCGACCGACGGGGGAAAACCGACGGGCTTCCATGTCGATCCGGGGCTGACGGTTTCCATCGAGTCGACCGGGACCTGGTCCTATAACGCGTCGAACACGGTGACGCCCGCCGGCAAAGCGGGCACGATCGGCCAGAACACGATTTTGCCTGATGCCCGCCGCGGGGAACTGATCGGACGCATCGGGCCGAGCCCGTGGTTCCGCGTCGGAACGGGGACGGTGTTTACCTCGGAGTTCTTCGGGGATCTCTTCCTCGCGATGAACGATTTCGACGGGGACTACAACGACAACAGCGGCCGGGTCTTCGCCCGCTTCGAGCTTTCCGGTTCGACGATCGTCGCGATGAGCGGCACGATCGGCTACACGGGCGGGAACACCGGCCCGATGTTCGTGCGCGCGATTCAAGATTGCGGCCCGGCCCCGGCCGGCTGTCAGCCGATCGTGAGCACGACGGTCGTGACCTTGTCCGGGGGCACCACCTCCTACCCGTACGCGCTGCAATTGCCCTTCCCCGGCTTTTTCGAAGTGGACGCGTACGTCGACGCCGACCCGAACCAGAAGGGCGGCACCTTCCATCCGGTGCAGACCGTCTCCGGGTCGACGACGACCGGCCAGGATTTCGTGATGTCCTTGGGTGTCGGCACGATCACCGGTTCCTTGTCGTACTCCGGCGTGCTCGATTTCGGTAGTTTCGTCATCGTCGCGTCAACCAGCCCGGACTTCGAAAAGGATCCGTTGATCGTGGCCGAAACGCTGCAGACGACCACCGGGGCGTTTACGCTGGGCGATCTGCCGACGCCGAACACCTTCTACATCGTCGCCTTCCGCGACGGGAACTTCAATATGAACCCCGACGGCCCCGAGCCCTTCGGCGTGCACGGAGACTCCTCCGGTTCGATCTCCGACCTCTCGGCGCTGTTCACCCCGATCTTCGTGGACAACGGCGCCACGGCCGCGAACCGCGACATCTCTTTGTTCGACAAGTCCTCGATCACCGGCGACTTGGTGTTTGAGCAGGCCCTCAATAACGAGTCGGTGGTGATCATCGCCGGACGCGGCCAGTTCGGCTCGCCGCAGTTCCAATTCGAGAACCGCGAATTCCAATTCCCCGGTCAGATCCCGGCCGGCGGGTCCGTCTTCTATGGGGTCGGCCTGCTGCGGCCGGCCACCGATTACTCGGTGTTCGCCTTCGTCGACTCGGACGGCGACGAGTCCTACGACTCCGGAGAGCGCTTCGGCGGCTCGGCGTCGTTGTTCACGATCCCCGCCGGGGGCGGCGCGAACGTCAATCTCGTCGTCCGCGGGGCGACGGTCCCGGCCGCTGTTTCCAATTTCGTCGGCCTGGCCCTTTCGCCGACCGAGGTGCTTTGGACCTGGAACACGACTCCCGGCGCCACCGCGTACCATCTCCTGACCTCGACCGAGGGTGTGCGGGAAACCCTCGGCGCGAACGCGACGAGCTTCTCGGATCTGCTGACCCCGAACGCGTTCTCGGAGATCACGGGAATCCGCGCTCTCAACGCCCTTGGGGCGGGCTCGAGCGTCACGGTGCAGGCCGTCGGTTCCCTCGCGGCGGTTCCGGGACAGCCCGTCGCCAGCGCGTTCATCAGCAGCGCCATCGTCTCGTGGGACGGAGTCGGCAACCAGCCGGGGGACACGATCTACCATCTGGAACGCTCGATCGCGGAGACGGGACCGTTCGTTTTCGTCGCCTCGCCCACCGTGGCGGGCGCGACGGATATCTCGCTGTCCCCGCAGTCCACCTACTACTACCGGGTGCGGGCGCTAAATCTCAACGCGGTGTTCAGCGCGTACTCCGCGACCAACTCGGTGGTCACCGGAGCGGCGTCGGCCCCGTCCGTCGCCGGGCGCCTGACCTACTCCGGCGGTCAGCGCGGGCCGATCATTCTCCAGGCGTTCACGAGTTCCAATCCGTTGGCGGGTTTGGAAAACTTCGTCACCTTGCCGTTCAGTCCGGATCAGAGCTACTTCCTGCCGGTCAGCGGCGGTCAATCCTATTTCCTCCATGCCTTCGTCAACGTGTTGACCTCCAACCAAATCGCGGATCCGGGCGAGGACGCGGGGATCTTCGGTTCCGCGATCGCGGTCGGAGGCGGGCCTTCCGCCGGGAATGATTTCTCCATCCAGGTGGACACCGTCGCTCCGGGTTCGCCCTCGGGCGTCGTCCCGACCGCGGAACTGCGGCGAACGGCCCTGGTCTGGGGCGCACCCTCGTTGGACGGAGACGGCGGCCCGCTCGATGATCTCGCCGGGTTCCGCGTCCAGCGGACAACGAGCACCTCTCTGCCGTTTAAGACGATCACGCACGAGTTCATGCTCGGCGGCGCCACCGGCCTGGTCGTCACGGGGAACTTCGTCGACACGGCCCCGGTGGCCGGGATCGACAATTTCTACCGAATCATCGCGGTGGACTTCGGCAACAACGAAAGCGTGCCATCCGGCGTCGTCGTCGCGCGTCCCTCCGGCGGGGGCACGATCTCGGGCTCGGTCAGCACCTTCACCGCAACGACCTCGGGCGCCTTCCGAATCCGGCTTTCGTCTTTGCCGGTCGGGTCTTCGTATCTGGCTGAAAGCACGCTGAACCCGTATTCGTTCACCGGCCTCGACGACGGGACCTATTACGTGCGGGGCTTCCGCGACACGAATTCCAACAGCGCCTTTAACGCGGGCGAGCCGGCCGGCACCCACGGCGGCATCGTCGCGCCGTTCCCGATCCAGATTTTGGGCGGCAACACCGCGTCCGGCCGCAATGTCGTCATCTGCGACCAAAGCGCGATCACCGCGAACGGCAATGTGGTGTTCGGGGATTTGTCGGCGACCGACTGCCCGGCCCTCGACCGCGGGCCCGGCCGACGGACCGATCTCTACCGGTTCACGGTGGGCGGCGGCGCGGCGGGATCCTTGGGAGTGGGCTCCCGGGTTCAGGCGGAGATGTTCTCGCCCGCCTTTGGCCCGGATTTGATTTTGGTCGGCCCGCAGGGCGGGGTGATCGCGTCCGACAATAACCCGGGCGGGGCGTTCGTCGAGGTCGACCTGAACGAAGCGGGCGTGTACACGCTCGAGCCGACTTCGTTCGACCCGAACCGGACCGGCCCCTACGACCTTAGTCTGCGCGTCGTGGGCGGCTTCGCCGGCCAAATCGCCGGAGTGACCAACTACTCCGGCGGCGCGGGGGGGAACGTCCACCTGCAGCTCTTCGACAGCACCTCGACGACGAACGCCTTCCCGTTCTTCATTAAGACCGAGCCGTCGATCGGCGCGTTCACGATAAGCGGTTTGCCCGACGGGACCTTCTTCCTCCGCGCGTTCCGCGACGGAAACGGCAACAGCGTGAAGGATGCCAACGAGCCGAGCGGCCAGTACGGCATCAGCGCTTCCTCGCTGACGGCCCTGAGAATCCAAGGCGGCGTGCTCCAGAATTCCGGTGTTTCGGTGACGCTCTCCGATCCCGCGGTCGGCGCGGTGTCCGGCACGCTCACGCGGCAGGGGACGAAGACCGGCACCATCCGCGTCGAGATCGGCCCGCGCTCCTGCTCCGATTGCGGCGACATCGACGTGGTTCAATTCGCCACGCTTTCCGCGGCGGGCGCCTACACCCTTCCTTTCATCGCGCCGGCGACGAATTACATCCTGCGCGCCTACGTCGACGAGAACGGAAACCGGGCGCCGGACGTCCTCGAGGCCCGCGTTTCATCGAACCCGGTGACGGTGACCGCCGAGTCGACCACGACGGTGAACCTGCTCCTCAAGGACCCCGGCCTCGGTTCGACCGGCAACTCGGTGATCGCGGCGACCGTTTCCTACACGGGGAGTTCGACCGGTTCGGTGTTTATCGGCATCGCCACCGATCCGGAAATCGAGAACATCCTTTATATTAAAACCTTGACCTCGACGGGGTCGTTCACGCAGAGCGTGATCGGCAACACGAGCTACTACATCGGGGCGTTCATCGACACCAACGGCAACGGGACTCCGGAATTCGAAGGGGATTTCAAGGAGCCCATCGGCTTGTACGACTCCAACGACGACGGCGCCCCCGATCCCATCTTCGTGCCGCTCTCGAGCAGCGTCGCTGCGGGAACCTTCCTGCTCTACGACCCGCCCAACGGCGCCGTTTCGGGAACCGCGACCTACGCGGGCGCCGCGTTGGGCGATCTGCTGCTCGAGGCCAGCGCCGAAGGCAACGGGGAAGGCTTCTGGAACCAGGTCCGCCTCGCGCGCACGGTCGGCGTATCGACCTACTCGTACACGATTCCGTTCTTGGCCGCTAATGCGAACTTCCGCGTCCGGGGCTTCGTCGATTCCAACGGCAACAACCGCTCCGATTTCGGGGAGCCCTTCTTCGAGCGCCAATCCCCGATCTCCGTCTCCAGCGGCACCAGCGTCGGCGCGACGACCGGGATCAATGTCGTGATCTTCGACGCCGGCGCCGGCGGCGCCGCGGGCGAGGTCGGCGAACTCGCCGGCAACATCACCTACAACGGCGGCCAACCCGGACCGGTGGTCGTGCAGGCGTTCACCACGAGCACCTTCGTCGGAAACCCGCGCTTCCAAAAGAACGCGACCGGGGGCCCTGCCGTCTTCCAGTTCAGCATCGCGAACGTTCCCCCGGGGGACTATTTCCTCCGGGCGTTTAAGGACGGCAACAACGACAGCTTCTTCGCCCCGTCGTTCGAGGCGAGCGGTTTCGTCAACGCCGGGTCGACGGTCACGGTCAGCGCCGACAACCCGATCCGCTCGGACTTGTCCGGCACGCTCACCGACGTCGGCTCGGCGGCCGGCGGCGGCGCCAATGACCTCTCGGGCAGCGTCGAGTACCGCGGGGTGAGCGCGTCCACGGGTCCGGTGCAGGTCATGCTGTTTGAAGCCGGCAGGGATATCCCGGTGCGCGTGACGACGATTCCCTTCGCCGCGGGCGCTCTTCCCTACACCTTCGACGGTCTGGATACCGGACTCTATTTCGTGCGCGGCTTCGTCGACTACAACAACAACCGTTTGCCCGATTCCGCGGAGGCCTTCGGCCAGGGCGGTTTCGACGGCGTGTTCCTGCAAGGACCCGCCGGCGGCATCGATTTCGATTTGTGCGACCGCGATCCGCTGACGACGGCGCCCCCCGGGCTCACCAACGGCACTTTGAGCGTTTCAGACTGCCGCTCGTCCGATGAAAGCGGTTCGGGCCGCCAGTTCCAGGACAAGTACTTCTTCGCCGGTTCCCGCGGCCAACTCGTCTCGTTGACGCTGAACGCGACCGGCTTCACGGGCTTCGGTTCCGAACTCGAACTGCTCGGGCCGAAGGGCGACGCGCTGTACTCCGCCGTTGCGCTCTCCGGCGATGGGAACGCCCGCATCGTCAACTTCCCGCTGCCCGAATCCGGCGTCTACACCATCGTCGCGAAATCGGTGTCCGGCGGCGTGACCGGCGGCTACCAGCTGCAGTTCCAGGGCTCGGCGGGCGACCTCGGATCGATCGCGGGAGAAGTCTCCTACACGGGCAGCCAGGGCGGACAGGTCATCGTCGCGTTGTTCAATCAAAGCGATTTTGACCAAGAAGGCGCGTTCCTCGGCGCTCGATCCTTGTCGGGTCCCGGCGCGTTCCTCTTCGACAGTCTGGCGACCGGCGCCAGCTACTATCTCGGCGCGTTCATCGATGTGAATTTCGACTTCGAGATCCAAGAGGGCGAGGACTCGGGCCAATTCGGCGGCGAGACGGCGACCCCGGTGTTTTTGCGCGCCGGCCAGAGCGTCACCGGATTGACTTTCTCGATCGCCGCGACCACCGCGACCACCGGATTCGCCGGCGTGACCGGCCGTATCAGCTACGACGGCCTGCGCGCGGGCCAGGTCATCGTTGAATTCTGGCCGGACCCGAGCTTCTCGGGACGACCGATCGCCAGCCGCCGCATCCCGACCGGCGTGGGGCCCTATGACGCGAGCCTCCCCGGCGATCAGCCGTACTTCGTGCGCGCCTTTATAGACGCCGATGATGACTTCCTCCCCGATCCGGATGAACCTCAGGGCGTCTACTCGCCGAGCGGCCAGGGCGCCGAGCCTGTGTTCGTCCCGGCGAGCGGTCAGTTGACGGGGATCGACTTCACCCTCTTCGATCCGTTCAAGAAACAGGGGCAGACCGCGGCCGCGGGCCAGGGTACGGCGACCCTCGCGATGTCGAGCACCACGGCAGGCAGCTCGATCCCGTCGTTGAGCGTCGATTATCTCGTCGGCAGCGAGGGGATTTCTGCGACGGGTTTGATCACCTTTGGCGTGCCGCCCGGCTTCCCGTTCCCGCAGGCCGGGGCCGGCCCCGGACAGGTGACGGTGACTCCGGGCGCGTCGTTTAACCTGGAATTCCCTGCCGGCATCCCGGCCGTCGGGGCGCGCGCGACGGCGAACATCGCCGCCGGGTCTACCGTGACCTTCACCTATTCGAATTTCACCGTTCCCTGCGACCGTCTGGGGACCCAGACCTTCTTTATGGGTTCGGCTTCCAGCGGCACGACCAATACCGAGCCGCTCTTCAACGGCCAGCCTTCCCTGGCGGTGAACCCGGGATCGGCCGAGTTCTTCCGGGCGCGCAACGCGTTCTTTAGTTTGACGCAGAACGCGACCTCGCAGGCGTTGGTGCTCGAGGGCTTCGACCGCTGCGACAACGTCGCGACGGCGACCGGAACGATTCATGTGACGCTCACCGGCAAGCGGTTCGATCCGACCACCGGCGTCTTCCCTACGGCGGCGTCCTTGTTGGTCTCGACCGGTACGAACGTAACGATGACCAATTCCGCGATCGCCTCGTTCGCGGCGGGCCGCAGTTCGGCGACCTTCTTCGCGCGGGGGTCGCAGCCGGGTCCGTTCAACGTCAAGTTCGCGTGGAATGTCGCGGGTCCCGAAGTCAGCTATACCGCCGTCGACGTGCTCCCGACGAACGTATTGACCGGGGTCTCGGTCTCCACGGTTCCGTTCGGCCTCGGCAAGACCTCGGCGACCATCGTTCCCAACGGCGACGTCTCGACGCCGGAAGCGGCCTTCATCAACTTCACCCTTTCGGACCCGTCCTTGAGCTGGCGGGTGCTGATCTCCTCGTTGCCGCTGCGCACCGGCACGGCGCCCACTCCGATCCAGGAATTCGGCGGTCAAGGCCAGCCGGCGCTGGGTCAGATCGCCTGGGACGGCCGCTTCGCGCGGCATATCCAAAACGGGGCGCGCGTGCCCTCGGGCCTCTATTATGTCCGCGTGGACGTCGGCGGCGGCGTGACCAACGACTCGCTGTTGGTTAAGGTCGTCTCCTCGAAGCTCGACGGCACGGTCTTCGATGCCGGGACCACGCCGAATTTGCCGCTCTCGGGCGTGATCGTCGATGCCTTCGGCCGCTTGGGTGGGGGCTCGGTGCTTTCCGATTCTTTGGGCCGGTTCTCGTTCGGCGGTTTGGCTCCCGGGGGCTACAGGCTCAACTTCCTCAAGGCGAACTACCTGATCGGCGGGGCCTCGGTCACGATCGATTCCTCCGGGCTGATTGCGGCGTTCGGAGCGGCCGAGAACGTGACGCTGTCGTCGACCACCGCCGGGGCGCTCAAGGTGCTGCTGCAGCGCTCGCCGTCCTTGGTGATCGTGCCGACTCTGCAGGCGGGGAGCACCCAGGAATTTGAACTCTGGGGCGACCTGCAGGTGGCCAACGCGAGTTCCACCTTTGTGCAGAACCGGCCGCTGCATCTGCCGGCCGGGACGATGACCTTCGACGACGGCGGACAGTGGGACCCGTCGCTCGGCCGCTTCGTCGCGAAGCAGTTCATCCGCTTCGAGGTTCCCGCCGACACCTATACCATCACGGCCCATCTCGGCGGCTTCGACGCGGTGACGACCAGCGGGGTCTTCGTGGCGTCGGGACGGCGCACGATTACCTTGCCGCCGTTCGCGCGGCGGCCGGCGATCAGGGCTTGGGTCGAGTTGCCCTCACCGGCCTTCAATACCGACGGCGTCTTCGTCAGCGTGAACGCGATCCCGCTGTCGACGGCGGCAACCGTCTCCGGTGGATTCGGGGACCACTACTTCCCGCCGACTTATTTCTCGGCCGTCGTCACGATCCCCGACATGCCCAGCGGCGACTTCCGGTTGTTCGCGAACGCCGA
>PFUL01000133.1 GCA_002790095.1 Elusimicrobia bacterium CG_4_9_14_3_um_filter_62_55 | reverse complement strand
GTTTACCCCTTGACCGCTCCCGCGGTGAGTCCTTCGATAATGCGCCTCTGGAACGCCAGCACCATCAAGACGACGGGAATCGTGGTCAGCACGACCGCCGCTGAGATCTGATCCCACGGCACCTCGTAGACCGTAACGCCCGAAAGCAGCGCGATGCCGACCGGCACGGTGCGCGCGGCGTCGCGCGACATGAAGGTCAACGCGAGCAGAAACTCGTTCCAGGAAAAAATAAAAATGAGGATGCCGGTGGTCGCGATGGCCGGCGCCGAGAGCGGGGCGATGATCTTGATCAGAGTCCCCCATCGCGAGAGACCGTCAACCGCGGCCGCTTCCTCGATGTCGCGCGGAATCTGCTTGAAGAAGGTCATCAGCACCCAGATCGTAAAGGGCAGGTTCAGCGCGGTATAGGGCAGCACCAGTCCCAACGGGTTGTTTAAGAGCCCGAAGAACTTGATGAGCTTGTAGAGCGGCACGACAAGAATCGTCGGCGGAAAAAGCGCGATGAACAATATCGTCCGCACCGCCCATTTCCCCCCGGGAAGCGAAAGGCGGGCGAACGCGTAGGCGGCCAGCGTCCCGATCGCGGTGCAAAGCACCGTGGTGCCCAGCGCGACGAGGAAGCTGTTTAGAATGTAGGTGGCGAACGGGCGGTTCTCGAAAATCTTGAAGTAGCTGTCGATCGTCGGAGAGGACGGCCAGTAGGTCGGCGGCACGGAGACCACCTCCGCCGGAGGCTTGAGCGAGGTGATCACTTGCCACAGAAACGGCCCGAGGCTCCAGAGCGTCACGATCGCGACCGCGATGCCGAGCGCGCCTTGCGCCCATTTCGAGGGTTTCACGCCTCTTCCCTCCCGGTGACCAGCAAAACAAACCCCGACATCACGAGCAGACAGCCCGCCATCACGATTGTCAGCGCGCAGCCGTAGCCGAGGTCCAGATACCGGTACACGGTGTCGTAAACGTAGAGCGCGATCATCTGAGTCTTTCCGCCGGGACCGCCGCCGGTCAGCACCCAAACCAGATCGAAGACGCCGAAGCTTTGGATCGCGCGAAAGATCACCGCGAGCGCGATCGTCGGCTTGAGCATGGGCAAGGTGATGACGAAAAACTGCCGAACGGACCCGGCGCCGTCGATCTCGGCGGCCTCGTAGAGGTCGTCGGGGATCGTCGCCAGGCCGCTCATCAACAGCAGCGCCATAAACGGCGTCGTCTTCCAGACATCGGCGAGCACGCAGGCCGCCATCGCGGGACCGGGTTTCGCGAGCCAAGCGATCTGCGGGGAGGAGACGAGGCCGACCCTGAAGAACAAATCCCCCATCACGCCGTACTCGGCGTTGAAAATCCACTGCCAGGCCATCGCCATGATCGCCGTCGGCAGCGCCCAAGGAATCAGCACCGCCGCACGCACCCAGCCGCGTCCCGGGAAGGGCTTAAGAAGCACCATCGCCATCGCCAACCCAAGGACAAGCTCCAACGAGACGGTCAGTCCGGTGAAGACCGCGGTGTTTTTAAGCGATTCGATCAGCCGCGCGTCCACCGGCAGCGCGGCGAAGCCATCGGCGAAATAAAACGCCTGCCCGATCGGGATCAGGTTCACCAATCCCATCAGCGCCAACGCCGGGACCGCGAAGCCCCAGTTGATCCAAACCTGCGCGCCCTCGTCCCTCATTTCCGCCGCCGTTCGATGAAGGCCCGCATCTCGTCGGCGGCGCCCTTCATCGCCTCTTCGGGCGTTTCCTGGCCCGCGAGCGCGGCGCTGACGTGCAGCTGCAAGGCGTCGGAGATGCGCGCGTACATCGGGTGCACCGGACGCGGCCTTGCGTCCGTCAACACGTCGTAGAGTTCTTTAAAGTGCGGGCTTTTCGCGAGCACCTCCGGATCCTTGAACAAGGACCGACGCGCCGGGATGATGCCGCCCTTCTCGTAACTGATCTTCAGCATCTCGACGGTCGTCGCGAACTGAGCGAACTTCCACGCCTCCTCCGGATGCTTCGAGTACGCCGAAATCGACCAGCCCCAGCCGCCGAGCGTCGCCGCGCCGCCGCGCCCCTCGGCGCCGACCATCGGCATGATCCCGACCTTCCCCTTCACCGGGGAGCCCTCGCCGTTGACCAAATTCCACGCGTAGGGCCAGTTGCGCATAAACACGGCCTTGCCTTCCTGGAACAGATGGCGGGCCTCCTCCTCTTGGAACGTCAAAACGCCCTCAGGAGAGATGCCGTGCTTGCGTACCGCGTCGACCAGCCAGCGCAGGGCCTCGATCGCCTCCGGTGAGTCGACGAGGATTTTTCCGTCCTCGCCGACCACGCGCCCGCCGTTGCCCCACATCAGTTCAAGGTAGTCGCAGACCAGACCCTCGTACTGCTTGCCCTGAAACGCGTAGCCCCACAACGCCGGCGGGTTCTGCAGCTTCTTGGCGATGCGCACCAGGTCCGGCCAATCCTTCGGCGGCTTCAACCCTGCCTGGGCGATCAAATCCTTGCGGTAATAAAGCATCCCGCCGTCGCTCTGCACCGGGATGCGGTATATTTTTCCGCCGTACGTCGAGCCCAATACGTCGCCGGGTAAAAACTCGGTCTGCATCTTCGGCGTGAACCAATCGTCGAGGGGGCGGAGCCAGCCCTGAGCGGCGAATTTAGGCACCCACACCACGTCCATGTACGCGAGGTCGTAGGTGGCCTCTCCTCCCATGAACGAGGTGGAATACATATTCTCGCGGATGTTCGTCGCCGCGGGACCTTCGACCATTTCGACTTTGATCCCGGGGTTTTCCGCCTCGAAGCGTTTAATAATCTCCGCCGAGGCGCCGCCGATGTCGGGACCGCTGAGATAGCGCAGCACCACCGGGCCGCTTCCTCCCCGCTCGGAAGGGCCGCACCCGCCGGCGAACGACAGGACCGCCGATATAAGGAAAGCCCGCGCCCTCATGGACGCCGCTATCCTACTAAATAAACGATTCGGGGCCGGTCTTCAATTTGTTTAAGTTGTTCAAGTTGTTTGAATAACTTTGACGCTCCAACGGATGGGGAGTCAAATCAAGACTCAGTAGAGACAAGGGCTGGGCCAAGAATCGAAGTCTTGACAAAACTATAGAGGCGTCCAATACTAGCGTGCGGGATTCACTTTCCGCCCAATATGAACCAGGCACCGCACCTCGCCTCGCCTCGCCTCGCCTCGCCTCGCCTCCTCGCGCGTAAGGCTGTAGACACAAATAGAGCTGGCTGTCAACGCATTGTTTTGGGGCATTGGCGATGGCGGTTCGGCATCTCTAAACGGACTTGGATTGCTGTCGCGCGCCGAGCACGGGAGAGTGCCAGCCTTTTTTGTGCCGGGGCGCTTCTGGCCGGATGCATGGCCTCTCAGCAGCAGGCCGGTGCGCCACACGGTGGCTCATCGGCGACGGCAGTCTTCTCTCCGCAGGTGCGGTATGCGGGATTCGCGCTCAGCGGCCGCCACGCCGACCTGAAGCGCACCTACCGCTACGCATCCAAGTTCTTCGGCCAAGGTACTGGTGTGCCTGGAGGGATGGACGTCCCCGGGGCGATGCGCAAGATGCTCGCGGATCAGCGCACGAAGGCACCCGGATTCAAGCTGCTCCGCCAGAGCTTGAGCAGGTTGTGCGTCGTGCACAGCAACGACCACTCGCTGTCAGCCGCCTTCACGCCTCGCCCATATTGTGATTGAATGCCGTGTCGTGGAGGTTGAGTGACATGAAACGAATCGGAATCGCGATTGTCGGGTTTTTGTGTTTGGCCGTTGCTTCTCTTCATGCGGCCGACGGTGACCGAGACTTAAGCATGGATCCCTTCAGAGCTTCAATAACTGCGGCCAAAGAAGTTGCGGCCAAAGAGAACATAAAGTTGATGGGCTATGTCGTGGGCAACGATCCCGAGGCCGGCAAGCCGAGCAAGCCGGTTGAATTCGTTCCCATTGATGGGGGGAATTTCACGATGGGGACTGATAACGGCGCTGAAAATGCGACGCCGATTCACGAGGTCACCATCAAGGCTTTTGATATCTCCGATACGCTGGTGACCGTAGAGCAATACGAGGAATGCGTGATCAAAGGCAAGTGTGAGGCGGCGGCGACTGGTTATTATTGCAACTGGGGCCAGAAAGATCGGCGCCGTCATCCGATCAATTGCGTGAACTGGAAGGATGCCAATGACTTTGCCGCGTTCAAGGGCGCTCGCCTGCCTAGCGAAGCCGAGTATGAGTACGCGGCGACAAGCAAGGGAAAAAACCAGCCGTATCCTTGGGGCAAGGATGAGGCGACCTGCGAAAAGGCCGTCATGCACGGCAATGGCGGCTACGGTTGCGGCAGCGACGGGACGATGCCGGTGTGTTCAAAGCCTAAAGGGAATACGGAGCAGGGCCTGTGCGACATGGTGGGCAATGTCTGGCAGTGGGTCGGGGATACATGGCACGCCTCGTATGCGGGCGCGCCGACTGATGAAAGCGCGTGGCAAGACGCGGGCTCCCTCCGTGTGTTGCGTGGCGGCTCCTTCCTCACTGAGGTCGCCGGCCACCTGCGGGCCGATCACCGTAGCTTCGACGTCCCGGAGTATCGCGTCAGCAGCATCGGGTTCCGCCTTGCGAGGTCTCGCCCCTGACACTTGGCGTGAATCCTCTTAGGGGCAAAAAGCCGCCGATAGACCCCCGGTCCGGCAGGGAGCGTATCGGCGGCTATGCGTCCGGCTCAGCGATTAGAACAGTTCGTTGATGGAATCGGGCAGGGGGATTGGACGGGGCGTGTCGGTGGGCGCCCCGCGCCCGTCCTCGTCCCAGCCCAGGCGGGCGGCCAGCGCCGTGTTGAACCAGCGGTGCTTCCGGTCATCCTTCGGGTCATACCAGCGCAATTCGATCAGGGAGGAGCTCAGGCTCATCTCGGCGCCGGTGCCGACGACCTTGACGAAATCCACGGTCGGAGCTCTGTCGGACCCGTTGTCGTAGAAGGCGGCGGAGCCGAGAACAAAGCATCCGGGATTGCCGATGCCCTCGGAATCGCCGCGTCCGCGGCGGGAGACTCCGATCCACCAAGGCATGACATTGATGGACAGCTGCAAGGCAGCGGCGCCGTCGCTCGCGGCGCGCAGATGCTCCTCGAGACGGTCCTGAGGGACGGAGCCGGTATGCTCAACCCAGGGCCGGGCCAGCGCATCAAGCGTCGGGCACGAGTCCTGGTTGAACTCAGCGAGTCGGGGGCGGCTCGGGAGAGGCATCGCGGCGCGGGCGCCGTCGCTGAAGGCGCCGCGCTTCTTGTATTCCTTCAGGAAGGCATCCACCGCGTCCACGCCGACGGAAAAGGCGATGCCGGTCGCAAAGCCGAGCGTGTTCACGCCCACGACCTTACCGTCCATCGTCATCAGCGGCCCGCCCGAATTGCCGTGATTGATGGCCGCGTCGCTTTGCACGAACTTGACCGGGAAGCCGCTCATCCCGCCCTCGCGCTGCTCGAGCCCGCCGATCACGCCCTGAGTGACCGTGAAGGGTCCGGCTAAGGGGTAGCCCATCATGGCGACCATGTGACCTTCTTGAATCCGGGCGGCGTCGCCAAGCTGTAGGACGGGCCAGGGCTCGGGATGGGTCTGGGAAGACATTTTGATGATGGCGAGATCGCGTCCGGACAGCGGATTCTCATCCGTTCCCATGGAGCCAACGGCGACGATCGCCCCGTTGTGCTGCGTCCCATCGGAGAAGATGATCCTGACCCCACCGTTGAGGCCGGTATCAAGGACGACATGGGCGTTGGTGATCAGGAGGCCGGAGGCGTCCACCATGAAGCCCGTTCCCGCGCCCTTCTCGGTGAGGACCATGGCCACGGCGGGCTTGGACACCGCCGTCAGGTGGGCGAGCGCGGCGTTGATCTGCTGGAGGATGCCGTGTTCGTGGGTCATCAGCCGCAGTTGTCCGGCCTTTGCTTCGATCATGATGTCATGGGCAGCGCCCATCTCCGCGGCGAACTCCTGGGCGTGGAGGGGGCTGGACAGAGCGAGCATTGCGGCGGCGACAGCGGCGATCATGTTGTCTCCTATGAAGAAGCGTCGTGAGTTGTTTTTCATGACCCGAGTCTAGTCATAATGCGGGAGACTCCGCTTGGGTCTCTCGGGCACGCAGGGGCGGACATCCGCTCTATGAAATACTGGGTCTTCTGCATTTCGAGTGGGTAACCTAACCATGAGAAACAGCACCTACAGGGGTAAAGGAGCTTGATAACGGCATTTCAGGGGTCCTTG
>PFUL01000088.1 GCA_002790095.1 Elusimicrobia bacterium CG_4_9_14_3_um_filter_62_55 | reverse complement strand
GCGTGGGTAGTTTCGCGACGGAGATCTCCAACGCCTCGACGACCTTGAAGAAAAACCGCAAGGACGGCGGCGCCGCGGCGTGGGACATCAACTCCGGCTACGAGGTCTTTCTCGGAGAGTACTTCAGCCTGGCGGCCCGCTACCGCATGTACGCGAAGCCGACCAGCCCGATGGACGACGGCTACAACCTGACCGTCATCCACGGACCGGACTTCGGCGCGACGCTTCGCTTCTAAGCGCGCTTCGCGTTCTTCTAATAAAAAGAGGGGCGGCCTTCGGGCCGCCCCTCTTTTTTTTGACAAGAGTTGGTGTTACGGAGGGGGCGGCGCGCGATAGGTCTTCTTGCGGCGCGCCTTTTTAAGCTCGCGCTCTTGGCGGCGCAGGTCGGCTTCGCGCGCGCGGCGTTCGCGGTCCATGCGCTCACGCTCCGCCTTCTGCTTCGCGGCCATCTCCTTTTCCATGCGCGCGCGCTCTTCCTTAAGTTCTTTGACCTTGCGGTCGGCTTCCTCTGCGATGCGCTTGGACTCGGCCTCGAGCTTCTTCTTCTCTTCCGCCATCCGGCGCTTCTCGGCTTCCAGCTCCATCAAAGCCTTGGGGGAAACCTCGGGTTCTTTCGGCGCGTCGAACACCACGCCGCTGATGTCGGCGATCGTGACCGACGCGTCGGCCTTAGCCAACGTCGGGGTCTGAGAGACGTTGAGCCGACGGGCATCGTCCTGCACTTTCGGGCGAAGATAATCGTAGATGTCCTCGACCGCGCTCTTGCCGGAGCGCAGCGCCTCGATCAAATGATAGGTGAAGAGACCGTGCTCGGTCTCGGGGGAGGAGGTGGAGATCTGCTTGTCCTCGGAAGCGGTCATGATCGTCACGTTGGCGCCGCGCATGAGCACCGGGGAGACGAGGTTGACCAGGGGGCGCGCGCCGGGCGCGATCACCGAGCGGCCGCCGCTGCCGGAGAAGCACGCGTCGACGAGTAAAACGACGCGGGATCTCTTGAGTTCGGCGAGCTTGCGCTGCAGCCGTTTCATCGGATACGCGGTGTCCTCGAGGTACGCCGGATCGCCGTTGTAGGGAACGAGGTAGGCTTCTCCGTTCGCCGGATCCGGCGCGCCGTGCCCCGAGTAGTAGACGATGACGCGTCCGCCGGGGGAGACGTGGTTCGGGAGCCAGCGTTCGATCGCCATCTGCAGATCGCCGTTGGTGGCGTGGTCGTCGAGCAGCAGCCGGACGTTGCGCGCGGGATAGCCCATTGCGATCAGGTATTCGTAAAAGAGCTGCGCGTCTTTCGCGGAGTGCTTCGAAGGGGCGGCGATGTCCCGGTAGTTTTCGATGCCGATGACGACGGCGACGTCCATCGTGCTGGGGACCACATCGAAGCGGGGAATCTTTTCGATTCCTTCCTTGTCCGGTGCGGCCATGGCCGGGAGTGCTGCGAAAAACAGTAAGGCGAGGCAGGAGCGGATCATCCGGCTATTATAGCCTGGAAACCGCTGAAATTTAAGGGGAACTTATCCGCTGCCGCTGCGGTCTCGTTATTGACAAGTTAACACGCGTCTTTTAAACTCACCCTATAGGAAGACGGACACTTTGGAGCATGGCAACTTGCGCGTGAACGGCTGTTTTGTTATTATTCTTCAAGATAATCTTAGGGCCGTTGGCGCAGTGGTAGCGCGCTCCCTTGACATGGGAGAGGTCATAGGTTCAAATCCTATACGGCCCACCATTTTAAAGCCCGTCAGTCTTGTGCAAGCAGGACTCACGGGCCTTTCAATTTAAGAGGAACCGTGGCTGATACCCGACTGCAATTGAAAACCGAAGCGGCGCAGGCCGGCGCGCTCGATTTCGACGAGAAGAATCCGACCTCGAAGTCCAGTTTGGACGCGATCCGCCATTCCTGCGCCCATGTGATGGCCCAGGCCGTACAGGAATTGTGGCCCGGCACGAAGATTACCATCGGACCCTCCATCGAACACGGGTTCTACTACGACTTCGATTCCGAACACCGCTTCACCGAGGAAGATCTCGTCGCGATCGAAAAACGGATGCTGGAGGTGATCGAGGGCAAGCACGATTTTCATCTCGCGGAAGTCGCGAAGGACGAGTCGCTCGCGTATTGGAAAAAACGGGAAGAACCCTACAAGGTCGAGATGCTCGAGACCCTGGAAGGCAAGGTGACGCACTGCAGTCACGACACTTTTACCGACCTTTGCCGCGGCGGGCACGTCGACAATACGCGCCGGCTCCGTTGGTTCAAGCTGCTTTCGGTCGCCGGCGCGTACTGGCGCGGCGACGAGAAGAACAAGATGCTCCAGCGCATCTACGGCACCGCCTGGGCCGACAAAGCCGCGCTCAAGGACCACCTCAACAAGCTCGAAGAGGCCAAGAAGCGCGATCATCGCAAGATCGGACAGGAGCTGGACCTGTTCAGCATCCAAGAAGAGGCGGGCCCGGGACTGATTTTTTGGCACCCGAAAGGCGGGATGATCCGCTCGTTGATCGAGGACTGGCTGAAGCGGGAACTCGTCGAACGCGGCTACAGCCTCGTCTACACGCCGCACGTGCTGCGCCGCGGGCTCTGGCACACCAGCGGCCACGCCGACTTCTACGACGCGAACATGTTCCGCCCGATCAAGATCGACGACGTGGAATATCAGCTCAAACCCATGAACTGCCCGGGACACATCCTGATCTACAAGGACAGCCTGCGCAGCTACCGGGACCTGCCGCTGCGCTTCGCGGAGCTCGGCACCGTCTACCGCTACGAGAAAAGCGGCGTCGTGCACGGCCTGCTGCGCGTGCGCGGCTTCACCCAAGACGACGCGCATATCTTCTGCATGCCCGAGCAGGTCGAATCGGAGGTCGAGGCCTGCGTCGAATTCGCGAAGGCGGTGCTCGACAGTTTCGGATTTTCGGAGTTCAAGGTCGAATTGTCGACATGGGATGCGGCGAAGCCCGGGGATTATGCGGGTTCGGCCGACCAATGGGCGAACGCCGAGGGAGCGCTGGTCAACACCCTCGAGCGGATGGGCATCCCCTACGCCCGCATCGAAGGGGAGGCCGCGTTTTACGGTCCTAAGATCGACGTGAAGCTCGTTGACGCGATCGGACGCGACTGGCAGCTGAGCACCGTGCAGTTCGACTTCAACCTGCCTAAGCGCTTCGGCATCGAGTACGTCGCGCCGGACGGGAGCCGCCAGGCGCCGGTGATGGTGCACCGGGCCCTGCTCGGCTCGGTCGAGCGTTTCTTCGGGGTGCTGATCGAACACTACGCGGGGAAGTTCCCGCTTTGGCTGGCCCCCGTGCAGGCCAAGATTCTCACGATTACCGAAGGGGAGAGGGAGGCCGCCATGACGCTTGCCGCCGAGCTTAAGCGGCGAGGATTCCGCGTCGAATCGGACGCTTCGAACGATAAATTGAATAAGAAGGTGAAGAAGGCGACCCTCGATAAGGTTCCGTACGCGTTCATCCTCGGACCGAAGGACGTCGAAGCGGGGACGGTTTCCGTCCGCCGCCGCGACGGCAAGCAGATCAACGGCCTCGCACCCGCGGATCTGTTCGCCGCGATGGAAAAGGAAGTGCGAACGAAGGCTCTGCAGCCTTGCTTGGAGTGACCATGAAACGCTTCGCCACGCTTTCCGCAGCCCTCATCTTAGGATTCGCACGGCCGAACCCGGCCGAGGCGAAGAAGCAGTACGTTCCGACCCAGGAAGAAGAGCAGTTGTGGAAGACGGGAACCCAGCTCTATCAGAATCAGCGGGACAAGATCGCCGCGATCGAGGCGTTCGAACGCTTCATCCGCAATCACGGGGACAGCCCGAAGGCGCCCGACGCGCAGTTCATGGTGGGCGAAGGCTACATGGAGCAGGCGTTGAAGATTCTCCGCAAGGAGGCGGAATCCAAGAAGGCGGATACCGACCGGATGCTGGCTCCCAAAAACACCGCCGCCCAAGCCGCGCTGGAGCAGGCGGAGAAGGCGTTCTCGGAGCTGCTGCGCCGATACCGCAAGGACGACACCGGACTCCTTTCGTCGGCCCAATACCGCCTCGGAGAGGTGTACTACAACGAGAAGGAGTGGGGGAAGGCGATCGAAGCCTGGCGGGTCGTGGAGGAGAATTACCGGAAGTCGTATATCGTGCCCGAGGCCTGGATGGGCGTGATCTTCGCGAATCTCGCCCTCGAGCAGTTCTCCCAAGCGGAAGCCAACTTGTTTCTCCTGGGCGAGACCTATCCGCATTACCTGAAAGAACCGGACGTGCTGTACGTGCAGGGCATCATCAGCCTGCACAAAGGCGATTACGCCAACGCCGAGCGCGCGCTTAAGCGCGTGAAAACGGCCGAGGCCCAGTTTTACTTGGGGAAAACCTATTTGCTGTCGAAGCGGTCGTATCTGGCGGCCGCGGCCTTCCAGAATCTCGTCAAAACCTATCCGGACTCGGTTTTGATCGAAGAGACGGAATTCTTCATCGGGGACTCCTTCTTTCTCGCGAAGGACTTTGACGGGGCCATCACGAAGTACCGCCGGTTTTCAGCGAAGTACCCTCGCTCTCCTCTGCGCGTCTCGGCGCTGTTTCGCATCGGCTCGGCGTACTTCCAAAAGAGCAATTACGTCGAGGCGCGGGCGCATTTTCAGTCGGTGATCGACCGCTACCCGAGAGACTTCTTCGCGCCGCTCGCCCAGTACTTCATCGCCGAATCCTATTTGGTCGCGGATCAATTCCGCGAGGCCTTATTCGCCTACACCAAGGTCATCACTCAGTATCCGGAAACGATCCGGATCTCTCCGCTCGCCCATTACAAGCTCGCGTGGACTCAGTTCCAGGTTTCCGATTACTCGCAGTCGGCGCAGACCTGCCGGAATTTCCTGTCGCTCTATCCGGCCAACGCCCTCGCCAAGAACGTCTACATCGTCCTCGCGAATTCCCTGCTCGCGGCGAAGCGGCCCGACGAGGCGGTCACGTCGTTTCAGCGCATCATCGACCTCGCGCCG
Source organism: Elusimicrobia bacterium CG_4_9_14_3_um_filter_62_55 (assembly GCA_002790095.1). Taxonomy (GTDB): domain Bacteria; phylum Elusimicrobiota; class Elusimicrobia; order UBA1565; family UBA1565; genus UBA1565. The sequence continues at coordinate 61,463 of PFUL01000088.1, read as the reverse complement.
ACCTCGGACGTCGCCGAACAGGCGCTGTTCTCGATCCTGCAGACTCAGTATCAACTGCAGCGCTACAACGCGATTTTGACCTCCTACCAATTCATCTTCCGCCATCTGCCCCCGTCGCAGTCGAAATGGCGGCCGCTGAGCTATTTGTATGCCGCCGAAGCGTATATCCGGATGAACCGGGTCGACGAGGCGAAGGCGATTTATGAAATGGTCTTGAAGGTCTACCCGAACGACAAGGCCGCGTTTTACGCGCAGGACGGGTTGGCCTGGGCGTTCCAGATCCTCGGCGACGACGTTCGCGCCCACGCGGAACGCGAGAAGCTTTCGACGATGCTCGAGATGATGAAGGACGGCGATAAATCGGCCTTCGCGGAGAATCAACTCGGGATCGGCGACTCGATGTACAACCAAAAGAAGTACGAGGAGGCGTTTCATCTCTTCGAAAAGTTCTGCAAGGAAAGTCCCGACGCGAAGCAGGCCCCGCGCGCCTGCTACATGGCGGGCCTCGCTTTGTATCACCAGCAATACTACACGCAGGCGATCGAGTCCTGGCGCCATATGCGCGACAAGTATCCGGCCGCCAAAGAGGTCGAGAAGGCCGAATATCAGATCGGCGACACTCTTTTCCGCGCCCAAAAATACGACGAGGCCGTCGTTCAGTACGGACGGATCATCGACACGTATCCGTCGTCGGAGCAGCTGCCGCTGGCCTATTTACGGGTGGCGATGTCTCAGTTCAACGCTAAAAACGACGCGGAGACTCTGAACGCCGCGCTCGCGCTGCTGAAGCGGTTTCCGAAAGCGCCGGAGACCGTGGACGCGCTCGATTTGATGGAGGCGGTCTACGACCGCAGTTCCGGCGCAAACTTCCGGGCCTCCCTGCGCGCGGTCATCGAGGCCGTTCCCGGTACCGAGACGGCGGCCGAAGCTCAGTTTCGAATCGGCCGCCGGCTTTTCGAAATGAAGAAGTTCGACGACGCCGGAGAAGAGTTTCAACGGTTTTCGGTGGATTTCACCGGATCCCCGAAGCTGAAAAAGGCCCAGTTCCTGCTCGCGGAGTCGCTCTACAACGGCGAGAAATTTCAGGACGCGACGCACGCGTTCGAACGCTTCCTCAACAACTTCCCGATCGGCGACGATACGCCGCTCGCGCTGTTTCACGCCGGTTCGGCGCTCTACGCCCTTAAGAAGCACGAGGAGGCGATCAAGTACTATCAGCGCCTCATGGACGAGTATCCGGATTCGGAGTACACGAAGGCGGGACTGTTCAACCTCGCGCTGGCCTATAAGGCCATCGGCAATATGGAACGATCGGAAGAGGCGTACGCCCGGTATGCCGCAAGTTCCGGCTGCGAGAACGAAGGCGGGCGGGCCGCGTTGTGGGAGATGTTCACGATCCAGAAGGACCGCAAGGATCTTCCGTCCGCGATGGCGACGCTCAGTCGAATCTCGGACTGCAAGAGCGACCCGGAGACGCTGATGGAAGTCGTCTACCGGAAGGGGGAGATGTACCTCGTGATGTCCGACAAGCCCACGGCGATCGAGACCCTCGAACAGTTGATCCCGATGTCTCCCAAGGAATTCGCATTCCGCCTCCAAGGCCTCATCAAGCTGGGGGAGTTGTACGAGGAACGCAAGGAATGGAACAAGGCCGTACGGGTTTACGGAGACCTGTGTCAAAACGCGCCCCAGAAAGCCGTCAAATCCGCCGCGTGCGAACGGGCGAAGGGGCTGAAGGGAATGGAGGGAGCGTCCGATCCCGTCCCCGCGGCGCCCGAGCGGTACAAGACTCAAGTCATGCCGGACGAGGGAGGCGGCCAGGCGGCTGGGAAGCCGACGAAGAAGCGCTCCCGACGGACCAAGACGCCGAAGAAGACGGATTCCGCGCCCAAGAAAAAGGCCGATGAGATCAACATCCCGGGGATGAACTGACATGAACGACATAGCTTTGCTCGACATTTTTAAAGAGAGCTTCACGCTCGTAATCCTGTTGTTTTGTTCGATTCTCTCGGTGACCTTCACGATCGAGCGGTGGTGGTACTTCCGCAAGGCGAAAGGTTCCGGGGACGCGTTGCTGGCCGTCGTCGGCAAGCTGCTTCAGGGCGGCAAGCAGGATCAGGCGATGGCCGCCGCCAAGGAGAGTCCGAAGGCCGTGGCGCGGGTGATCGAGTACGGACTTCTGCATCGCGGACGCTCCCGGGACCAACTCGAGGACCTTCTCTTCACGAAACGGCTCGAGGAGCGCCTGAAACTGGAGAAGTTCCTCGTGGTGCTGGGAACGCTCGGCAACACGGTCCCTTTCGTCGGACTTTTCGGAACCGTCGTCGGAATTATTAAAGCCTTCCGGGACTTGGCGCTCGCGGGCGCCGGCGGCCCCGCAGTCGTGGCCAAGGGCATCGCGGAGGCCTTGATCGCCACCGCCGGGGGGCTCGCGGTTGCCATCCCGGCCGTCATCGTCTACAACTATTTCATGCGCAAGGTGAAGGATACTTCCGTTGAGATGGAAGTCGCCTCGGCGCGATTCGTGGTGATGATCGGGGCGAAATAACATGGCCGGAGGGGCTCAGCAGGGCGAAGACGATCCGATTACCGACATCAACGTCACGCCGCTGGTCGACGTGTCCTTGGTGCTGGTGATCATTTTCATGGCGATCGCCCCCTTTGCGCTGACCTCCGGCATCAAGGTCCTCGAGTCGAAAGCGTCCGCGGCCGTCGGAAAGGTTTCCAAGAGCGAGAGCGTCAACATCAAGCTCGAACTGAGCGGCCGCCTGAGCGTTAACGGGAAGGAGACGGATTTTAAAGGCCTGGGGATGGAAGTCGCGAAAGCCCTGCAGGGCCAAAAGGACCGGATGACGATCTTGACCGCCGACGACGACAACAAGGTCGGCGACATCGTGCGGATTCTCGACATCTCCAAGCAGTTCGGCGCGAAGAAGATCGCCATCATGCAGACTCTGAAGCCGATCCAGCGGGAGAAGAAGGGATGAGCCGCCCACACAAGAGCCGCTTCGAGCTTGAAGACGACGCGGTGACGGGAATCAACGTGACCCCCTTGGTAGACGTTTGTCTCGTCCTCGTGATCATCTTCATGGTCGCGACGCCGATGATGTCCCAACCCGCGTTCGACGTCCAACTCCCGATCGCCAAGACGAAGGAAGGCAAGGAAGAGGACAAAGTGACGATCGCGATGAGCGCCGAAGGACGGCTGGCCATCGACGCGACGGAATACAAATCTCTGGACGCGCTTAAGCGGGGGCTCGTCTACGCGATTCGCAATACGGACTCCGCGCTCGTCGTCATCCGCTCCGACAAAGAGGCGCGGCACGGCCTGCTTACGGAGGTGATGGCCACGGCCAAGTCCGCCGGGGCGAAATCTCTGACGATAGCGACCGAGCAATACCGCGAGGGAGTGCCGCATCCAGACGCTGTGCGAGGGCGGCCGACGGAGCAGGCAAAATGACGGTCACCGCGGCGCTCGCGGACGTGGACGCGCGGGATTCCGGAGTTCCGGCCTCGGTCCTCGTTTCGATCTGCCTGCACGTGATCGGCATGCTCGCCTTCGTTCGTATGGGGACGTTGGGCCCGAAAGCCGACGAAGTCACCGTCAACGACGTGGAATTCATGATCGAGCAGGAGAAGCTCGATCCGGATAAGCCGAAGCCGGCCGCGCGCCGCGCGGTCCACAGACAGAAACTCGCGAAGGATTTTTTGAAGCTGGCCCTGCCGTCGATGCCCAAACCCCGCATCCCTTTGGAAGTGAAAGCCCCTGAAATCGAACGGCGGCCCCTGGAAATTCCTAAAGAACAACTTCGCGACCGGGGGAAAATGCAGTCCGCTCCGAAATTGGCGGCCCTCGATCTTTCCAAGGAGCGCCCGGCGTTGGCGAAGATCCAAGCGCCGTTGATCGAGCGCGACCGCCGCGTCCCGGCCGCCCTTCCGAAACTCGATGAGGTGGGCGTTCGAGCCGCCCCGCGCAAGGTGATTCAGTTGGACGCGCTGCGGGAACGCACGGGCGCCCCCGCGATGAAATCCGTCGAGGGAGCGATGAAAATCGATCTCGGGACCGCGCGCCGCACGTTCGAGGCCTCCGCGCTGACCGAGGCGGCCCCGGCGCCGGCGACGCGCCGAAAATCGCTGGCCGATATCCTTCCGGATGCGCCCGCGATCGATTTAGGCCCCCGGGCCGCCCCGATTTCCCGGCCGAAGCCGAAATTCGAGGAGATCGCGCAGCCCCTGCCGGCACGCAAGCCCGTGCGGACGGTTCAGGAAGCCCCCCAAAAGCAGAAAGCCGTCGAGATCGAAGGCGAGATTGAAAATCGGCGGGTCGTCGCCCGCAGCATCCCTCGGTTTCCGCAGTGGGCGGTGGATCAAGGCTTGATTCAAGCGGAGGTCCGCATCAAATTTTTCGTCGGCGCTTCGGGCGCGGTGCTCGAGGACGAATTGAAGGTCGAGCGGTCTTCCGGCTACGGGCGTCTGGACCGCCTCGCGATGGACCATTTGAAAAAGTGGAGGTTCGAGCCCCTCCCGTTCGGCTCGAAGAACGAATACGGCATCATCACTTTCCGCTTCCTCTTGGAGTGAACTCATGAACCCGCAACGCGCATTTATTTTCTCGGTCGTTCTCTTCTCCCTGTCCGCGGGGTCCATTCCCGCGGCGCAGGCGCTCTTTGGCTTCGGCAAGAAGAAGGACAAGGCCGCTGAGGCGGAAAAAACAGAGAGTCTCCCGGGATTGGGGGGGCCGGGGACCGACGCCTCCGCTCCGCCCAAAATGGCTCAGGAAGCGCAGAGCGAATCGTCTTCGGGACGGTCCGCGTATTCTCAAAACGAGACGGCGATCGGGCAGTATCCCAACGAACCCGCGGGAACGGGGCTTCCCTCCGAGGTGACCATCAAGGCGGGCGATCGCCGCGGGCCGCAAAAACCCGCCCTGAATATCGAGGTCGACGCGTTCGACTCCATCCGCGAAAGTCTCAAGCCCGACGAGCAGCTGCTGCTCGCGGAATCCCCGCTGACCGTGGTCTGGCGGCGAACCCACCCGGAATTCCTGCGCAACGAGCGGGTGATCCAACCGGAGAAGACGACGTTCGACGAACGCCCCGGCATCATTTTCAGCCCCTTGAAGCGCCTCCACGAGGTGCTCAACCGCCGTCCCGAAAAAAAGGAACTGCGCGGGCACCAATGGAGCCTGACGATCGCGGACGAGGAAGGGAAGGTTTTTCAGCACTACGAAGGATCGAGCTATCCGCCCGAGGAACTGGTTTGGTCGGGACAGAACGATCAGGGAGACTGGATGCAGGCCGGGCGCGCCTATTCCCCCGTCTACATGTTCACCGATCCCAACGGGACCCCGTATACCCGGGTCGGCGAACCGCTTCGGTTTAAAGGGATCGTCCACCAGGAACGCGACGGTCTTCACCTGAGCCTGGATTCCGCGAGCCTGTTCGGCGCGGGGAAGACCGCCCAAAAGCTGGAAGGCGACGGGGAGATCATTTTGCGCTCGGCCGCCGATCTGGTGAAGCGCCGTTACGCGGGGATTCCGATCCGGGTCGAGGTTTACGGCGCGACGAAGGAACTGGCCGACCTGCAGGCCGACATCATCGAACGGATGCTGACCAAGGAATTGATGCTTTTGCCGCAGGACATTTCGACGGACTCGCTGCGCGTGCCCTATACGGATCAGCGCGTCGAGATTATCCTCCTCAACCGCTGAACCGCGAATATTCCCGCCGTATTCTTGACAGGATGCTTGTATCCGGTTATTTTGTAAGCTCATTCGCAGCTCCAAAATCATAGGAGGCGGTACATGTTGAGTAAAAAACTGTTGACGGCCGTTGCGGTGTTGGGATTGACGGTGTCGGCGTACGCGGGAAGCCAGAATGACGCCGGTTGCGGGTTGGGCAGCATGCTGTTTACGGAAGACAAGCCGGTGCACCAGATCGTGGCTGCGACGACCAACGGGTCGTTCGGCAACCAGACTTTCGGCATCACGACCGGCACGCTCGGATGCAGCTCCGGCGGGCTGATCAAGGCGGGGATGGAGCGCGAAGCGTTCGTCGCGACCAACTACCGCGCGATCGAGAAGGAAATGGCGGCGGGCAAAGGCCAGTACGCGTCCTCGCTCTCGTCCTTGATGGGATGCGGCGAGCAGACCGAGCGCTTCCTCTCCGTCTCGAAGCAGAACTACGAGACCTTGTTCCCGAGCGAAGGGGCGAGCCCTGAGACGCTCCTGAAGAACCTGGATCGCCAGATCGCCTCGGACCCGGCGCTTGCGCAGGCCTGCGGCGTTTAATAGTCCTTCGACGATGAATTGGAAGACGGGCGTCCGAACGGGCGCCCGTCTTTTTTTCCTCGTCCTCCTCGGCGCCTCGGCGGCGCGCGCCGAATCCGGATTGTGGCAGGATCCGGAGTGGACGCGCCTGCTCCATTACAAGAAAGGGAAAAGCGACGCCAAACCCGGAGGCTTTTTCCTGACTCCGGAGGGCAACGCCGATCCGCGCGCCGAATTCGAAGCGATGAAGCGGGCCCTGAAGGACGAGACCCCCGACCCTTCCCCGCCGGGAGGGGATCCGAGCGGACCCGAGCCGCTGCGCTGCCGCTTTCCGGCGAGGACGCGCTGGCTGGCCGATCATTTGGGCCTCGATGCCGGGACCCTTCTGGCACCCTGCCGCCGGTTCGCCTATTGGTCCGGACTGATGCGGGCCGAGGGCGTCGCGCTCGTCTTCGCGTCCGCCTACTTGAACAACCCTTCGTCGATGTTCGGGCATACCTTCCTGCGCATCGAACGAGCGGGTCCCGACCGGCTGCTCGACAACACCCTCAACTTCGCGGCCGAGACAGGGGATCAGAGCGGGATGCTTTTTGCCGTAAAGGGATTGGCCGGACTTTACCCCGGAAAGTACACCGCCGCCCCTTATTACATGAAGGTCGCCGAATACGGGAGCATCGAATTCCGCGATCTTTGGGAGTACCGGCTCGCCTTAAAACCCGAGGAGGTGCGCGCGCTGATCGAGCATGCGTGGGAATTGGGCCAGGCGGAATTCCCGTACTATTTTTTCTCCAAGAACTGCTCCTACCAACTGATGCCGGCCCTTGAGGCGGCCGCGCCCCGCCTTTCCCTGTTTCCCGGCTCTCCGCCCGTCGTCGGACCCGTGGATACGCTGTTGGCGGTCGTCAACGCTCCGGGAGTGGTCCGGGAACGGATCTACAGGCCTTCGCACGCGACGATTCTCCGGGAACGGCGCGCCTCGATGTCCCCGGCGGAACGCCGGGCGGCGAAGGAATACGCGGACGGGCGTCCTGACGGGGGAGACGCGCTGACGGAGGGCATGACGCCGCCGCGCCGGGCGGTCGTGCTCGACGCGGCCCAGGAACTGCTGTTGTACCGCCACGGCTTCAACCCGGAGGTTTCCGACTCGGTCCGCAGGATCGAGAGACCGATATTGCTGCGTCGCGGGCGTTTGGACGCTCCGTCCATGGATTTACCTCCGCCGTCTTGGGCCGCGGCGCCGGAGGAGGGTCACCTCCGGCGACGACTGCGCGTCGGCGCCGGTGTTCGGCGGGGAGGGCCTTTCGGAGAAATCGGCTGGCGCCCGGGTCTGCACGCGCTCGCCGACCGCGGCCCCGGCTATCTGCCGGGGAACGCGATCGAGTCCTTTTCCTGGCGCGTGCGCTACGACGGTCCCGCGGAGCGATTCTACGTGCGTGATTTGAGGGTTTTGGAGATTCTCTCTCTGACGGCGTTCGAGGACTGGACGCGCAAGCCGTCCTGGGCTTTGGGCACGGGGCTGGATACGGCGTTTGAAACGGGCCGCGAACCTTGGGACGCTTTGATCTACGACGGCTTTCTCGTCAGCGGACTCACCGCGGGCGACGCGGGCGGCGGCGCGATGGCGGCGGTACTCGGCGGAGGGGAGTTCGCGGTGGGCGCCCCGCTTCGCGGCGGGGGGCGTTTGGGAGCGGGTATACGGCTGGAAAGCGTTTTTAACTTCGGTGCTTTGCGGGCGGTGGTTCGAGGCGGTCTGTCCGGATACTTTCTGGGGGACAGACGCCCCAGCCACCGCGTGGGGACCGTTCTCAACTACGCCCTGAACCGGGACCGTTCGATTCGCGCGGGTTTTGAAATGCGGGGACCGCATCGGGAAGGCTCACTGTCGTTCATTTTCCATCACTAGCTTTCCTTAAGTCCGGCACCTCGCCTTGACCGGGGTCCAAGGGAATTGACTCTTGTTCTTGGGCTGTTATACTATCGCAGGGGTTGACGGGCTCGTCCATACCAGGCGCGTGGCCGCTTGGTCGTCGATTATCAGGAGCAGGGGGAGTTGCAGTATTTGATTGTGGAAGCACACTGGAAGGAATAACTATGGCTAAGCCCAGGATCACCATTTTGAATTCTCCAACAATTAACATCATGTTGCCGGACGGCATCAATGTCCAGTTCGATCCAGTAGCGAATGTTCTTTATGTGAAGGTCCGAGATTCCGATTCGGTCAAGACACGGGAAGAACGGCCCGGGGTGATGGTCGACACCGATGATAGGAATCGACTCGTTGGAATTTCTGTGGTCCATCCAGCGAAAGTGTCCATTGAGCGGAAGACCGTTTTTCAGAGGCTCGCCAAGAAATTTCATGTTCCATCCATCGCGCGAATCAGACCAGGGCACATGGCAAGGGCCTACGCCTATGCGTAGAGCAAGTCTGAGTCGCTCGTAAAAGCCCGCCAACGGATAATAATTTCATGAAACCCGGTCTGATGAAGGCCGGCGATAGTTGACCGCCGTCAATTGGCCTCGGGCGCCTAAAATCATACAATCCGGACAGATTTCGTTCCTATAATTAGGAGGAAGTACCCCATGGCCATGAAAGTCGCGATTAACGGATTCGGACGCATCGGACGCCTCGTGCTCCGCGCGGGTCTCAACAATCCCGAGCTCGAGTTCGTCGCCGTCAACGACCTGTGCGACGCGCCGACCCTCGCCCATCTCTTCAAGTACGACTCGACCTTCGGCATTTACCCCGGCTCGGTCGAAGCGCAGGGAAGCTCCTTGGTCATCAACGGAAAGAAGATCGCAGTGACCGCCGAGCGCAACCCGGCGGACCTCCCCTGGGCGAAATTGGACGTGGAACTCGTCATCGAATCCACCGGCCTGTTCCGCAGCAAGGAGAAGGCGGGGCTTCACCTGAAGGCCGGCGCGAAGAAGGTCATCATTTCCGCCCCGGGCGAAGGCGAGGACATCACGATCTGCATGGGCATCAACGACGACAAGTACGACGCCGAGACCCATCACATCATCTCCAACGCTTCCTGCACGACCAACTGTCTGGCTCCGCTCGTGAAGCTCCTCAACGACCAACTCGGCATCGAGTACGGCATCATGACCACCGTTCATTCCTACACGAACGACCAGGTCGTTCTCGACGTGGCGCACAAGGACCTGCGCCGGGCCCGCGCGGCCGCGGTCAGCATGATTCCCTCCTCGACGGGCGCCGCGAAGGCCATCGGCCTTGTCGTACCGGAACTGAAGGGGAAGCTCTCGGGCTGCGCCATCCGCGTTCCAACTCCGGACGTGTCCTTGGTGGACTTCGCCGTCGTCGTCAAGAAGAAGACGACGAAGGACGAGGTGAACGCGATGTTCAAGAAGGCCGCCTCCGAGGGCCCGATGGCGAAAATCCTCGACTACACCGAGACGCCGCTGGTCTCGAAGGACTTCACCGGGAACCCGGCTTCTTCGACCTTCGACGCGACGCTGACCGACGTGATGGAGGGGACGCTCGTGAAGGTCTTCGCCTGGTACGACAACGAGTGGGGTTATTCGAACCGGGTCGTGGACCTGGCCGCCTACATCGCGACGAAGGTTCCGGTCAAGGCGTAAGGGGGGGACCGGTGACTACCGGAACCCGTAAAGTATCGATCTTCGGCGTCCCGATGGACCTCGGGGCGAGCAAGCTCGGGGCCACCGGCGGCCCCGACGCGATTCGCCGCGCCGGCATCGCGAAGGCGCTCGAGCGGTTAAACTGCGACATCGTCTACGATGACGATATCGAGGTTCCGGAACGCCCGGAGAACCCGGGGAACGTCAAAACCCGCTTCAGGAAGGAAATTCGAAGCGTTTGCGAGAGTCTGGCATCGTCGATCTACAAGGCGCATAAGGGAGCGTCCTTCCCGTTGACGCTCGGCGGAGATCATAGTCTCGCGATGGGTTCGGTGGCGGGTTCCTGGAAATACTATAAGGGGAAAAAACAGAACATCGGACTGATCTGGGTCGACGCGCACGGGGACATGAACACGCCCCAAACCTCGCCCAGCGGGAACATACACGGGATGCCGCTCGCCCATCTGCTGGGTCTCGGGGACCGTCATTTGGTCGGCATCGGCGGCAAGGGTCCGAAGGTGAAGGCCCGGAACGTCGTCCTGATCGGAATTCGGGATCTCGACGAGAACGAGAAGAAAAACCTTCGCGAGACCGGCGTCCACGTCTTCACGATGAAGGAAATTGACCGCTTTGGAATGCCCCGAGTCTGTGAGCGCGCGATCGAAGCGGCTGCGGATCAGACCGGCGGGATTCACGTCAGTTTCGACATCGACGCGGCCGACCCCGCGCTCGCCGTGGGAACCGGAACGAAGGCGCGAGGGGGGCTGACCTACCGGGAGTGCCATCTCTTCATGGAAATGATGGCGGATTCGGAGATGCTCTGCGGCCTCGACCTCGTTGAAGTGAATCCGCTCGAGGACGCGTACAACCAGACCGCCGTGCTCGCCTCGGAACTGATTCAGAGCGCGTTCGGCAAAAGCATTTTTTAGGAGACCCTATGACCTCCGCGACGCTGTCTAATCCCCTCATCCCCGGCATGGACTCGCTGGAAGTCTCCGGGAAAACCGTGCTGGTCCGCGTGGACTACAACGTCCCGCTCGACGGGACGCGCGTCGTCGATCCCACGCGGATCGAATCGACGATTTTGACCTTGAAGGCCTTGCTCGAGCGCGGCGCGAAGCTCGTTTTGATCGCCCATCTCGGGCGTCCGAAGGGGCAGCGCGTCGAAAAATACAGCCTAAAGCCCGTGGTCGCGGAACTCGAGCGCTGCCTCGGCAGGAAGGTCGTCTTCGCCGAGGACTGCGTCGGAAACGCGGCACGCACCGCGGTCGACTCGCTTCAGGACGGCGGCGTCGCGCTGCTCGAGAACCTGCGCTTTCACGCCGAAGAGGAGAAAAACGACCCCAAGTTCGCGCGGGAATTGGCGTCTTTGGGCGACTGCTTCGTCCAGGACGCGTTCGGCGCGATGCACCGCGCGCACGCGTCGACGGCTGGAATCCCGGCGCTTTTGCCTTCGGCCGCCGGACTCTTGGTCGAGAAAGAACTGAAATTTTTGACCGGCGTGATGGAGGACCCGCACCGTCCGTATGTCGCCGTGCTGGGCGGCGCGAAGGTCAGCGACAAGCTCGCCGTCACGCTGCGCCTTCTCGAATCCGTCGACGCGATTCTGATCGGCGGCGGCATGGCCTATACCTTCCTGCATGCCCAGGGCATCGAGGTCGGCAAATCCCTATTGGAGAAGGACCGGGTTGAGGACGCGAAGGGCGTGCTGAAGAAGGCGGCCGAAAAGGGCGTCGAAATCCTCCTGCCGTCCGATCATCTCGTGGCCGCGGAATTCAAGGCCGACTCGCCCGTTGAAACGACGCGGACTCAGGCGATCCCCGCCGATAAAATGGGGCTGGATATCGGTCCGGCGACGATCGAGTTGTTCGCCAAGCGGATTCGGAGCGCCAAAACGATTTTTTGGAACGGCCCGATGGGCGTCTTCGAAATGGACGCCTTCGCGAAGGGATCGATCGCCGCCGCCGAGGCTATGGCCGCCGCGACGGCCGCCGGGGCCACGACGGTCGTCGGCGGGGGGGATTCCCTCGCGGTCCTAAAGAAGACGGGACTCGGTCCCAAGATGACCCATTGTTCGACCGGAGGCGGCGCCAGCCTGGAATTTCTGGAAGGGAAGCTCCTTCCGGGCGTCGCGGCCCTCGCAAAGAAGCGGGTCTGATTTTTTGCTATAATCCAATCCCATGTACGCGTTTCTGATGACGATTCATATTGCGGCCTGCCTGCTCCTGATTCTTGTGGTATTGCTTCAGGCCGGGCGCGGCGCCGGCTTCGCCGTTTTCGGCGGCGGCGGGGATCAGATGTTCGCTTCCCCTTCCGGTTCTTCGTTTTTGAAGCAGGCGACGACGGTTCTCGCGGGCACGTTCGCGGTGACCTCGCTGATGCTGACCCTCCTCTCGTCGCGCGTCGGCATGAACAGCGTAACGCAGAAGAATTTGAAGGTCCCGGTCGCCCCGGCGGAGCAAACGGGCGCGGCCATGCCGCCGGCGGTTCCCTCGACCCCGGCAAAGGCTGAGTAGCAAGCACCCTGCGCGGGTGGCGGAACTGGCAGACGCGCACGCTTGAGGGGCGTGTACCGAAAGGTGTGTGGGTTCAAGTCCCACCTCGCGCACCCAATTACAAGAGCCCCGGCCCGACGGCCGGGGCTCTTTAGAGCCTACGCATGAATTGCCGGCCCGTCGTTTTCAGGAGCCTTCGGACGGGTCTGAGATCGGCGCGGGGCTGATCGGATGGGCCCGGGCGTGGGCAGAAAGGGCGTCGGAACGCGTGCGGACGGAGGTGGTGGCGCAGGAGTACAAACCGGTCTTGCTCGGGCCTTGCCGGTAGCCGACGATCACGGCACCAGGATGCTTTACGGCGAGGCGAGGACCAGGTGCATGGCCAGCAGGGTCTTGTCGAGCCTGGCCTGAAACGCGTTGCTGCCTCTCTTGCTCAGGCGCTCGTCGCCGTAGTCGAACTTCATGAGCTTGTGCGCCCGTTCGATGACGGTGCGCCGGGCGATGGCTTTCTGGAAGCGCCGGGAGAGTTGCGGGAAGCTGGGATCGATCCAGGGCAGGCGCGTAAAGGGCACGGCGATCTGCCGTTGTGAGCCGCCTGGCCGGCAGCAGGAAGGCTTCCACTCGCATCCCGTGCAGAATGGCCGGCCCTTCTCCACCAGCGGAGCGCGAAAGAGGAAGTGGCCGGTCTCGTGGCGGCAACCCAGGAAGTCGAACGGCAGACCTGCCAGGCAGACCGGCGTTCCCGTGGCGCGGATGTGCTCGATAACAAGGTGAACGCCGCAGCCTCGTCAACGTATCAGCCGAAAGGTGTTAGGGATGGTCGAGCCGCTCATATCACGGCGAAGGTAACAGGCAGGACTGATAAATCCGAAGTGGTCCTGGACATCCCCGGGGTTTGTAGGCGGCGGCACGCCAGGAAAGCGTGATGCGGAACAGGAGAGACCCTACCCGGCCGCCTAGTCAGGCAAAGACCGTTGGTATAAGCTAAGGCCAAAAGCTGAAAGCCAAAGGAGCCGGGAGGGAGTCCGAGGGGCTCATAGTGTGCGCCGTATCCTTCCGGCAAGCGGGCGTATCTCCGACGAGACCGGGGTGCTTGATCTCGCAAAGTCTACGCGCGGGTGACATGAGGACGGCCCATCGTTGACGCCGCAAGTATTTCGACGCGCCCGGCACGGGGCCCAGGGCTCGGCGCTCAGCGCGGCGGCGCGCGGGCGATGGTTTGGCGGTAGTTCCAGGGCATCCACTGCTGCGGCTTCTTTCGGACTTCTTTAGCATGCCGCTGGAGCTGTGTGATGTAGTCGAAGGGATCCGCGCCGTTGAGTGCGCAGGTGTGTATGAGACTCATGTAGGCGTCGCCGACGCACGCTCCGGCGTCAGTCTTATAGAAGAGCGAGTTTTTCCGGTGGAGGATTGCTTTCTTCAGCGCTCGCTCGCAGATGTTGTTGTCCAACGGAGCGCCGGCCTGCCTGAGAAAGAGCGTCAGCTTTTCCCAGTGTTTGAGCATGTAGCCGATAGCCCCGCCCAGTCCTGAGTTTGGCTCCACATTCTTCTCGGCGAACTGCGCCCGCATCCAGGCGTGATGCTTCTCCATCGCCGGGCCGCTTTTATTCTGGTGAAATCTCAAGCGTTCGATGTCCGTCATTTTGCGCTTCTTGGCGATCGCGTCGTTCTTGTAGACCACGTCAATCCCGCCGATATCCGTTGGTCATGCCAGGTTTCAGGGCCGGTGAGTGCTCGCAAGAGCGAGGGCGGCCGGCGCTTCAAGCGCCTGGTGAAGGATCGCGAGACAGGCCCGGATTCAGCGACCGCTTAGGGAAGTTCGCCTCGGACCTTGTCACGCGCTCCAGGGAGGGTCTTTGCCGATCACGCCGCGCAGGTGCTTAAGCTGGGCAAACCGGCCCGGCTCGTGGCCTGTCGCCAGGTAGACTTCGCCAAAACCCATTTCGTGGATGCGCCGCGACTCCTCGACGCCTTCTACGCCCTCGCCGAGGTTCGCGTCCACGTACACCGCAGTGGCCCGGTCGATCCCGCCGGCTTCCTTTAAAAACTCCCCTGCCGTGGAGAACGTCCGAAGGCGCTTGCCGAGGTCGGAAGCATCGTTCTCCCATAGCATTCTTGTCAAAGCGTCGTCGTCGATCAGTACCGCGTCGAGCCGCTCCCTCTCGGAAGTCTCCGCCGCCGCCGCCTCCACATGCATCGGCACCGACCCTGCCAGTCCCTTGGGCAGAAGCCGCGCCTTGAGCCTCCGACAGCCCGCCAGCACCTCCGCCTCCTCGTAGCGGCTTGTCACCAGGACCACGCGCTCCCCAAGGGCGAGTTCCGTAGCCAGGCTCAACCCCGTTTCGCGGTAACCCCGAAGCTCGTAGTCGAAGAGGAAAAGCGCCTCTCGCGCCTTGGCCGGATCACTCTTGACCCAGGTTCGTATCTCTTCGGGTGTCGAGACATGGATGACCTCGACGCCCCGCTCGTCCGCATTCAAGGCGTCAAGCCGTCCCTGCCAGACCTGGTGTATGCTGGCGTCGTCGTCGAGGATCACCAAGGCCTTGCCGGGCGAAAGCCGAAGCTCCGGTACGAACCACTCCGGCGCGGGGGTCAAAGGTAAAAGCACGGTCGTTGTTGTACCCTTGCCGACCTCGGAAGTGATTTCGAGGCTCCCGCCCCAAGACTCGGCGCTGGTCCGGGCGTGGTAGAGCCCGAGACCGGAGCCTCCGCCCTTGCCGTGGGTCTCGCCGCGTCGTCCGAGTTTAGCCAGCACCTCGGGCGGGATGCCCTTACCGTTGTCATGAACGCTCACCAGGACGCAGCCGTCGCGGGAGGACAGCCCTACGCTTACCGTGCCGCTCCCCTCACCGAAGGCTTCCACCGCATTGTTGACTAGGTTTGAGAGCAGGCGCTTGAACTCGACGGCCTGCACGGCGGCGAAGTGTCCGTAGGAAGAGGCGTCGAGACGCAACTCCATCTCAACGCGGGACTGTGAGCGAAATTGGAGGCGCTTTTCGCTCACGACGGGGTCGATCAAACTTGAGAGGAGTTGGGGTGAGGCTGCCTCGGACGCACCCCCGGTCCCGGAAGCCTGGGCCCGATGTTGGTCCAAGAGATTGTTGGCGATATCGCGAATGCGGCCCACGGCGGATCGGATCAGGATACGCGTGTCCTCGGGAAGTTGGGCGACATTCCTTGAAACGACTTCCAGGGCCGCCAAAGGGGAGCGGATGTCGTGCGCGACCTGCGTCGCGATCTTCGCCGTCGCTTCATGCTCGATTAACTTTGTCTCACGCGCGGCTTGATTTTGTCAAGAAAGAAAACAGCTTCTTGGAACAGATTCCTGGGGGACTCGAGCATCGGGAAGTGCCCGCACATTCCAAGAGACACATGGGTGCTCTCGCGAAAAGCGCCCCGCAGGATATTCCTGTTCGCTTTCGGGAACCGGAGATCGTTGGCGCCATGGATGAATAGAACCGGGATATCCCTGTCTCGCGAGGGGGCGGAGACTTCATCTCGCACGATATCAGTCAGCCAAGAACATCTCATCCAGGAGGTCCGCCGCGCAAGAGCGCGTTCCCAGCTTTTCTTCATGGGAACATGGAAATAGAGGGGGAGAATTCTCTTCCAGTACGACCGAAATGATTTCTCCGACTCAATGGAAGCCGGAAGCCGGAGCTTTTTGGCGGCACGTCTGAATGAAGCGCTGCTAATAAATGTCGCGGGACAGTTCAAAAGAATAAGAGCACTGGCTTCAAGCTCGCGAGAGGCCTGGAGGTCCAGCAAGACGCGGCATGAGAAGCTGTGTCCGATCAAGATAGGAGGGGAATCGCCGGCTATTCGTTTGAAGATGGCCAGCAAAGCATCCTTGAACAGCTCATACTTCTGCGCCGTGGTCAGAGTTTCGCCGTCAGAGATGACCGGATACTCGATGAGCGCCAAGTTGAGACTTCTTTGTCTTGCAAAATGCCGGGCCCAGGGCAGCATATAGTCTGGGGATAACCCCGGGCCTCCGGCCAAAACGATTGCCGTTGTTTTGGCTGGCGCCTTGAAAGGCTGCAGCCATCGACACCGGAATCGCCCGATGAATTCGGTGGTATGCGAGGGCATCGTGTCCTTGCGCGTTTTCTGCATGTTCAATCTTCTGACAAATAAAAATCCAGAGACCCGAATGCACGAGGCATCAGGTCTCTGGTCTCATCCGATTGCGGTCGGATCGTGGATACCCCGAAGCCAATTCTTCGGGCTACAGAGCCGCCGCGATGGCGGTAAAAGCAGTGTATACGGACGCCTCCCCGCGGGCCAGGGTCAATGGACCCATTTACCCGCAGGTCCTTGCTCCTATTCGATCTGGCCATTATAGGCGAGGACAGCGACGGTCTCCTGCCGGCGGAAAAATCCCCATCCTAGGCAGAGAAGGACGCTCGCTCCACCCGCGCAGTAGAACAACGCGGCCGGGCTCATTCTCTGGAGCAGAAGCCCCGCGTCGGCGGCCGCGAGCGGGGCTGCGCCCGTGGTCACGGCGTTCAAGGACGCGAAGGCTTGGCCGGCATCTTCGGTTGGGATTATTCTCTGGAGTTGAGTGGACATCGGCACTTGAAAGAACGGCACGATCGCGCCAAGGACAGCCATCGTCGCCGCCACCTGGACCAGCGAGCGGCTGAGGCCGACCGCGATCAGACCGAGGGCGACGGCCCCCAGGCTGGCGAATATCGATTGATCCCATTCGACCCTTCGCGCGTAATGGCTCCCGACGACGGCGTTGCCGAGCACGGCCCCAACGACGAACAGCGCCATGGCGAATCCATAGCCCTGCGGTCCGGCACCGAAGGAGAGCATCAGGGGCGCGAGTACCACATTGATGGGAGCTAGGCAAAAGTTCAGGAGGACTCCCATGGCGAAAAGAGCGATCACCACGGGCATGACCGACAAAGTTCCGATAAGCTCCCGAAATGAGCGGGAGGGCCGCGCTTGGCCCGTGCCCACGCGCGCGCGTTCAAACGAGATGGCGAGTGCGAACGATATGTTGACCAGCGAGACGACCGCGAAGACGGCGCACACCGCACTTAGACCGTAAGTGTGAGGGCATGCCCCGCTGATCCCCCTCCTAAGACTAAGTGTGTCTGGAGGGGAATGATACGTCTGTGCGCTATGGCCGATGGATATCGGCTGGCCGCTGAAAGCATGGCGGCCGGGCCATGACAAATGTTCAGTAAGATTTGTGGGGCAAGGGCAGCGCTAGGGGCATTAGCTCTCGTCGAGGAAAGTGTCTTCCAGGCAATTCATGCGTAGGCTCTTTACATTGGGGCGGAGTCGGAAGGCCCTCTCGCGGAGCCGCCTGCGGTTGACGGCGGTCAACATCGGCAATCAAGACCGGCGGGGGGGGCGCCGTCAATGGCGCTTCGAAACCGACGAGGTACAATGACCCTGTAGTGCGGCGGGAATCCCGTCGCGAGGGACCTTATGAAAGACACGAATTTAGAACCCTGGGAACGCGAACTGGCGGCCGATGACTCCGATTTCGGCGCCGTTTCGTTCGACCTTTACGACGATCTCTTCCCGGCCCCGGCCGATTCGTCGAATCCGCTGTAATCAGGCATCTACGGAATTCGGGCCCGCGACTTCCTGTTCGCGGGCCCGTTTATTTCAACCGAAGTCCGTGGATTCGGTTTTGAATTCCGCTTCGGGCAGAGCGTCCGCGAAAGGGTCCGACGACCCGCGTTTCTCTTTGCGTTCTCGCCGCGATCGTTTGCGGCGCTTGCGCGAGGGGGCTTCCTCGACAGGCGCTTCGAAGACCGGTTCGGCGCGCGGAGTCCGTGGTTCGGGCGCAGGAGGCGGAGGCGGAGGCGGGGGCGGAGGCGGGGGCGGCTTCTCCAATTCCTTCATGTGTTCCTGCAGTTCGCCGATCCGGTGCTGCTGCATCGCCATCGCGGCGCGCGCCTGATCGAGTTCCTCCCGCAAGCCCACGAAGCCCCCGATTTTTGCGGCCATCGCGCGAATCTTATCGTCCAGGGCTTCGGCCGTGTCGAGTCTCCGTTTCAGTTCCTCTTGAAGCCGTTGGAAGCGGTCGGTTCGAAGCGAAATTCTCTTTTGGGCGGCCGCGAGGGAGCGGTCCACGATTTCCATGCGCTGTTCCACGTTTTTATAATCGTCTACATCCCTGCGGGAAGCATCGGGAGGCCACGGCCCTGGTTTCGCCAAGGGTCCCAAAGACGCCCCGGCGCGTTCGCGCGAAGACGGCGGAAAAATCCCCGCCACTTCGGGTACATCGACCGCGCGAAGCCATTCTTCTTGCGCGCTTCCGAGTTTGTGTTCGCGGCAAAGCGGCGTTTCAGGAAGAACGCCGGGGAGACGAGCAAGGTCGTCCTTCGAGAAGGGGCCGGTCGTTTTCTTGCCGTCGTAGAGCCACCAGCGCATCCCCCTTAGGATAGAGGCCGCCCGCCGGGGAGTCAAGTCTTATCCGATTGCGGGCGCGTCTGAATTCTATTACCCTGGGATGGAGATGGGACATGAAAGAGGCATCCTCGCGTTCGACGGGAATTGCGGATTTTGCCGCGTTTGGATCGAGCGATGGCGGGCCTGGACCGACGGATCCGTGGAGGCGATCCCCTCCGGGGACGCCGCCGATGCCTTCCCCGATCTGACGCCGGAGGATTTTGAGCGTGCGGTTCAATACCGGGACGAGCG
This sequence comes from Elusimicrobia bacterium CG_4_9_14_3_um_filter_62_55, assembly GCA_002790095.1. Classification (GTDB taxonomy): domain Bacteria; phylum Elusimicrobiota; class Elusimicrobia; order UBA1565; family UBA1565; genus UBA1565. The sequence goes on along the minus strand of PFUL01000088.1, from coordinate 42,431 downwards.
GGGGCGCGTCTATTCGGGCGCCGATGCCGTATTCCGCTCCTTGGCCGATGCGGGGGGATCCGCCGTTCCGGCGCGCCTGTACGACGCAATCCCGGTTTTCAGAAAGCTTTCCGAAGGCGCCTACCGCTTCATCGCGGCCCGCCGTCCGTTGTTTTCGCGCTGGACCCGGCTCTTATGGGGCGCGGATGCGGCTCCTCCTCGTTATGCGTTCGCGGCCCGGATCTTTCCCTCGCTGTTAGGGGGGGTCTATTTCTGCGCCTTCGCGTCTTTCGCGGTTCAGATCGACGGTCTTTTGGGCGCACACGGCATCGGCCGGGCGGGTCCTCCGCTCACCGGGTTGTCCGACGCCGCGCTACGGGGATTTTGCTGGACCGGGGCGGGACTGGCCGCCGCCCTTGCGGCGGGCTTCGCTCCGATTCCACTCCTGGGCGTCTTATGGGGGATGTACTTCACCCTGTTTCAGGCGGCCGGCATCTTTCTGGGATACCAGTGGGATCTCCTCCTGCTCGAGGCCGGATTTCTCGCGCTGTTCTCGGCTCCCGTCGCGCTGCTTCCCGGGGGAGGGCGCTCCCAGCCTCCGCGGGCGGGCCTCTGGGCCGCGCGCTGGCTGTTGTTTCGCTTGATGCTTCTTTCCGGCGCGGTGAAGCTTCTCTCGGGAGATCCGGTTTGGCGGGACTTCTCGGCGCTCGCGTTTCATTTTGAATCCCAGCCGCTTCCGACGCGTTTGGCCTGGGCGGCGCACCATCTGCCCGCATGGATTCAGCAGGCCGCCGTTTTCGTGCTTTACGCGATCGAGCTCATTCTACCGTTTTTTGTTTTCGGACCCCGGATGCTGCGGCTTGCCGCCGCGTTCGGGTTTCTCCTGCTGATGGCGTTGATTTGCGCGACGGGAAATTACACCTTCTTCAATCTTCTGACCGCCGCGCTCTGCGTGTTTCTCTTAGACGACGCCTGGCTCGCGCGGCGCTTTCCGCGGCTTCGCGCCGCCGCAGGCTCCCGGGCCGGGCGGGGACGGCGGTCTGCCGCGCTCGTGTTCGCGGCTTTCGTGGGGATCGTCGGTTCGGCGCAGTTGGCTCTGCGTCTAATCCCGAATTTCCCTCTGTCCGCGCCTCTCTTCTCCGTCGCCGCTCTCGGGTCGCCCCTGCTGACGGTCAACGCATACGGCTTGTTCGCCGTGATGACGACGGAGCGCAACGAGATCGTTTTAGAGGGATCCGATGACGGCGCGCTTTGGCTCGAATACGAGTTCAAATGGAAGCCGGGCGATCCCGCCCGCCCCCCGGGCTGGGCGCAGCCGCATCAGCCGCGACTGGACTGGCAGATGTGGTTCGCCGCGCTGTCTCCTTACCGGCAAAATCCGTGGTTCTTCGCGTTCCTGAAGCGGCTGCTGGAAGGGCGTCCGGAAGTCCTCGGGCTGCTCGAACGCAATCCGTTCCCCGACGCGCCGCCGAAGTTCATCCGCCCCCTTTTCTATCGCTACCGGTTCGCCCCGTCCGGGGCAAAGGAGTGGTGGACGCGAGAGCTTCTTGGCTTGTACGCACCGCCGGTCGCCTTGACTCCCGACGGAGAGTTGGCGCTGGTGATGCCGGCGCCTTAGGCGTCGACGGGGAGGCGTCCGGCGACGGCCCAGTGACGCTCGCCGACGGGAACCGCTTCGAGCGTCTCGTGCAGTTCGGCTTCCTTAATCTGTTCTTGGATTTCCTCGATGGTGTACGCCGCGAGCAGGGAATTGTAGAAATCCTCTTTAAGAAGGGGATGCTCGTCCTCGGAGGCGTTTTCGACGATTTCGCGGGCGGCGTCCGGGCTTTCCGGACGCGCGAGATCCATAACCCAAACCGCTCCTCCGCGTTTGCCGAGTCGCTTGATTTCGTACCAAAAGTCCGAGGGCTGGGGGATGTGGTGGAGGATGCTGTTCGAGAGCACCGCGTCAAACGACGCGAGGGCCAGCAGCAGTCCCGGCAGTCGTCCCTGATGGAGCAGCACCCTGGGGGCCACCCCCGCGCGCAGAGCGGCCTTTTTGGCCAATTCGATCATGGCCGGGGAAGCGTCCACCGCGGTAATCGTCGCGAGCGGATCGGCCTTCGCCAAACGGATTGGAATGTCGGCGGGTCCGCAGCCGAGGTCAAGGATGCGCTTCCCTTTGCATTCGGGAAAGGCCGAAAGGAAATTGTCCACGAAGGCTTGGTTCACCTCGGAAAAATCCGCCTCGGCGTAGGCCTCGGCGCGCTTCGGGTCGTCCATGACCTCGGGCTCGGGGGTTCGGGGCATCGTCATCGGTGTACGGTCCTCCTCAGTCTGGCGGCGTCGGCGGGCGTGAAGCGGGACGCGAGGCGAACGGCGACGGACTTTCGCGCGCGTTCGGGGGAGATCCCGAACGCGGCGAACGCGGCGAGCGCTTCGACGCCGTTGAGAAAATCGCTTTCGTCGATGAACTCCGGCGCGATCGTCCGAGTCCCGACGTTGTGATAGTTGCCGAGAGGAAACGCGAGGCATACCGCGCGGTATCCGGCGAGGCTGAACGCGCTGGCCTCGCAGGCCCCGCCGTCCATCAGGCGGCGCTGATAGCAAAACGATTTGCGGGAACGGGCGTGGCGGGCCGCGGCGGCTTCGCAGGCCAGGACCGTATCCGGGTCGAAGACCCTCAGGCGGTCGCCGACGCGAATCACCGGCCCCTTGCCCATTTCCGCGCCCGGCATCGCCTTGCTGCACTCCAGAACGACGATCGGGCGGGATTTCGGGGCCGATCCGTGGCGGATCGCCGCGAAGGTTCCCTTAAACCCCTCTTCTTCGCCGCGCGTAAACACGGCGCGCACGTCGCCCGGAAGGCGCGCGCGGGAAAGATGTTCGAGCGCGGCGATGATCGCGCAGCAACCGGCGACGTTGTCGAGCGCCTTGGAAAGGATTTTGCCTCGCGAGAATTCGAGCCCCGGAAGATCGGCGTGCCCGAAATCGCCGACAACGGTTCCGCGCGGCACGCGCAGCGAAAGTTCCCAAACCTTCTCACGGGGGCCCCGGCCGTCTCCGGCGAGGACCCGTGCCGTCCCGCGGCGGCCGATCGCGGGGTCGTCGGAATGCAGCGCGAAGGAACGCCCGCGCAGATCGAAGGTCGGCACCTGGCCGTTCCAGCGCGCCCGAGCCGCGGTCCCCGCGGCGTCCAGGGAAAGAATCTCAAATCCCGGATGGTCCATGTGCGCAAGCCAGGATATCGGCGCCGCCTTCCCTCGGCGGTACGAGGCGATCAGGTTTCCAGAGGGGTCGAGCTTCGTGCGCAGCCCGATCCCTTCGAGCAGCGCCTGGAGCGAGTCCCGTATGGAGTGTTCGTGGTAGGGAGCGGTCGGACGCGGCAGGACTTCGCTCAGGATTTTTCGGACGCGGCCTTTCGACGCGGGGGGGATGTTCGGCTCGCTCATCGCGAACAACTTTATCAGTTTCGGGAGACGGCGGGGAGGGGGAGGACGCAGTACAGTTGTGCGAACGCCGCCCGGCAGGCGTCCAGCGTGAAGCGGGCGTTGGCGGCGTGGCGAAGGCAGCGCGCGCCGTGGTCCTGGAAGTCGGATTCGCCGAAGAAGCGGGTTCCGTCGATTTCGGCGAAAACACGCAAAGGCAAGCTGGTCTCCAATTCACGAAAGCGCTGTTCCAACGGCGGCGCGGCGGCGGGGGCGAAAGACCTAAGAAGACGCGGGGTCGGAACCGTGATCGTCTTGCTTGCGCTTCCTCGGCCGGAATCCGATGTGGAAGAGTTCCGGGTCCTCGCGCATTTCCGGGACGTCCATCGGGAAGGCGACCGCGCTGATAATCGCGTTCGCCGGGACGTAGATGTGCGCGCGGCAGTGCGGCTCTCCGACCGAGTCGACGATCTTCGGAATCCCGCGGGGGCAGAGTTTAAAAGTCTTGGTTTCAAGCCACAGTCCGCCCGGTTCCATTTTGTGAACGAGGGAGAAGAGTGGAGAGCCTTCGATGCCGTAGAGTTTGACGTAGGGGAGAAATTCCTCGTCGAGGGAGAGAAGAACGTATTTTCCGGTTAGGTCGTATTCAAACATTGCGTTTCTCCGAGGGAACGGCTCTAAAGCGGGAGAGCCCCCGGTCGCGGGGGCTCTCCTAGACTTCAGTTGCTAAACGGCCTTACTTCTTCTTCCGCTTCGCCGCCTTCTTCTTCGTCGCCTTCTTCTTCGTCGCCTTCTTCTTGGTCGCCTTCTTCTTCGCAGCCTTTTTCTTCTTGGCCATTCAGTAACCCTCTCTGGTCCTTCGTTGCAGTGTCGCGAAGTAAACTCCGCTCATCCACCGCTATTGCTGTTCGTCGTTTACTTCGTTCGTACGCAAACATTGAACAGCAACAAAAGTATAAAGGCTTGCCGCATATTTGTAAAGACTTTTTTACGAAAAAATTTTTTTCTCAAAAATATTTTTTGAGCGCGCATCGCGCTCCGCGAGCGCGCGATGTCTAAACGCGCGCCGCAATCGAGAACAAGCGCGTCGCCGCATCGAAGGCGGTGTCGAACGATGACGATCATCGCGAAGCTGCGAAGCGAACATGCCGCGCTCTAAAAGTTGATGCCGCAGCGGATGCGATTTCGTTTCGCGGACGGACGCTTTCAAAGAGAAGATTCAAACGCCGGCGCCGAGGTGTTCGCGAGGAGTAGAACGCCTCCTGGTTTGTTGCTATAATAGTCTTGAAGTCCCCAGTACGCAGGATCTTAGGGCCCGTAGCTCAGCTGGGAGAGTGCCTGCATGGCATGCAGGAGGTCACCGGTTCGATCCCGGTCGGGTCCACCCCTTTAAAGTAAAAACCCCGCTGAAAAGCGGGGTTTTTACTTTAAAGGGCCGACCCCCTGGGGTCGCGTCTCTCCTATATAGAGGAACCTAGCCCGCGAAACCGGCGTTCTTAAGCCCTGACAGGATGAATTCCACCCCGACCGCGGCGATCAGCAGGCCGGTCAGGCGCATGACGACGTTTACCACGATCGGGCTGACGCGCTTGATGCCTTTGAGGAAGACGTAGAACAACGCCGCGGCCGCGGCGAACACCGCGACGATGGTGACGCAGAGCACGGCGGTGTGCGCGATCGATTCGCTGCGGCCTTGGAACACCATGACCGTCGAGATGGCGCCGGGTCCCGCGAGCATCGGGACGGCGAGCGGCGAGACGGAGACGTCGTCCTTGTGCAGCCCCTCGTCGGTTTCCTCGGGGGTCTCTTTGACCGCGCTGCGCTTCGCCTGCAGGCTGTCGAGCGCGACGAGCAGCAGGATCAAGCCGCCGGCGATCCGGAAGGAATCGAGGGATATCCCGAAAACGCTCAGAATCCGCCCGCCCATCAGCGCGAACAGCAGAAGCACCGCCGCCGCGACCGCGCAACCGCGCACCGCCATCTTCATCCGGTCCTCGTCGCTCGAGTCCGGAGTCATCGCCAAAAACGCGGGCAACGCCGCGGGTGGGTCGATGACCGCCAGCAGAGGGACGAAGACGAAAAGGGACCAGCTCCACAGAGACATGAGTCGATTGTAGCACCCCGGAGGCGGCGGCGCCTTATCGGGCGTCAATGCGGGGGGAAAAAAGTCATAATTTGATATGCCCGTGCAATTCGACGGAATCGATATTGGTCTCGGCGTAGGGTATTTAATCACCCTGAGCCTCTGGTTTTTCGAGGCGTATCGGCGCCGCCGCGCCGCCGCGCGGGCGTTCGCCGCGGAACGGGAACTCGGGGAACTGAAGGCCGCTCCAGGGACGCACGAGTACCGGATCGAGGCGTTTAAGGTTCTCTGGTATCCCGTGGTGACCTACAATCGCAAGAGCAAAGAGATCCTCTCTGTGAAGGCGGGATTGCCTCACTGCATGGAGTGCGGCGTACCGCTCGCGGCGGGCCGCGGAGAATTCACCTGCGGCAGATGCGGGTTCGAGGCTCCCGAGTCCGTCGTCGCCGTCTCCTTGATGGATCAAATCACCGCCAAGGCCAAAGCCTATTTTCTCCACCGGCACCCGACCGGTCTTTAATCCGGCATGAAGGTGGCGGTCGCGGGAGGCGGCGTCTTCGGTTTGAGCGCGGCCTGCGAACTCGCGGGCCGCGGCCACGCGGTCGTCGTTTACGAGGACGACCGCAATCTCCCCGGGATGCGGGCGGCCAGCCGCGACGTTTCGAAAGCGCTTCGCCACGAGTACGGCTCCGAAACCGCGCTGTACGCTCCCTGGGTTTCCCGTGCGAGAGAACTTTGGTTCGATCTGGAGCGGGAGAGCGGAAGGCGAATTTTCCACCCTGCGGGTTTTCTTTCGATCACGAGCGCGCCGTTTGAACCCGGTTCCTTCGAATGCGACAGCTTCCGGGTTCTTTCCGAGTTGGGACTTCCCGTGCAGTACTGGAGCGCCGACGAGGGCCGGGAACGTTTTCCCGGCTTCAACTTGGAGGGCGTCCGCGCCCTCACCTATAACCCCGACGGGGGGTGGCTGGACCCGGTCGAGGCGATTCGCGCCTTGGCCGCCCGCGCCGAAAACCGCGGAGCGCGCATCGAGAGGGGACGCCGGCTGGAAAATCCGCGGGCCCAAGGCGCCGACGCCGTGCTGCTCGCCAACGGCGTCTGGCTCGACCGCTTCGTCACGGAACTGGAAATCCCGCTCCGGGCGACGCGTCAATACGAAGGGTTCTTTCGTCCGGAGAACCCCGTGCAGGCCGAGAGCCGACCGATCCCGGTGTGGAGTTGGGACGTCGCGAGCCGCGGGTTCTATGGGTTTCCGCTTCATCCGAAGGACGGCGTCTTTAAGGCCGCCTGCCATCTCCCGGGCCCGCGCGTCGACGCGGAGGACGGACGAGGTCCTGATCGCGAGGCTCACGCGGCGGTGGATCGTTTCGTCCGGGAACGCCTGGAAGGAATCGGGCCCGCCGAAGAGGGGCGTTGCTGCTTTTACGCGAACTCCCCGGACGGCCGCTTCGTGATCGACGCGTGGCCGGGGAAGGACGGCGTCTTCATCGCCGGCTGCGGAAGCGGGCACGCGTTTAAATTCGGACCGTTATTGGGAGAGTGGGCCGCCGACTCCGTCGAGGGGCGGGGAGCGCCGGAGCCGTTTCTATGGACTGCCGAAAGGAGGGGACATGAACCGGATTGATTTTAGATCGGACACGGTGACCGTGCCGACCGATGAGATGCGCCGGGCGGCCGCCGAGGCCCGGGTCGGCGACGATGTGTGCGGTGAGGATCCGACGGTCAACGCCCTCGAACGCGAAGCCGCCGTCCTGCTGGGGAAGGAAGCGGCGCTCTTTGTTCCTTCCGGCACCTTCGCGAATCAATGCGCCTTGTTGACGCACTGCCGTTCCGGAGACGAGGTGCTTCTCTCGGAGCGCTGCCACATCGTTCAGCACGAAGCCGGCGCCGCGGCGCTCTTGTCGCGCGCGCAATTGCGGACGCTGTCTCCGGATTCGCCTCACTTGCGATTCGAGGATATCGCGGGACGCTTCCGCGAACCGGGGGATTTCCACTATCCCCGGACTGCGCTGGTCTGCGTCGAGCAGGCCACGAGCGACGGGACCGTCGTCGCGTTGGAAGAACTTCGCGAGATCAAGAAACTCGCCTCCGCCCGGTCCGTTCCGGTTCATATGGACGGGGCGCGGCTCTTCAATGCGGCCGCCGCCTTGGGCGTGACGCCCGCCGCGGTCGCGGACACCGCGGATTCGGTGGCGGTCTGTCTCTCGAAGGGCCTCAGCGCGCCGGTCGGGTCGCTCTTGGCGGGAACCGTTCCGTTCGTGGGGGAGGCGAGGAAAAACCGCAAGCGCATGGGCGGCGGGATGCGCCAAGCGGGCATCATCGCCGCGCCGGGACGCGTCGCGCTGCGCGAAGAGGTTCCGCGGCTGGCGGAAGACCATGCTCGGGCGAAGCGTCTCGCCGCGGCGTTGGGAGCCGTTCCCGGGATCGAGTTGTTGCGCGAGCCCGACATCTCGATGGTCTTCGTCCGGATACCCGGATGGAAAAAGGAGTCGCGCGCTTTGGTCGCCGCGTTGGACGAGCGCGGTTTCTCCGTCTATCCCGATGAAGGCGGTGTTTGGCGCTTCGTCACCCATCGATGGGTGGACGACGCGGGAGTAGACGGGTTCGCGGCGGCGCTTCGCGAGCTTCTTACTCGCTCTTGAGTTCTTCCCAGACGCGCCGGATGTTGTCCTTCAACGCCATGTCCTGCATTCCCCAGTCTCGGTAGGCTTTGGGGAGCCGGTAGGTTTCCAGGGCTTTCTCCAAGCTTTCCCCGCGTGCGCGGTGTTCCCGTACGCTTTCGCGAAACGCGATCAGATAGGCCTTGAACGTGCGGATGTCTTCAGGGGTCGCGAGAGGACCGTGTCCCGGGACGATCGTTTTTGGATTCAATTCGGAGAGCGCGTCGAGCGTTGCGATCCAATCTCCCACGAATCCGTCCTTCATGAAGCCGATATAGCCTCCGTTGAACAGGAGGTCGCCCGCGATCAAAATACGGTCGGCGGGCAGCCAGACGCTCAAGTCGCCCGCGGTGTGTCCCCTTCCCGTGAATTTGATTCGTACTTCCCGGCCGCGAAAGAGCGTGATCCCGTCACGGATGACGGCATTGGGCAGGCGCGCCTTCGTCGGGTTCCACTGGGCGAGCGTTTGCCGCGTGCTCTCGTGGGCGATGATGTCGATGGCGCCGGGAAACGCGGGATTGCCGCCGACATGATCGCCGTGATGATGAGTCTGAACCAAATAGCGGACCGGCTTGTCCGTGACCTTCGCGATCTCGCGCAGCAGGACTGTCGCGGCCTCCGGCTTCATGTGGCTGTCCACCACGAGAACCCCGTCTTCGAGAACGACGAAGGCGGTGTTGGAGACTGCGGGGGGAGCCGGACGGCGGGAGAGGGCCGCGTAGACGCCGTCGCCGACGCGTTCCAGGTCGAAGACGACCTCGGGTCCGGATTGGACCGGGTGCGCCGCCAGAGGCGCGGCGGCTAATATAAGGGAAAAAAACGATGCGCGCATAAAACCTCCGTTTCGATCATGCTAGCATTTCGAGGTGAGCCCCCTTTCCATTCTCGTTCTTTCCCTCGCGGCCTTCGCGACCTCCACGGTCTCCGCAATTCTTGGGATGGCCGGAGGGATTGCGTTGTTGGCCGTGATGGCGTTGCTGGTCCCTCCGGCGTCGGTGGTTCCGATTCACGGCGTCGTGCAGCTGGCGTCGAATTTTACACGGTCGATCGCCTATTTGAAGTCGGTTCACTGGCCCGTATTTTTCCGATTCGCCCCTCCCGCGGCCTTAGGCATGTTCGCCGCGGCGTGGTTATGGTCGGGAGACAAGCTGTCCTGGTTTAAGCCGGGAATCGGAGCGTTCATTCTCATTTTTCTCGTTTGGCGCCGGTTTAAGCCGAAATTGAGAAACCTGCCGATGGCGGTGTACGTTCCGCTCGGCCTTGCCGCCGGGTTTCTGTCGATCTGGGTCGGAGCGACCGGACCCTTTATCGCTCCCTTTTTCCTGCGGGATGATTTCGAGAAAGAACGCGTGATCGCGACGAAGGCGGTTTGCCAGTCCTGGCTGCATTTTCTGAAGCTTCCGGCCTTCTTGGCTCTCGGGTACGATTATCGGGGGGACGTCCCCCTGCTCGCCGTGCTTCTCGCCTGCGTCGTCGCCGGGACGGCGTTCGGCAAGCGCCTGCTCTCGCGCATCGAAGAAGCGTCGTTTGTTTTCTACTACGAGTGCGTCCTGGGCGCGATCGCCGCTTCGCTTCTGCTTGAGCCGTTGCTGCGAAGCGGACTATCCCTTTAGGCGAGACGGCTCGAGTTTCCCGAGCTCGTCGTAGAGGATCACCGAGCTTCGGATGGATTTTTGGAAATCCCCGAGGTGGAGGCTCTCGTTCTCGGAATGGGGATTCGTGTACGGGTCTTCGACCCCGACCAGCACCGCGGGCGCGCCGCCGAGCACATTGGAAAAAGGCTCGACGAACGGAATGCTCCCGCCGGAACCGATCATGACCGCCTTCTTCTTGTAGCCGAGGCTTAAAGCGCGTCTGGCGGCGTCGAAGGCGGGTCCCTCGCCGGGAGTGCGCCACCAGTTGGCCGCCGTGACGGGGCCGAATTCGACCTTGACGCCCCATGGGGCGACCCGCTGCAGATGCGCTTGGAGCAGTTTTGAGCAGCGTTTGGGCTCCATGTCGGGGACGATCCGGATTCCGACGTGGCACCACGCTTTTTCGTTGATGATGTTGGATAGATCGCTTTTCGAGGAGGCCTGGATCGCGTTCACCGAAATGGACGGTTCCCGCCACATCTTTACGACCGGTTGGGACTTTCCGCCCACCAACTGCACGCCGGGAAGTATCTCGGTCTGTTTGCGAAAGGCCCGTTCGCCGTAGCGCAGAGAATCAAAATTCTTCCGTTCCAGAGCGGTCAGCGCTTTGACATCCCGGTAAATTCCGGGGACCGCGATCCGGCCGTAGGCGTCGGTCAGGGAGGCGATCATTTTGGAAAGAGCCAAAACGGGGTCGGGGAGCGGGCCTCCCCACATGCCCGAGTGCAGCGGGTGGTCGGCGGTGCGCACCGTCACGTCGAAAGCGACGAGTCCCCGGAGACTCGTCGTCACGCTCGGGACTCCGGTGTCGTAGTTCGCCGTGTCGGTGAGGACGAGGACGTCGGCATCGAGGGCCTTCGCGTGTTTCTTGAGAAACGTCTCCAAGTGTTCCGAACCGATCTCCTCTTCGCCCTCGATGACGATCTTCACGTTCACGGGAAGGGCGCCGGCCGTCTTGATCCACGATTCAATCGAGGCCGAGTGAATCAGCACTCCGGCCTTATCGTCCGCGGATCCGCGTCCCCACAAACGTCCGCCGCGGCGGGTCGGTTTGAAGGGGGGGCTTTTCCAAAGCGCTTCGCGACCCGGGGGCTGAACGTCGTGATGGGCGTAAAGCAGCACCGTGGGTTTCCCCGGGGCATGCAGCCAGTCGGCGTATACATACGGGTGGGCGTCGCCCAGTTTCAACAGCCGGACGTTTTCCAGTCCCGACCTTCTCAGGAGCGCCGCGACCGCCTTGGCCGAACGGACCACTTCCTCTTTAGGGAACCCCGGGAAACTAACGCTGGGAATTTCAACGAGCGTCGACAAATCGGAGACGAACCGTTCGCGGTGATCGCCGCAGTAGCGCAGGGCTTTTCCGAGCATAAGGCCTCCAGGGGAAACCCTAGGATACTTCCGGCTCAACGGGGCGTCAAGAAAATTTATAATGCCCGGGTGCGCGATCCCGTCCCCCACTCCGTCCCGGTCCGCGACCACTCTTCGCAGGAGATCGCCGATCGTTTGGGGCGGGGCCGCGAGGCTCAAGCCCATTGGCGGGCGTACTCCCTCTCCCAACGGGTCCGCGCGCTTCGCGCGTTTCACGAGTTTCTTCGCAAGGACCGGGAACGCCTGATTTCCGTGATCCGTGAAGAGACCGGAAAGCCCCGCGCGGAGATCGAAGCGATGGAGCTCGACGCCGCGGAGATGATTCTCAAGTTTTTCACGCGCGGGGCCCACCGTATTCTCAGAGACCGCGCCGTGCCCAGGCCGTGGGTGCTGTTTAATAAGCGCGCGTACGTTCGCTACGCGCCCCGCGGCCTCGTGGGGCTGGTAACGCCCTGGAACATGCCGTATTTGATCCCTTTCGGCGACGCGGTGCCGGCGCTGCTCTCCGGGAACGCGGTGGTGATTAAACCCTCTGAGTGGACGACGAAGACCGTCCTCTACTTGGAGGACCGCTTCAACGCGTGCGGACTCTTTCCGGAGGGGCTGCTTCAGGTTTGCGTGGGGGGCGGGACGGTCGGCAAAGCGGTGGTCGAGGGCGTCGACATGGTCCTCTTCACCGGCTCGACCGCGACGGGCCGCAAGATCGCGCGCGCGGCCGCCGAACGCCTCATCCCGGCGGTGCTCGAACTCGGAGGCAAGCACCCGATGATCGTCGCCAAGGACGCTCCGATGAAGCGCGCGTCGAAGGCGGCCGTCTGGGGCCGTTTCGCGAATTCCGGCCAGATCTGCGTCGGGGTCGAACGGATTTTCGTCGAGCGCCCCGCGTACCGGGAGTTTTGCGAGGCCCTCGAAACGGAACTGAAAGCGCTTCGCCAAAACGCGGACGACGGGTACGGGACCGATCTGGGCCGCCTGATTTTCCCGGGACAGTTGGCGGTTTTCGAGCGTCACGCGGCCGACGCGGCGGAGAAGGGGGCGCGCGTCGTGGGCGGCAAGGTGCTCGACCGCGAAGGTCTCGTCGCGGAGCCGACGATTGTTTTTGACGCGACCGGCGATATGCTCTGCATGCGCGAAGAGACCTTCGGTCCTCTCTTGGCCGTTTCCCCCGTGGACAATATCGATGCGACCGTGCGCGCGCTCAACGACGAATCCTTCGGGCTCGCGGCGAGCGTCTGGACGCGGGATCTCAGACGCGGCGAAGCCTTGGCGGTCTCCATGCAGTCGGGACTTGTCGGCGTCAATGATCTGCTCACCCATTACGCGGTCTGCGCCCTGCCGTTCGGGGGGATGAAGCAGTCGGGGCTCGGCCGCAGACACTCCGACGACGGATTGCGGATGTTCTGCGAACAGCAATCGGTGATCGTTCATGAGTTTCCGGCGAATCAGCCCGAGTTTTGGTGGTTCCCGTACGCGCGGTTCAAATCCGCGATTCTTTCCTGGCTGCTGCGGGCCTCGTGAAGCTCGGCCTGCACTGCGACGTCAGACCCGGTTATCTGCACGCACTCAAAACGGCGGAATCCTTGGGCTGCGAGGCGATGCAGATGCTTCCGTACCGCCGTCACCAAATCCCGACCGAGAAGGACTTCGCCGAGTTTCGCGACGCGTTCGCGGCGAGCCCCGTTGAGCGGCTGGTCATTCACGTCCGTTTTCTTCCCTTTCTCGCTTCGACCGACCGTCCCCGGCATCTGCGTTCGATCGAATTGCTCGAACGGGAAATCCGGTACGCGGTCAGGCTGGGGGGGGAGTTTCTGATCGTTCACATGGGCGCCTACTCCCCGGGTTCCTCGCTCGAGGAAGGGACGGAGATTTTCGCCGCCGGCGTGGTCGACGCGTGGCAGAGGGCCGCTCCCGAAAGGCTCGCTTTGGTCGTGGAGAACGTTCCGGGCGGGGGCCGCCGCATGGGGGGGTCCGTAGAGGAACTTGCGGGTCTCGCCGCTCGGTTGGCCGAGGCCGGCATCGACGCGTCGCTCTGCCTCGATACGGCGCACGCTTGGGCTCACGGCGAGGCGTTGGATTCCCGGGAGGGGATGAAGTTGTGGCTTTCCAAGGCCGAGGGCGCGTTCGGCGCGGGCCGAACGGCGATCTTCCACCTCAACGACAGCCTGGCCGTCCTCGGCTCCAACCGGGAGCATCACTGGCATTGGGGCCGCGGCCGCTTGGGACGCGAGGGAATCGACGCGCTCTTGGGGCGCGAGGATTTTGCGCACGCCGTCGGGATTTTGGAGATGCCGCCCGGCGACGACCTGCGGAACCTGGAGTGGATGCGGGAGCGGGTTACAGCTCTACGAGCAGCCCGCTCTTCGCGGCCTGGCAGGTGATGACGGCGCCGTGTTCTTCTAAAATCTCCTGAGCGCGGGTTTCGAGGGCTTGACGTTTGGCCGCGTCGTAAACCGGGTCGAAGCCGCAAAGCACCAGGCGTCCTATTTCGTTTTCCGCGGCGAAGCCGACGACATGGGACAGCGCCGAGTGGCCTTGATTGCGGTTGGCCTCGTAGTCCTCGTCGCTGTAGCGGGCTTCGTGAATCATGAGATCCGACCCGCGCACGAAACGGCCGATCTTCTCGTCGTAATCCTGCAGCGCGGTGGCCGATTCACCGTAAATTTCCGCGTTCGGGCAGTAAACGATGCGCCGGCCGGCGGCGTCGAACACGTATCCGAGCGTCGTGCCCGGATGGTTCGCGTAAAACGGCATCACGCGGACTCCGGGCGCCAATTCGTAGATGTCTTCCTTGAGTTCGTGGAGGGAAAGCTTCGCCTTGACCGGCGCGGGATTGGCGGCGAAAGAGGACTTGATGCTGTCGCGGAGTAAATCGGCGAGGCTTCGACCCGGTTCGCGCGGTCCCGCGACGCGCAGCGTGACCCCCTCGGCACGCAACGGGGGGAAAAAACCGAGTTCGGCCGTTTGATCGGAACCGTGCCCGGTCAAGAACAGCCAGAGATCGTTTTTCTGCTCGGCGGCGAGAACCTCGCCGAGAGCCGCCATCCCTTCTCCGGCGTCGAGCACGAGAACCAACCCTTCGGTTTCCAGCAAAAACGAGGGACGGTTTTCGCCGAACGCGCGCAGGCGCACGGTCGGCTCCACGCCGGGCACGGCGGCGGCGCTTCCCTCCAACATCGCGGCCTCGGCGGCCCCTTGGGCGCGCGCGCGATCCGCGTCGCCGGGCTCTCCGATCAACTCCTTAATCCGTTCGGAAAAGGATTTTACGTCGTACGGCTTCTCGACGAACATCTCGGCGCCGTACTCCTTCGCGCGGTTGATCTCGGCCGAAAACGATTTTCCGGAAACGACGCCGACGCGCGTGTTCTTCAGATCTTCGTCGTTCTTTATCTGATGGAGCAGCGTGAGCCCGTCGATGCCCGGCATGAGGATGTCGAGCAGTACGAACTTCGGCCGGCCGCGGGCGATGGCGTCCATAGCCAAGTTCGAGTCTCGGATCAATTCGACGTCGTAGCCGGCGTCGGTCAGCAAATCGTGAGACAGCTGGCCGACCAGAGGGTCGTCGTCGACTACGATAATTTCAGGCATCGCGTTAGCGTATCCGAATTCCGTTGCTGATTTATAAAGAATAGAGCGATTCGCGGACCTTGGCAAGGCCCCGGGCGCTACTTCCCGAAGTGTTTGAGGAGGGTGTCGAGCAATTCCTTCGCGTCCCGGTTCTCGGGATTGGCCTTCAGGGCGTGATCGAGCGCGTCGACGACCATGGCTCCTTCGTCGCGTTCAAGAGCGAGCGACGCCACCTCCATCCAGACCTCGTCGGCGTCCGGCGCCGCGTCGCGATCGGCGAGCCTGCCGGCGTCCCGCAATCGGTCGAGGGCCCGGTCGAACTCGCCCAATGCACGGTAGAGTTTCGCGGCGCGCGTGCGGCCGTCGACGCTCGGGGGAAGACGTTCCAGCAGCGCGAGCGCTTCTGGGCCTGCGTCCCGGTTCCCGTCTTGGAAGAACGCCGTTTCAGCGTAGAAGGCGGCCCGCTCGAGCAACGCTCCGTCGCGGGGGCTAAGTTTAAGTCCGCGTGCGACGAACGCGCGGGCTTGCGCGGTCCGCAGCGAGTCGTCGGCCGCCCGCGCGGCGGCTAAATAGGCCCGAGGGTCTTTTGGAAAGCGGCCCATCCATTCCTCGGCGAGCGCCGCGCGCCAGCGGTACCGATAATGTCCGTGGTATTCGTCGATCGCCGCGAATTCCTCGGCAGAGAGCGGACGTCCGCGCCGTTCCACATAGCGCCGCAGCAGGGTTTCGACTCTGCGTTTCGGGGAGACTCCGTCGTCGCGTTGGAAAAGGAGGTTCGTTTTTCTCCTGCGGAAGAAACTGAGCGGCGCGGCGTACTCGAGGCGGGGAAACCGATCGAGGTTGAGCGGCCCGGGTCCGGCGATGCGTCGGGCCGATCCGGGACCGCCGATTTGCAGGGCCAGCAAGGACGCGGGGAGGCGGATGTCGATTCGGGCAAGATCGGCCGCGACCGCCGGACGGGCCATGCGGGCGGGAAGAGATGCGGGATTCGCTTCCAGCGGCCGATCGGAGCCGAGGATCAGAATATCGCCTGTGAACGTGATCCACAATGACGCGCGCGGGAACTCCGAGGAAAAGGTCCGCAGCACGAGGCGCAGGGTGCGCGCGTTCATCTCGTAAAAGTGGAACCATTGCGCCATGATCCCCCCGGGTTTGAGGCGGCGACGCGCACGCGCGTAATACTCGGCGGTAAACAACGTGCCGACCCCCGCCATCCAGGGATTTGAAGGTTCGGAGATGATGACGTCGTAGCGGGAATCCCCGCGGAGCAGAAAGGATCGGGCGTCCTCCACGACGGTATCGACCCTGGGATCGGCGAGGGCGTTCCCGTTCACCTTTCGAAACCAGCGTTCGGCTTCGACGACTTCGGGGGAAATCTCGACCAAAGAAACCCGTTTGACCGGATGGGTCAGCGCGCTTCCGACGGTTACGCCGCTGCCGAGACCGATGACCAGGAGTTCCTTCGCGGAGCCGTGCAGCAGGAGGGGAAGCTGGGAGGCCAGCACTTCCGTGCGCAGATCCCGCGCGTTGGAGGCGTCCGTCTTCCCGTTAACCTTAAGCGCGATGCGGTCGTCTCCGTATCCGACCACCGATACCGTGGATTCCCGCCCGTCCTTGTGGTAGAGCAGTTCGAAGCGGGAGAGGATTTCACGGTAATCGCGGTAGCGGATTCCGTCCGGGAGCTTTTTTCGAAATCCCCCGAAGGAAATTTGTCCGGGCCGCCAGGTCGGCGCCGCGACGAGAAAGAGAGCCGCCGCAGCCGCGACCGAGGCCGCCCATAATCTACGGCGGTTCAGGGAGGCGTCGGCCAGCATCAGTCCGGCGGCAAGGGCGGCGAGGGAGGCCGCCGCGAAATGGAAAAGCCCCTGCAGGCCCAACGCAGGCAGAAGCCACAGGCCGGCGCAGACAGCTCCGGCGACGTTGCCGATCGCGTTCCAAGCGAAGACCGCGCCGACGCGCGTTCCGGTTTCCCCCGGGTCTCGGACCGCGGCCTTCGCCGCGAGCGGGGGGACCATCCCGAAACAGGCGGCGGGAACGGCCATCAGGAGAAAGCTCAGCGCGAACTTGCCGGCTTCAAACGCCATGAACATCCCTTTGCGTTCTCCGACCCAGGAGTCGATCAGGATCGGGAGAAACGCGATGCGCTCATAAAAAGGCAGCGTCGCCATCAGCGCGGAGGCCGCGATGAGCTGCACGACGATCAAGGTCCGAAGGGACGGCAGGCGCTGGATTCGTTTCGTTCCGACGAGGAGGCTCCCTCCCCCGACTCCGGTGATGAAGGCGGCGAGCATGACGGAGAAGGAATAGACGGTAGAGCCGAACATGAGAGCGAGCAAGCGGATCCACGCGATTTCCAGAGCGAGGGAAACGAAGCCGGACGCCGCCGCAGCAGCGTAGAAAATCCGTCTGGGGGGCAAGGCGGGCTCCGGCCAAGGCGCGCGCGGCGTCGGCGGCGGCGCCGAACCGAGTCGCCATGCGGCCGCCGCGACCCCGACGTTGACGAGCGCGGCGATCCAGCCGGACGCGTCGAGTCCCAAACGCGGGATCAACACAAACCCCGCGCAAAGGGATCCCCAGGCGGCCCCGAGACTGTTGAGGAAATAGAGATGCGGCACGGAGCCGAGGCGGCTCAGCGCGGGGAGGGTGCCGCCCATCAGTGCGGCGGAAACCGGAATCAGCGCGAGCCCCCAGCGTGTCCCCAGAAGTAAAGGCGCCGCGGCCCCGAGAAAGGCGATCGCGACTTCAAGACGCGCGTAAAGCCGGAGCGGATTCGGATGACGGTCGGCGGCCCGTCCGATCGCCGCATAGCCGATCGCCATGCCGCCGAGAAATGCGCTCAGCACAAAGGTATGCGCGGCGGCCGTGGAACCGAGGGTGAGCGCGAGGTACTTCGCCCACAATACCTCGTAGACCAGGCCGGTCCAGCCGGAGAGAAAGAAAAGGCAGGCGATCGAAAGGCTCACGCCCCTAGCGTAGCTTCCGGAGCGTTCCTGCGCCAGGTGGAAGGGGAAGTGATAGAATCTGTTCATGTCGATGCGCATAATCGCGGGGACGGCCCGCGGCCGGGAGATTCTCTCGGTCTCCAAGAAAATGATGGTTAAGCCGATTTCTGGCCGCATGCGCCAGTCGTTGTTCGACATCCTGCGCCCGAAGGTGACCGGAAGCCACTTCCTCGATTTGTTCGCCGGGACCGGCGCAGTCGGCCTGGAAGCTCTCAGCCGCGGCGCCGGAAAGGTCGTCTTCTGCGAAAAGCATCCGACCTGCCTAAAGACGATCGAGAAAAATCTGGCGAAATTCGAATGGGGTGATCGCGGGCGGGCGTTTCGCGCCGACGTGACGGAGCCGTTGTCCTGGGTCCCGTTCCGAAGCGGCGTGCAGGAATTCGACATCGTCTTTCTGGGACCGCCTTATCGGACCGAAGACAACACGCCGCTCGCCCTCACGATGCCCGTTCTGCAGCGCATCGCCGAGGCGAACTTCCTCGCGGAAGGCGCCTGGGTGGCGGCGCAGCACCACAAGAAGGAGAACCCGGGCGAGCCGCCCGGCTTGACGCGCTTTCGCCAGGAGCGCTACGGGGACACTTTCATCACCTTCTACAAGCCCCAGTCGTGAGCTGGGTCGACGACTGGCTCGAAAAGAATCCGGCCCCGAAGCGTCAGGCGCGCGAAATCGGGGTGGAAATCAGCTATTCGCAGCTGCGCTGCTACCTGGAGTGTCCGTGGCAGTTCAAACTGCGCTACCGGGATCGCTGGCGTTCCGCGCACACTCCCCCGTCCGCATTGGGGGTTTCGATCCACCGGGCGCTGGAATCTTACCTGCGCAGCGGAGGGGGATCGCTCGATGACCTGCACCAGGCCTATGAAGAGAATTGGGTGCACGAAGGATTCCCGGACCCGGCCGCCCAGATGGAGTGGTACCGAAAGGGCGAGGAGATCCTCGACCGGTTTTTCGAGGACGACCGCGCACGGGAAGGGACGATCGAATATCTCGAGCGCGAGTTCTTCTTTCCGCTGGGGCCGCATATGGTGCGGGGAATCGTCGACCGCATCGACCGGAGGCCGGACGGGTCGATCGAAGTGATCGACTACAAGACGCATCTCGACGTCAAAGACGAAGAAGGAGTCAAAGAGAACATCCAGTTGTTGATTTACGGGCTCGGGGCGGAAGAGGGGTTGGGACTCGATCCGGCTTGGCTGTCTCTGTACTACGTCGCCGTCGGCCGGAAAGTGACGGTTCCCTACGACCGCGCGCGAGCGGCCGACGTGAAGCGCCTGCTCGAGCGCGTCGCGGATTGCATCGCCCTTGGAAAGAAGTTTCCCGCCGATACCGCGTTTTGCCCTTCCTGCGGTCTCAACGACCGCTGCACTTTGGCCGTTTAGGCGACGACGCGGTTCTTTCCGGAGTGTTTCGCTTCGTAGAGTTTCTTGTCGGCCTCGTCGACGAGGCGCAGGGGATCCAGTTTCCCTTCGCCGGCGAAGGTTGCGATGCCGATGCTGACCGTCGCCCGGACGCCGCCGTCCTCGTCGCCGATGTGCGCGCGCGCGATGGAGCGGCAGATGCGCTCGGCGACGGTTTTGGCGACGTCGCGGTTGGCGCCCGGCATAACCACCATGAATTCCTCGCCGCCGTAGCGCCCTAGCACGTCTTCGTCGCGGATGCTCATGTTCACCGTTTCCGTGACTTCCTTGAGGACGCGATCCCCGAATAGATGTCCTCGCGTGTCGTTTATCTTCTTGAAGTCGTCGAGATCGAGCATCAGCACCGAGAGCGGCGTTCGGCGGCGCATCGCGCTATCGAGTTCGATCGCGACCGTCTCCTGGAGGTAGCCGTGAGAATACGCGCCCGTCAGACTGTCGGTCACCGAGCGCAGATGGAGGTCGACGACGCGGTCGCGCAGGGAGCGATTATGCACGCGCTGGCTTTCGCTGAGAATCCCGACCGCGTATCCGAAGAGGATCATGGTGATGGTCGCGCCGATGAGCATGTAGAGATAGAAAACGGAGTTGTAGGCGAGTTCACTCCTCGCCCAGAGCATCTTAAGCACCGGGTCGGCTTGGAGATAGCGGAGCAAAAACGCGCCGACCGGCGTGAGTACGCCGAGCCCCGCCCCGATGAGGGGATACAGAACCGTGTGAGCGACGCGCCGAAAGGGTCCCTGCGCGTCCTGCGGAATTTCGGGGGTGTGCCGCCGTTCGAAGCTCATGAATCGCGTATTATAACTTTCTTAAACCCGGCGGGCCGCTGGACGGGCTAAAAGAGAAACATCGCGCGCAGGTTGCCGCCGTCCCAAGGATGGGAATCGGCGTCATCCAAATCGAAAGTGCCGTATACGCCGATGCGTCCCGAGGGACCGAATAGAAAATCGACTCCGAGGCCCCACTTGGCCTCCGCGAGGGTTTGCAAGTCGTCGGGTCCTCCACCGGAGGGTCTGATCCTCCGGTTTTCCCTGGTGGATCGGGGCCCGGATGCGTCATCGCAGAGCCGTTCCCAATCGAGCGGCGCGGCGGCGAGCAGCGCGCTCGCGGGGTTCATCAAAAATCGCCCGGATTGGCGGCCCAGAGCACGGCTCCCTTCCCGCGAGCGTCAATTTCGAGGGCGATCTGGCCGGCCGGCTTCAAGTCGAAATATTGGCCGGTGAGGTAGTTCGCCGTTTCTCCGAACTGGGGCTGATGTCCAACCAGCAGGAGTTCGGGTTCCTCGGAAAAATCGTCGCAGATTTTGCGGTACAGGCTCATCCCGTCGATCTGGTTGGAGAGGGGCTCGTAGGTGAACGGTTCCAGTTTCAGTGCGGCGGCCACGATCCGAGCGGTCTGCTGCGCGCGCACTAACGGACTCGCGAGGAGTTTTGAGGGTTTGGCTCCGCTCCGCGACAGAAAGTCCGCTCCCCGGCGCGCGTTCACCCGGCCTTCTTCCGCGAGAGGACGGTCGAAATCGGTTTTGACGCCCGCCTCGTGAGTGGACGGGGAGGTTCCGTGACGCATCAGGTAAAGTTTCATCGAATTACTCTATCAAAACCAATATCGCAGGAGCCAGAAGAAGCGATCCCGGAGCTTTTCCAGGGGGGGGCGGAGGATCCACTCGTCGAGGCGGACCTCCCGGGAACGGAGCGCGTCCCCGCGGATGGAGTCGTCCAGCTCTCCCGCGAAACGGCGGTCGAGGATGTGAAGATTGACCTCGAGATTATGCATCAGGCTGCGGTGCGTGATGTTGTAGGACCCGATGGACGCCCATATCCGGTCCACCGCGATCGCTTTAGCGTGGAGGGTCGGACCGGACCAGGCGAAAAGGCGGATTCCCTGCGCAAGATGCCGCTCGTAGAGAAATTGACTCGCGTAGCTCACCGCGGGAATGTCGGCCATCTCCGGAACGAGGATGTCCACCTTCACGTCGCGCTTCACCGCGTCGTATAGCGCGCGGCGGATCGTTCGGTCCGGGATGAAATACGCGACGGCGATCGAAATCCTTCGCCGCGCGTGTTCAATCGCGTGCAGGAAGGCCTTTCGGATGAATCGGCGCCTTAGGAATTCCTGGTTCGCGGCGACGTGTACGAGGGAGTCTCCGGCCTTGGCGGCGCGGCTTCCGTCGGCGGGAAACCATCGTCCGGTTTTCTTGAACCAGACGGATCGAAAGAGGCGTTCGAATTCGTGCGCCGCCGGTCCCTCGAGTCGGACGTGCATATCCCTCCAACCCCCGCCGCCGCCGTCGAGGGAAGCGTACTCATCAGCGATGTTGAGTCCCCCGGTGAAGCCCACCTTTCCATCGACGACGAGAATCTTACGATGGTCCCGTCGGCCCCAAGCCCAGCGGGGTCTCCAGGGGGCGACCGGATGGTACTCAAGCAGTTGGACGCCGCTGTTGCGAAGTCTTTGGATGAAGCGACCACTGAGTTGATAAGAGCCTACGGCGTCGAAGATCAGACGGACCGGCACCCCCGCCCGGGCACGTTCGATCAGCGCATCCGCGAAGAGGCGGCCGGTCCGGTCGTCGCGCAGAGTGTAGGTTTCGAGGTTGACGCTTTCCTTGGCCTTCGCGATTTCCGAGAGCATTTCGGGAAAGGCTTCCTTCCCGTCGTGCAGAAGACGAACACGGTTGCCCCCGATGAGTTCATCGGGGTCCGCCACGTACCCGTAGGGTCCCGCGGCTCTCCACGGCGTCAGAAGTTTCTTCCAGTCCCGAAGTTCCATAGCGATCGATTTCCCTTAGTTTAACTTATCAAATTGATAAAATCGGGGCCCGTATGACAGACGATTCCGTTCTCGAGCATTTCGACCGCTTGCGCGCGCTGCTCGAGATCGAGCGCCGGGCCGAGGTGGAAGAGAACCGCCGTCAATTGGAGCGTCTGCCGCTTCCGGTTCGTGAGTCGCTGGGCAAGACTGTGACCCGGCTGAGCATCGACGGCATCGATCAGGGGATGGGCGGATACCCGCGCATCCACCTTTCCCGCGCTCCCCGGGGGGAAGCGCTGGCGCCCTTTCACGGGATGAATCAGGGCGACAACGTGCGCTTGACCTTCCCTGATGGAACGCAGCCGGCGTTCGTCGATGGGACTCTCGATCAAGTCGACGCTTACCGCTGCGCGGCGGCCGTCGACATGCGGCTCCCGGAGGCGATCCCTTCCGGTCGCTGCGTCATCGATCTTCTCGGTTCCGACGCGACTCACCGCCGGATGCTGAAGGCGCTGCATCAGGCCGCTCGGAGCACGCAGCCGGAGCATGCGCGGCTGCGCGCCGTCTTCCACGGGCTCGAACCCGCGACGATCCGCCCCGGGGGGAAGTTCGGCTGGTTCAACGCCGGGTTGAATCAGTGGCAGCAGAACGCCGTGAGCGGGGCGTTGGCCGCCGACGATTGCTATCTTGTCCACGGGCCGCCGGGGACCGGCAAGACGACGGTGCTGGTGGAAATCGTGCGGCAGGCCGCGGCGCGCGGACTCCGCGTCCTGGCGACGGCGCCGTCGAACATCGCCGTCGACAACATGCTCGAGAAGCTCATGGACCCGCAGGGAGGGGACGCCCTGCGCGTTGTTCGTCTCGGGCATCCCGCCCGGACGCTCGAAAGCCTTCGGCACGGGACCCTGCGCGCCCAAGCTGCGGAGGATGAGCAATTCCTCCAGGTTCAGGAGATGGATGCCTGGCGCGAGCGCCTGCAGAAAAAGCTCGCGCGCCAAGGCGGCCGCGCGTTGAGCGGGGACGATAAAATTTTCGCGCGTAGGGAGGCCCAGCGCCTGTGGAAGGAGGCCCGCAAGCTTGAGTTGGCGATCTCGAGGCGCTTGGCCGCGTCGGCCCAAGTTGTGCTGTCGACGCACGGAGGCATCTCCCCAACCTATCTGCGCGGCGGGTTCGACCTCGTCGTTCTTGACGAGG
The DNA here is from genome assembly GCA_002790095.1 of Elusimicrobia bacterium CG_4_9_14_3_um_filter_62_55. Lineage (GTDB taxonomy): Bacteria > Elusimicrobiota > Elusimicrobia > UBA1565 > UBA1565 > UBA1565. Next base: position 19,376 of record PFUL01000088.1, on the reverse strand, counting down.
CTTCTCAGGCGACGGAGCCCCTCTCGTGGATCGCCCTCCTGAAAGGTCCCAAGGCCGTGTTCGCGGGGGATTCCTGCCAACTGCCCCCGACGCTGTATTCCCGCGAAGCCGCCGAGGGGGGACTCTCGATTACGCTGTTCGAGCGCCTCCAGAAAACGCTGCGCGGGGATTTACAGACGATGCTCCGCGTGCAGTACCGGATGCACGAGACCATCATGGGTTTCTCGTCGAAGGAGTTCTACGGGGGGAAACTGATCGCCGACGACTCGGTGAAGGCCCATCTTTTGGACGAACTCGAGGGGGTCTCGCCCGGCGATTTTACCTCGAAACCGTTGATCTTTATCGACACCGCCGGGACCGGTTGGGAGGAGACCCTTAACGAACTTCTACAGAGCCGCGAGAATGAAGGGGAGGCCGGTTTGACCCTCAAAATCGTCTCTATCCTTATAGAAGCCGGGATCCCGCCCGCAAAGTTGGCGGTGCTCACGCCCTACATGGCGCAGGTGAAGCGCCTTAAAGCCGCCCTCTCGGTCCCCGGCCTCGAGATCGGCACGGTTGACGGCTTTCAGGGACGCGAGAAGGAAGCCACGGTTCTATCCTTGGTTCGCTCCAATGAAAAAGGAGAAGTGGGGTTCCTTTCCGACACCCGCCGCATGAACGTCGCCGTCACACGCGCGCGCCGTCTCTCCGTCGTGATCGGCGACAGCGTCACGATTTCCAACCATCCCTTCTACCGGGACTTCCTCGACTACATCGCCGCCCACGCCGAACACCGCTCCGCCTACGAATTCTAGCTTTACGGGGGTCTGACCCCGGTAAAATTTTCGGGGGGGGTGATGTTTTTTGCGAGAAGATGCCAGACTTGTCGGGTGACGCGGACGTCGGCGAGCGCGTCGTGGGCGTCGAACTCGATGCCGAATTCAGCGGCGAGCGTCGCCAGTTTAAAGTTCGGGGGATCGAAAACGCCGCGGGTTTTCGAGGCGACCGCGAGGCTGATGAGATCGGCCGGACGGGCGTCCCACCAACTGCCGAAGAATTTATCTCCCAGTTCGCGAAAGAAGTTGCGCAGGAAGCGGACGTCGAAATCGGGGTTTTGACCGATCCAGATCATTTTGTCGGTTTTGTCGTAGCGGTCGACGTATTTGCCCAGAATCGAAATCAGCTTCTTGTAGCCTTCCTGCTTGGGGGGGTAGGCGCGGAGTTCTTCCTTTGTCTTTCCGGTGATTTCCAGCGCCTCGGCGCTGACGGTGTCCCAGCGCTCCGGGCGGAAGGTGATGTTCACCTCTTCCGCCACGGTTCCATCGATCTCTATAATGAAGGCCAATTGGAACATCTCGTTGTTGACCGGGTCCAGCCCGGTGGTTTCGGTATCCGCGAAAAAGAGCTTCATATCGACGAGAGGATAGCAATTTCGCGCGGGGGCTGAAGGGCCTAAAAAAGATAGGTCTTTCGGGTTGACAAAACTTTCCCCAATTGGTCCAATGGAGCCGGTGGTTGTAGGTCGGACACTCCAACTGAGAGGTGGTGGTATGCGGACGAAATTCTTCGCTCTAGCGGCCTTGTGCGCGGCTCTGATCCCCGCGATCGTGCATGCGCAAGCCCGTCCCGACGTGATCTACGGAGACGATGATCGTCTCGATCTGCACCAGGTGCAGAGTCCCAAACTCAAAGCGATGGCCGGTTCGACCGTCGCGTTGTTTCAAGGCAGCGGCGTTTCGATGGACGGCGGAAACGCGACGCTGCAGACCTCCAATTACGGCGACAGCTACGGTCTCTGCAAAGATGAGCCGTTCCGCGATCAGGGCGCCGGCGCGTTCTGTTCCGGATCGCTGGTCGGAGAAGATTTGATCATGACCGCGGGTCATTGCGTGCGTTCGCAGAGCGCCTGCGAATCGACGAAGTTTGTTTTCGGATTCGGCATCACCGACAAGGACAAAGGAACCCCCGGTTCCGTGCCTGCCGGCGAGGTGTACAGCTGCAAGGAACTCGTGGGCCGCACCGAACAGGGCAGCGGACCCGACTGGGCGCTGATCCGCCTGGACCGTTCGGTGGTGGGGCATGCTCCGCTTAAAATCACGCGCGACGGGGTTCCGGCGAAGGGCACTCCCTTGGTCGTCATCGGGCACCCGGCTGGCCTACCTACGAAGATCGCAGGCGGCGCCTACGTCCGAGACGCGGACCGCAACGGGTACTTCGTCGCGAACCTCGACACCTACGGCGGAAACTCCGGCAGCGCGGTGTTTAACGGGATTTCCGGCATGGTCGAGGGCATCCTCGTTCGCGGGGAGACCGACTTCACTTACGACAGCGCCAACAGCTGCCGCCGCTCGAACGTCTGCACGGATGAAGGCTGCCGCGGCGAAGACGTCACGAACGTCGACGAAGTCGCCTCTTTGATCCCCAAGCGGGGTCCGGGCGAGGCCTTCAAGAAGCCCGACTCGGTCTACATGTCGCTGAAGGGATTGGCGGCGCATATCGACGCGCTTCCCTAAGTCTTGCGCTTCATTAAAAAGCCCGCCCCGGCATCCGGGGCGGGCTTTTTTATCGTCGCCGTCGCTACAATTTGACGTCGAGCGGGCCCGTGACGTTGTCGGGCGTCGCGCTGGAGTCGAGCGGGACTTTAGGATGGTCGTGCTCGTGCCCCATCGCCTTGAACGCCGGCGTACCGCCCTTGCGCTCTTGCTTCGAGAACATCAGCCACGGCGCGGCGACCTGCAGCAGTCCCGCGACCGTGGTCGCGATCGCCGCGACCGTGAGCATCGTCGTCAACGGGATGTCCGAAAGGACGAAGCCGTAGGCGTAGGTGGCCGCGATGGCCGCCAGGATGTTCAAAAAAGAGCTGGCCGCGAGCACCTGGTTCATCTGCTTGGAACTGTAGGCGCTGAGATTCTTCTGATAAATCCCGGTGATCGTCAGACCGATGAAGCCGCCGAGCAGCGTCTGCAGCCCGTAGAGTCCAAGAACGGTCCACACCGAAGGGAAGCTGATCATCGCCCAAAACGCGGGAACTCCCAGCGCCGCGAGGATGTAGAACGGAATCGACAGGGATTCCTCGGTCTTGAACCAGCGCTTTAGGAACTTGCGCAGCGGTTCGGCGAACATCGCGGACAGAGCCGACCCGATGCTTGAGGAGGCCATCAGGAGCGCGAACAACCCTCCCGGGGAATCCAGGAAGAAACCCAACAATCCTCCGAGCGCCGTTTTCGCGGTGGGGTCGGCGGCCAGGACCTGGGCCATGAACTGCGGGAGGGCGTTGAAGATCAGCGGGTCCGAGAACAGCGCGACCGCGAGGTTGATCAAGAGCATCGTTCGCAGGAAGCGGTTTCCCCAAACGATCTTGATCCCTTCCTTCATGGAGACGAAGATTCCCTTGATCGTCCCGAGAAACCCTTTCGTCTGAGCGTCCACACCCAGCGCGTCGTGTCGTCCGGTCGCTTCGGAGACGGTTTTCTTCTTGGCGAGCATTTTGATCGTCGCGAAGATGAGACCGGCCACCCCGACCGACGCTGCGTAAATTCCGTAGATCAGCGCTCCCCCGCCGCCGTCCTTGCCGAACAGAGAGCCGATGCCGAGGATTTTCCCGGCGATCAGGGGAGCGACGACCGCGATGATCGCCGAGACGAACGTGCGCACGGAGTTGGCCTTCATGCGCTCCCCGGGGGTGACGCTCTTGTCGCCGACGATTCGGGCCGAGGCCCCGGAAGACATCGTGACCGCGATTCCCTGGAAGAAGGACGCCGCGCCGATCAGTCCCAGGAGGACGTAAAGCGACGCTTGCGCGGAGAGAATCCCCGTCGCGAAGAAGGTTCCGAAAATTCCGGCGTAGAGACCGGCGCGGGCGAACGAGGCCCAGGTCAGCCAGCGCCGCGGTCCGTGATCTCCACGGGTGAAGAACGGAAGGGCGAGGTACGCGACGGCCTGCGCGACCCAATGCGCGATGCGCGCGAGCGCCCGGCTTTGTCGAACCTGTTCCGCGAGGGCTTCCTTGGTCGTTTGGTCGAAGGTCCCGGCGTCTCGAAGGACGTTCGCCGTGAACGACTGCATGTAGAACGGCAGGGCGACCATATACATGTAGAACCCGACCATGATGCTTTGCTCGCCCAGGAAGAAGCGCCAATAGGCGTTGTTGCGGTCAGGGTCGTTGAAAATCTTAAAGGTGAAGAATCGTTTCCAGCCCTTTGCCTTGTCCGCTGGGGCCGGGGCGGGTTTTTCCGGTTCCACTTGCGCGCGGAAAACTTCAGGTTCCAAATCCGCCGCGTTCGCGGTTAGGGGCTTCGACAATCCGCCCCGCAGCGCGCGGAGCGACTTGGAGACAGGAACGGGATCGGTCGAGGGCGCGCGGGTCGCCGCGGGGCCCTCCGTCAACAGCGCGAATTGGCGCGCGGCTTCGGGGCGGGCGGCCGCGGAGTCAAGTTTCGGAAGATTTTCACCGGCGGCGGAAACGCTTTTTGAGAGGGCCGAGACGCGGCGGGTGAAAGCCGATTCGCGTGCCGCAGCGGGGGCGGTTTTCCCGTCGGGCGCGCGGAAGGAGGAGGCACCGACGGAGGCCGGAGCCTTCCGGATGGCTGCAGCCGGGGAGGCGATCGGGGCGGGCGCGGACAGCGTCGGCGCCGAGACGGCGGCCGCGGACACGGCGGCGGAGGCGTTCCCGGAGGGGAGAATCGTCGCGTCGGGAAGAACCAAAGAGCCCCGCATTCCCAACGAGGTGATTGCGGGCAACAGCGCGGGCGCACCCGTTCCGTGCGTTCCCATCATCGCGGCCGCCGCGTTGGCGAACGTCGTGGGAAGCGCCTGAGGCGCGATCTGGGCCACGGTACCTGCCTGGACCAGGGCGGGCTGCAGCGCGATCAGCAGCCCGAGCGTCGTGGGAAGGATCTGTTTAAAGTTGAGCACGAAGGCATTAAACACCATGGCCCTTGGACGGAATACGGACTTTAGGGAATGACAGAAGGTTCTTTAGTCCTAATTCAGTATGGGCCGGAAGGGGAGGGTGTCATCCCCAATCGACGTGGAGGTGGGTCGTGTGCTTTTTGAGCGGCTTGATGAAATTCGGGGACGCCATTTTGCGATAGACGGCGCTGGTCGGTCCGTAAATTTGTTTGGCCGCGGCGAGCAGCGCCGTCTTATAGGTATAACCGATATAGTCGATGCGGGCGCCGGTTTGGATTCCCGTTGCGATCATGACCGCCGCGTCGCGCGCCGAGGCGATGTGTATATCGGTTTCCCCTCCGCGGTGAGTTTTGTGGACGTCCGAATAGTCGGCGCCGCCTTTGCGCGAGGCCGAGTTGACGACGATCTTTCGTCCCAGCGCTTTCGCCCACGCGACGAGTTGGTTGGCGATTTTCTCGCTTACGTAGTTCCCTCCGGTGACCGACTTCGCGACGACCCAGTCCTTGATCCGGTTCAGATGAAAATTAATTGCGGAAGATCCGGCCGCGATCTTGTCGCGCGTCCAGTCCATGATTTCTTCGCCGTAGCTTTTCCGGACCGGTTCGATGCTCGGGCCCGGAACCGAGCGAGAACGCAGGGAGGAGGGCTGGGCCCGAGGGGACGCGGATGCCTCCCGGATCGCGTCGGACGAGGAGCGCGAGCCGCCGCCGAAGAGCCAACCGAAGATCCCTCCGGATGCGGCTTGAGTCGATTGTTCGGGGGCGTTCGCGGAGCCGTCGTAGAAGCCGTCGCGCCGAACGGTGTTCGACGCAATCCGGTTTTTCGAAAGCTTTTTCACCCGCTGCGTCACCGTACGGCTGAACGGTTTTCGCGCGGCGAAGAACCCGGTCGGGGCGTTCGAGAACTGCAGCCGGTTCCCGTACTTGCGAACGAAGTGATTGAGCTTGAGCCGACAGGCGGCTCCCTGCTTCGGGTCCGAATTGGAATAATCCCAAGAGGCCCGCGCCGATGGTTCCGACGGGGACATGCCGAAGGTTTCCTGGGCCTTGGCGATTCGCAGCCGCTCTATTGCGCCGTTCCCGTCGCGATCGTGCGTGGGGGATAGCGCGGGCCGGGGGGACGGGAGATCCATCGCGGAGCCGAATTCTTTGAGCGCCTGATCGGTCTTAGAGCCGTAGACCGAAAAGCGAACGCCTTCTCCGCCGCAGGCTTTGTCGATCCAGTGGGAAGGGGGGACGGAGGCCTCCGCGGACTCGAAGTCGAAGGAATCCGGGCGTTCCGCCGAAGCGCTCCCGGAGAGAAGAGCCGCCGCCAGCATCGCGAAGAGAACCCTCCTTGGCGCCACCATAGTGAAAGGATGTTCAGGCCTTGGGCCTACCGCGAGGACTAAAAGGGCCTATCGAGCCTAGGCCCTTCGGGCAGTACGGATTTCAGCGGAAGCGACGATCGCAAGCGGTCTTTTGTAAGATGCCCGTATGAGCCCGAGCACCGACACCTTCGAAACCCCCCCGATCGAGACCCGGATCGACGCCGCGAGCGCCGACTACCAGGAGAACGTGAAATTCCATCAAGGATTGCTGGACGATCTCCGGGGTCATTTGGAAACCATCCGCGCCGGCGGCGCCGAAAGAGCCGTCGAATTGCACCGTAACCGCGGGAAGATGACCGCACGCGAACGGATTGAATGCTTGGTGGATGAGGGCGGCGATTTTCTCGAGTTCTCGCCGATGGCGGCCTTTGGAATGTACGGAAACGAGGTGCCGGCCGCGGGGATCGTGACGGGGTTGGGAGTCGTCGCGGGACGCCTGTGCGTGATCGTCGCCAACGACGCGACGGTCAAGGGCGGGACGTATTATCCGGAGACGATCAAGAAGCATCTGCGCGCGCAGGAAATCGCTCTGGAGAACCGCCTCCCGTGCCTCTATCTCGTCGATTCGGGAGGTGTTTTCCTGCCGAAACAGGCGGACGTCTTTCCCGACAAGGAACACTTCGGACGCTTTTTCTACAACCAAGCGGTGATGTCCTCGATGGGCATCCCGCAGGTCGCGGTCGTGATGGGCATGTGTACGGCCGGAGGGGCGTACGTCCCGGCGATGGCCGACGAATGCGTGATCGTCCGCGGGACCGGCACGATTTATCTGGGCGGACCGCCGCTGGTGAAGGCGGCGACCGGAGAGGAGTGCAGCGCCGAGGAACTCGGCGGCGGAGAGATGCATAGCCGCGTTTCCGGCGTCACGGACCACCTCGCGGAGAACGACGAGGAAGCCATCGCGCTCTGCCGGAGAATCGTCGAAAACCTGAACCTCCCGAAGTTTGTCCGTGCGGCGAACGCCGAAGATCCGCTGTACGATCCTTCCGAACTGTACGGCGTTGTGAACCGGGACCTGCGCAGGCCCGGGGACGTGCGCGAGGTGATCGCGAGAATCGTCGATGGGAGCCGCTTTCACGAGTTCAAACGGAGTTATGGGACGACTCTGACGACCGGATTCGCGAAGCTCGGGGGACGCACGATCGGCATCCTCGGAAACAGCGGAATTCTGCTGCCGGAATCCGCGCTTAAGGGCGCTCATTTCGTGGAGCTTTGCTCTCAGCGAAAAACACCGATTCTGTTTTTACAGAACATCACGGGCTTCATGGTCGGGTCTCAGGTGGAGCAGGCCGGCATCATCAAACACGGAGCGAAAATGGTCCAGGCGGTTTCCACGACCCCGGTCCCGAAGATCACGGTGATGATCGGGTCCTCCAACGGAGCCGGAAACTATGCGATGTGCGGACGGTCCTTCGGTTCGCGTTTTCTCTTCACCTGGCCGAACGCCCGGGTTTCCGTTATGGGCGGCGAGCAGGCGGCATCGGTGATGACGATCATCAAGCGCGAACAGTTGGCGCGCCGCGGGCAGACCCTTTCCGCGGAGGAAGCCGAGAAGATCGCCGCCCCGGTCCGGGAGCAGTATGAGACCGAGGGCCATCCTTATTATGGAAGCGCCCGCATTTGGGACGACGGGATTCTTGAGCCGGCCTTGACCCGGGACACGCTGGACCTGTGTTTTTCGGCGGCCTGTCAGGTTCCGATCGCGGACCGAAAAACACCGGTCTTCCGGATGTAGGGGGGAACATGCGCTACGAACATCTTTTGATCGACGTTGAGGGGCCGGTCGCCACCGTCACTCTGAACCGTCCCGAAGTGCGCAACGCGATGGACGAACGCACCCTCGAGGAGATCGCCGACGTCTTTCGTGAGTTGGGGCAGCCCGGAAAGACCCGGGCGATCGTCCTGCGCGGCGAAGGCCCCGACTTTTGCGCCGGAGCCGACGTTCGCTGGATGCGGCGCGCCTGCGAGTACACGCCCGCGAAGAACCGCAAGGACGCGATGCGGCTGGTGAACATGATCGAGGCGATCGACCGCTGCCCCGTTCCGGTCATCGGACGGATTCACGGCGGCATCTACGGCGGGGGGCTGGGCGTTGTTTCCGCGTGCGACATCGTCGTTGCCGACACGAAGGCGAAGATGTGCTTCTCCGAGTGCCGTTTGGGGATTCTGCCTGCGGTGGTTTCCTCGTTCGTCCTGCCGAAGATCGGCCTGTCGCAAACCCGGCGTCTTTATCTGACCAGCGAACTCTTCGGGATGGACGTGGCGCTGCGCGTCGGGCTTGTTCATGAGGTCGCCGAGTCCGTCGTGTTGGACGCGGTAGTGGCGCGCGTTGTCGGCGATATCCTGCGCAACGGCCCCAACGCCGTGCGTCTCTCGAAAGCGTATCTGGAAAAAATGGCGAATCTTCCTCATGACAAGCGCGTGAAACTGTCGTTGGACACTCTGGTGAAGGCGCGCTCCTCTGGGGAAGGCAAGGAAGGTCTCGCCGCGTTTCTCGAAAAGCGAAAGCCCTCTTGGATCGTTTGATGGATCCGCTCCGCTTCGTCGAAGTCGGCCCCCGCGATGGACTTCAAAATGAGAGAGCGGTGGTTCCCGCAGAGCGCAAAGCGGCGTTCGTCGACGCGTTGTCGAAATCGGGACTGCGGGAAATCGAAGCGGGCGCCTTCGTCTCCCCGGAAGCGGTGCCGCAGATGGCCGACTCCGACGAGGTATTCGCGCGTCTGAACCGGCAGCCCGGAGTGCTCTATTCGGCGCTCGTTCCGAACATGCGCGGTCTGGAACGCGCGCTCGCGGCCAAGGCCGGCAAGATCGCGGTGTTTACCGCGGCCTCCGAAACTTTTAACCGCAAGAATATTCGGGCGTCGATCGCCGAGTCGATCGAACGGTTTCGCCCGGTGATCCGTGAGACGAAGGCCGCAGGGCTGCCGCTGAGAGCCTATGTCTCGACGGCATTTTTCTGCCCGTACGAAGGACGAATCTCCCCGGCTCAGGTACTTCCGGTCGTCGAGTCCCTCCTAGGACTCGGAATCGACGAGATTTCGATCGGCGATACGATCGGACGGGCCTCCCCTCAAGATGTACGCGCCCTTTTGCGGGCCCTGGGGGCGACTGTAGAGCCGGAAAAGATATTCCTCCATTTCCACGATACCTACGGAATGGCGATCGCGAACGCGTTGACTGCGTGGCGCGAGTTCGCGATCACCGGTTTCGACGCCTCGTCCGGCGGGCTTGGCGGGTGTCCGTACGCCCCCGGGGCTAGCGGAAACGTTGCTATGGAGGATCTTGTCTACGCGTTCGCCGCCGAGGGGGGTGAAACGGGAATCGATTTGAACCGGCTGACCGAAGCGGCGAAGTCTCTCGAGCCCGTGCTCAAGCGCCCGCTCGCTTCGCGCCTGTCCAAAGTGAATCTTGATGGGGGAAACAATGACTGAGAATCAAAAAAAGCTGCGGGTGGTCGTCGTCGGATCGGGTCCATCCGGATTCTACGCGGCGGAAGCCCTTCTTAAGGATAAGGAGATCGACGCGCGCATCGATATGATCGACCGCCTGCCCACTCCGTTCGGTCTCGTGCGCGGAGGAGTCGCCCCGGACCATCAAAAGATCAAAAGCGTCGTGAAGGTCTATGAGCGAACCGCTTCGGACCCCCGTTTCCGCTTTTTCGGAAATGTGATGCTCGGCCGGGATCTTCAAGTCGAGGACTTGAAGCGCCATTACGACGCGATCGTCTACGCCGTCGGCTGCGAGTCGGATCGGAACCTGGGCATCCCCGGTGAGGACCTCGCGGGGAGCTACGCCGCGACCGAATTTGTCGGCTGGTACAACGGTCATCCGGACCATCGCCGCAAGGAATTCAATCTCGATTGCGAGCGCGTCGCCGTGGTCGGAATCGGCAACGTCGCCATCGACGTGACGCGCGTGCTGGTGAAGAGTCCCGAGGCGCTCGCGACGACCGATATGGCCGATCACGCCGTCGAGGCCCTTCGCCGCAGCAAGGTGAAGGAAGTGTACTTGCTGGGCCGCCGAGGACCGCTTCAGTCGGCGTTTTCCCCGAAGGAAATCGCGGAGATCGACGAACTCGCGGACAGCGATTTGGTGATCCTCCCGGAAGAGGCCGAACTCGACGCTGCGTCCCAGGCGGCTTGGGACAAGGGCGTGGACGCGAACGAGAAGAAGAACGTCGAGTTCCTCCAAGAAGTCGCCAAGCGCGGGGAAGGGACGAAGGACCGAAAGGTTCGGCTCCGCTTCTGCGCCTCTCCCGTGGAGATCCTTGGAGAGGACGGCCGCATCAGGGCGGTCAAGATTGAGAAGAATGAGCTTTACGAGGACGGCGGCCGGATCAAATGCCGCGGCACCGGAACGTTCGAGACGCTCGAGGTTGGAATGGTGCTGCGCTCGGTGGGATACTTCGGCGTGAAAATCCCGGGAGTTCCCTTCGATGAAAAGGCGGGACGCATCCCCAACGAGGCCGGCCGGGTTCTCGCGGCGCCGGGAGGGGCGGTTTCCTCCGGGGAATACGTCGTCGGCTGGTCGAAGCGCGGACCTTCCGGTCTCATCGGCACGAACCGCGCGGATTCCCAGGCGACGGTGGAGAACTTGCTCGCGGACTTCCGGGCCGGCGCGATCAAGCCGTGCGCGGTTCCCTGCTCCGATGAGACGGAGAAGTTTCTGCTCGCGAAGCAGCCGCGTCTTGTTCGTTTCGAAGACTGGAAGATTCTCGACGCGGTCGAGATCAAACGGGGAGAGGATAAGGGCAAGATTCGCGAAAAGTTCACGGACATCGAAGAGATGCTGCAGGCGCTCGAGGGCGCGAAGGCCGCGGCGTCCTAGCTAAGAAAACCCCGCGCGAGGCGTACGCCCGCGCGGGGTTTTTTGTCTAAAAGGAAAAGCCGCCCGCGCCCAGAGACGGAAGGCTGAATTCGAGCATATGGCGGGCGACGGCCATCGGCGCGTCCAGCGTGACGTGATGGTGCGCCCCGGGAATCTCTATGCCGACTCCGTTGGGAAGCGCGTCGAGCACTTTGTCGTAGGCGCTGCGGGGCATCACCGTGCTTTTTTCTCCCCGGAGCACGAGGGAAGGGGATTCGAACCCGGCGATTTCATCCCATACCGCGGGATACTCCATGTAGAACGCGCGCCAGTCGAATTTCCAGCTCCAGCGGCCGTTCTCGAGCTGCCGAACGCTGTTTGCAGCGATGGAGTCCAGGAGTTCGCGCGGGGCGCGGGTTCCGGAAGGCTGAAGGTGGAAGCGGCGGATCATCAGATCGCGATCGGCATAGGTGGGCTGACGACGCTTCATTTTGAGCTCGTACTTATTTTCGTTTTCCTCCCGGACCGCGGCGAGAAAATCAAGGAGCATCAGGCGCTCGACGCGTCCCGAATGTTCACGCGCGTAGCGCAGACTGACGCGCGCGCCCAACGAATGCCCGGCGAGCAGGAAGGAATTCCAACCGAAATGGCGGCGAACGTGTTCGATGTCCCACGTATAGTTGCGCAGCGAATACCGTGGGGGCTCCGCCCAATCGCTTTCGCCGTGTCCCCGAAGGTCCATCGCGTAGACTCGGAAGCTGCCGGTCAGCGCCGGAACGACGGGATCCCACCAGTGGGAGTGGGCGCCCATCCCGTGCAGAAGCAGGAGCGGCGAACCGGTTCCGCCCCAATCGGCGACGTGGATGCGATGGGTGCTGTCGCCTTCTATGAAAATGCTTTCCGGGCTCGTCACGCGGACATTGGACCGCTTTGCGAGGGCGGGGTCAAGACGGGGCCGGCACCGCAAGAACGAGAACTCCGGGCGTGAGTATCGGCAATTTCGTTGCTAATAAAAAGAGTGCCATGAAAGATTCCTCTCCAAAACTCTCCTTGCGAGCGCTTGAGGCGCATGCCGGGGAACACCCTGATTTATTGATTCGTTTAAAGGGTATTTCCGAGTCCCTCGTGGCCGGAGATCCTTCCGGCGCGTTGTCGACCTTCATTGCCTTCTCGCGGGCGCTCAGGCAGCACTCGAGTTTCGAAGAGGAATCCCTGCTCCCGGTGTACGCCGCTCTGGGGGCAACGCCGCGCACCGGACACCCCGAGTATTTCCTGGACGAGCATCGGAAAATAGAGATTGAGCTGGATGCGGTCGGTTCGGATTTGAAGGGTTTGTCCCCGGGCAGCGCGTCGCCGACCGAAGTCGTTGAGTTGGTGGAACGATTGGGGCGATTTAGAAATCTGTTGGATCACCATTTCAGAAGGGAAGATACGATTCTATTTCCCAAATTGCGGGAGGCGTTGTCATGAGCGGTCATCCAACGGGCATCCCGGGCGTCCATCCAAAAGGCATCGGTCGGCCGAAGATCGACTCGGTCGACTACAACAAATGCCCGCTCTTGGTGATTTGGGAAATCACCCGTTCCTGCGGACTGGCCTGCAGTCATTGCCGGGCGGCCGCGCAACTCGGGCGTGATCCGCGCGAATTGACGACGGACGAAGGGAAGACTCTCCTAGACGACATTGCGGGGATGGGGACTCCGATTTGCATTCTTTCCGGCGGAGATCCGTTCAACCGTCCGGATCTCGAGGATCTGATCGCCTACGGGAAGAGAATCGGCCTGCGCATGGGAACTATTCCCGCCGCGACCGAGAACCTTACCGACGAGCGCCTCGCGTCGATCAAGCGCGCGGGATGCGATCAAGTCGCGTTCAGCGTCGACGCTCCGGTCGCCGGTCCCCACGACCATTTCCGCGGGGTTCCGGGCGCGTTCGAAAAAACCGTCAAGGGCATTGAGGGGGCGCATAAGGCGGGAATCCCGGTTCAAATCAATACCTGTTTCGCGGAATGGAACCTTCCCTATCTGGAGGATATGATCGCGTTCGTGAAGGAGAAGAACATCGTATTTTGGGAAGTCTTCTTCCTGATCCCGACCGGACGCGGGGCCAATATGAAGGGCATCTCGGCCAAAGACTTCGAGCGCGTTTTCGCGCGCCTCGAAGAGGTCCGCAAGGAGTCGGGCTTCCATGTGAAATTGACCGAAGCGCAGCAACTCTACCGATTCCAATCGCTCGCCGATGGGGAGATGAAAAAATCTCCGGCCGTTAACGCGGGAAAAGGATTCGCGTTCGTCGATTTTCAGGGAGACGCGTATCCCTCGGGATTTCTTCCGGTGTCAGCGGGGAATGTCCAAAAGCGGCCGATGTCGGAAATTTACCGGGAGGCGTCGCTGTTCAAGGATTTGCGGGATCCTGAAAAGCTTCAGGGAAAGTGCGGTCGCTGTGAGTACAATTGGATTTGCGGCGGCTCGCGTGCCAGGGCCTTTGCCATGACGGGGAGTCCCTTCGGACCCGATCCGTCCTGTTCCTATGTTCCAAAGGGAAATACCGTTGCTTAGCGAGTAATCGCATGACCATCACCGAACTTCTCCGGCGGCAGCACGAGTCCTTCCGAAGAACATTGCGGGCCATGCGGGATTCTCTTAAGAAGGATGGAACGGAAGGGCACGCCGGCTTGGATCGCTCCCTCCGACATCTCTTGCCCCTTCTCGCCGCGCATGAGGAGGTGGAGCATGACCTGCTTTTTCCCGCGCTCTCCTCGTCCGAAAAGCCGGTTTCGGGTGAAGTTCTGGACTATTTCGACAAAGAACACGAAACGGTGCACCATCACATCGGCGAGCTCCTCGAGTCCTTGCAGGCGCCCGAAGCGCGGCTCAGGCGACTGGTGGCCACCAGCGATTTTATTGCGGTGCTGGAGGAACATTTGGAGCAGGAAGAGCGGACGCTGTTTCCCTTGGTTGAGGAGATTCTCCCGTTGGACGCGCAGGAGCGTCTCGGCGAGGCCGGCCGCGCGCAGACGGCGGAGGCCTTCGAGCACGCCTATGGGGGGACGCCGTCATGAGCGGTCTATGGGTCGTCGGGTTGAGTCATTTGACGGCGCCTGTCGCCGTGCGCGAAGCATTGGCGAAAGGGATCCGGGACGTTGGCGCCTTGCGCGAACTCCTGGGTTTAAGTGAAGCGGCTCTCTTGGCGACCTGCAGCCGCTTCGAACTTTACGGCGTCGGCGGTGATCCCCAAGCGGCGATTCGCGTCTTCGAGGAGGCGGCCGGGCGGGATCTGTCCCCTTACCTCTATCTCCGGCATCGGCGGGACGCCGCCCGGCATCTGATCCGCGTCGCATCGGGTCTTGATTCCTGGATCGTCGGGGAAACGGAAATCCTGGCGCAGGTCCGCGCGGCCTACTCCGAAGCCGTGGCGGTCGGCACCGCGGGCCGTACCCTTCATATCCTCTTTCAGAAGTCGCTTGAAGCGGCGAAGCGAATCCGCCGGGAGACCTCTTTGGCGTTTGGATTCCGATCGATCGGGGGCGCCGCGGCGCTTTTGGCGCGCAAGATTTTCGGCGACGAAGGGCGGTTGAGCGTGCTGGTCTTGGGCGCGGGCGCGATGGCCCGTTCAACGGTACGGCACCTCAGCGCCAAAGGCGTCCGCCGCATCTCCGTGGCCAACCGAACCCGGGGAAAGGCCGAAGCCCTCGCGGCGGAGTTGGGAGGGACGGTGGTGGACTTCGACGGCGTCCTGGACACGCTCGCGAACGCCGACGTCGCGGTGTTCTCGACCGGAGCGAGTCGGCCGCTGCTCGACCGCGCGGGAGCCGCGCGCGCCGTCGCTGCGCGCGGAGGACGCCCCCTGTTCGTGATCGACCTGGGGTTGCCGCGCAACGTGGCCGCGGACGCGGCGGAGGTCGAGGGCGTCTACTTGTACGATTTGGACGATTTGAAGCGGATGGTGGAGCGTCAGCGCGACGAGCGCTTGAAGTTCGCAGCCCCGGCTTTCCGTCTGCTCGAGAGCGCGGCGGCCGACTGCTGGGTTAGAATCGGGTCCGGCCCCGCGGTCCTCTGCGCCGTGGAGGGGAACCGATGAAAAAAACGATCGCGATCGTGTCGTTCGCCGTTATTGCCGCCGCCTGCCATCCCGCTCCGGAGCCGGAACCGGTTTCGACGTTTTCCCTCACCCAACTCGCGGCCCAAAAGCCCGGGGACCTCGGCGCGGACTTCGTCAACGTAGAGGGGTATCCGGAGCAGCAGCAGACGAACTACCGGGTCTTCCGTCTCGTCTGCGCGCAATGCCACACCCTCGCGCGTCCGATCAACAGCCGCGTCGTCAAGCGCGACGATTGGGATCGCCTCATGCGCCGCATGCACGGCAAGACCGTCGTTTACGGCTGGTGGACGGACTTCGCCGCCTCCGACGCCAAGAGGATACTCGACTTCCTGGAATACGATTCCAAGGTCCGCAAGATCGAACGCGCGGGCGAGTTCAATAAGACGGTAGAGGAACTCGACGCGCTTTTCGTTGAAGTGCAAGCCGAGCGCAAGCGCTTCCGCGCCGCTCAAGACAGGAAAACCGCAGCCGCCCGCGAACAATAGTAGGGACCAGGTCCCTGTACTCATGCCTCGTAGTAGTCTTCGAGGGGGGGGCGCAGGCGCATTGTCTCGAAGGAATCTTCGAGAATCTGGCGCACGCGTTCCCGCGTAATCGAGAAGCGGCGGCCGATCTGCGAGAGAGTGTGTTCCGGCCTCCCGTCGAGACCGAAGCGCATGCGGACGCATTCAGCCGAGCGCTCCGGCAAGGATTCGAGTGCCCGATCGAGTTCGCGGTGACGGAGATTTTCGAAGATCGAGCGGTCGTGCGGCGCGTCGGAGCGGTCCGCCAGGCGTTGTTCGAGCGGAAGCCCCTCGTCGGTCGCCGGCGCGGAATCGAAGGGAACGGGATCGCGCATCGCTTCGAGGGCGGCATCGATCTTCACGGCTGGAATTCGCAGGGTGCGCGCGAGTTCTCCGACCCGCGGGGCGCGCCCGTGCTTTTGCCAATGCCGCTCAACCGCCTTCCCCACGCGCTGCACCAGGTCCCGTATGTGCGCCGGAAGCCGTACGCTGCGTTCCTGTTCTTGAATGGCGCGGCGGATGGATTGACGGATCCACCAGGTCGCGTACGTGGAAAACCGGCAGCCCCGCTCCGGATCGAATTTTTCCGCCACGCGCAGCAGTCCCAGCGTTCCCTCCTGAATGAGATCGAAGAGGTCGAATCCGGGGACGAGCTGTCGACGGGCGATCGAAACGACGAGTCGTAAATTCGATTCGACCAAGGCGTGTTCGTCGCGCCGGATCCGGTCCTCGACCTTGCGCAGACTCGCGTTTCTCCTCCGGGCCGCCTCGGCGAGACGCTTCATCCGGGCGTCGCTGAGGCCAAGCGCCGCGGCGGTTTTCAGCATTTTCGCTCGGAGGTTCTTGATATCGCGATCGCGCTCCCGACCGGTCGGCCGCTTCTTAAGAGCCGCGATCCGGTCGAGATCTTTTTCGACCAAGGCCGCCGCGGCTGCGAATCGCTTCTCCATTTGCTGGAGCTGCCGCTGAGTCGTTTTCCCCCGAGGCATCAGTTTCTTCGCGGGGAGGCGGCCGTCGGCAAGAGGCGTGCGCCAGCGCAGCATTTCCCGCATGGCCTCCGGGGAAGAGAGCACCAAGGTCTTCCAGCGCCGCCGTCCGGAGGCCAGGCTTCGCGCGAGACGCACCTCTTCCGTGGAATTGAGCAGCGGCCGGTGGTCTAATAGGTCGAAGAAACGGGAAGTGTTGTATTCGCGCATCTTCCTTGGACACGCTCCCGGGCTCAAAGTTCCCTCTTGAATAGTGCAGCATTTAAAAGGCATTTAGTTGGTAGAGGCGTTGCTCCGCCCGGAGTATCGGAGGATTTATGGCTGCCAATGTGAAACTCGTTTATTCGTTTGGAGATTCCAAGACCGAGGGCCGTTCGGACATGAAGGATCTGCTGGGCGGCAAAGGAGCCGCCTTGGCGGGGATGTGCCGCTCCGGCGCCCCGGTGCCCCCCGGTTTTACGATTACGACCGATGCGTGCCGCAGCTATTACTTCTCGAGCGACGCCGCGCTGTTTAAGGCGGTCCCCCGGCTGCGGCCTCAATTCGATCAAGCGTTGAAGGCTCTGGAAGACGCTTCCGGACGACGCCTCGGCGATCCCAAATCCCCGCTTCTGGTCTCGGTGCGCTCCGGCGCGAAATTTTCCATGCCCGGGATGATGGATACGATTCTGAACCTTGGCCTCAACGACGAATGCGTCGAAGGACTCGCGGCGCTGACCGGTGATCGCCGCTTCGCGCTCGACAGCTACCGCCGCTTCATCCAGATGTTCTCGGACGTGGTGAAGGGAACGGGGAAGGAGCGCTTCGAGGAGATTTTGGAGGCGGAGGTGCATCGCGTCAGCGTCCATTCGGACCGGGAGTTGAATGAAGAATCACTGGAGCGCGTCGTCGAGCGATACAAAGACGCGTATCGCGTGATGGTAAAAGACGAATTTCCTCAAGACCCCCGGGGGCAACTGATCGCGGCCGTCGAAGCGGTGTTCCGTTCGTGGAAGAACCCGCGCGCGTTCGCTTACAGGAAAGCGAACAACATCTCCGACAAGCTCGGGACCGCCTGCAACGTGCAGAAAATGGTGTTCGGCAACATGGGGGAGGAATCCGGGACCGGGGTGGGATTTACGCGGGATCCGGGGACCGGCGAAAAAATATTCTACGGCGAGTATTTGCCCAATGCCCAGGGGGAGGACGTAGTCGCCGGCATTCGGACTCCGCTGCCGATTTCGAAGCTGGCGGAAACGCATCCGAAGGCGAATCGGGAACTGATCCTCATCACGAAGCGGCTCGAAAAGCAGTATCGGGACGCCCAGGACTTCGAGTTTACCGTCGAGAAGGGGACTTTGTACGTGCTTCAGACGCGCGTCGCCAAGCGTACCGCCCTCGCCGCGCTGCGCACGGCCGTAGACATGGTGAAGGAGAAGCTGATCACAAAGGACGAGGCGCTGTTGCGCGTCAAGCCGGAAGCCCTCGATCAACTGCTCAAGCCCGTGTTCGATGAACAGGCGCGCAAAGGTCATCATGTGTTGGCGAAGGGTCTGCCGGCGGGTCCTGGGGCGGCGAGCGGACGCATTTTCTTCACGGCCGAAGCGGCCGAAGAGGCCGCCGCGCGGGGACCGGTGCTTCTTGTGCGAAATGAGACCAACCCCGACGACATCAAGGGCATGATGGCGGCCGAGGGGATTTTGACCGCGACCGGCGGATTGACCAGTCACGCCGCGGTCGTCGGCCGCGGAATGGGAAAGGTCTGCGTGGTGGGCTGCGGGGCTGTTTCGCTTCGGGACGGCACGGTGAGCATCTCCGGGAAATCTTTCAGCGAAGGCGATTACCTTTCCCTCGACGGATTCACGGGAGAGGTCATCGAAGATGAGGTGAAGACCTGTCCCTCCGAAGTGCTGCGCGTCCTTCTTGGGGAATTGCCGCCGCAGTCGTCTCAAACCTACCGCTACTATTCGGAACTCATGAAGTGGGCCGACGATGCGCGGCGGTTGGGCGTCCGCGCCAACGCCGATCGGCCGGAGGAGGCGAGGATCGCTCGCGCGCTCGGCGCGGAGGGAATCGGCCTCGCGCGGACGGAACACATGTTCTTTGGAGACGCACGGATCCCCCAGGTGCTCGCGATGATCGTCGCGCAAAGCCCGCAGGAGCGACGCAAGGCCCTGGACGCGCTTTACCCGATGCAGAAAGACGACTTCAAAGTGATCCTGAAGGCGATGCACGATCTGCCGGTCACGATTCGGACGCTTGACCCGCCGCTGCATGAGTTTTTGCCGCACGACAACGAGGAGGCCGAGAAACGGGCACGCGCGGCCGGCCTCGATCCGAAGGTCGTTTGGGACGCCAGCCGCCGGCTGAAGGAGATCAATCCGATGCTCGGGCACCGGGGCTGCCGGCTCGGAATCACCCACCCGGAGATTACCGAGATGCAGGGCCGAGCGATTCTCGCAGCCGCGGAGGAATTGCGAAAGGAGGGGGTCAAGACCTATCCGGAAATCATGATTCCGCTCGTAGGCACCGCGGCGGAGCTTCGCAACCAGGAGGCGCTGATCCGCGACGCGGCCGAGACCGCGACCGGAAAGCGTAAGGGCGCGTTCAAGGTCGGGACGATGATCGAGGTTCCACGGGCGGCGCTGGTCGCCGGCGAAATCGCCGAGACCGCGGAGTTCTTCTCGTTCGGGACGAACGACCTCACGCAGATGCTCTTCGGCTTCTCGCGGGACGATTACG
>PFUL01000009.1 GCA_002790095.1 Elusimicrobia bacterium CG_4_9_14_3_um_filter_62_55 | reverse complement strand
CCGCCGTGCCGGCCTCAAGAGCCTCGATGCGCTTCTCGTGGTCCCTGAGTTCGTCTCCGTGCGCGTCCAGGGTTTTGGGGATGATCACCGTTTCGCGAGCGTAGGTCTCCATCTTCGCCGCGAAGGAGTCGTTGGTCTGCGTGACGCGATCAAAGCCGGCGTCCATCCTGGCGATGATCCGCTCCTCCATCCGATCCATCCGCGTCCAGGTGTTTACGACTTCTTTCCATATCTTGTCTGTTTTGACATCGAGGCGGGCGATATCGGCTTTGGCCGCCAGATCACCGCGCAGGGAAGACTCCATGGCCTTCAAATCGGCCTTGGTGGCGGGCTTGTTACCTTCGGCATCCATGGAATAGAGGGTACCATGGTGCGGAAAGGAGGGGAAGGGCCGGAAGGCCCATATGGGGCGTCGGCGGGAGACATCATGAGGCAGCGTAGGAACGGCGCCGCTTGCCCAATCCTCCGGCCGCATTCGGCTGATGGTGATACGATGAGGGATGCAAAAAGAGAAGAGGGCCGACTCTCGCCGACCCTCTCGCTCGAGGTCCGGGAATCAGAATCCCGTACCAGCCTACCACCATGAGTATACCCGTTCCGTGCCTTCTGTCAAGAGATTTTCTGCCCCCGCAGGGAGTCGAACCCGGACCTCGAGCTTGGTAGGCAAGCGCTCTATCCTTTGAGCTACGGGGGCATTGGCGCTGTTATACGAAACTGCGCTCTCGTTAAGAAGACGCTGACGCGTCAGAGGTGCAGCGTATGAACGGCGCCGCCGCGCCGGGCTCGCCCTCGCCCGGGGATCTGTGGTACGACTCGGGCGCCGACCAGCTCATGTTTTACAACGGCGGGTCCTGGGTCGCCTCCTCGGGGGGAGGTTTGAGCACGGTGTCCTCCGACGCCGCGCAGTTTACGGGCGACGGCACGGCGTCTTCGCCGCTGGCGCTGCGCGCCTCGTCGGTGACCTTGCAGGGCAACGCCTTCAACGCGGCGAGCCAGTTGGTCCGCCTCGACGCGCTCGGCGGTTTGCCGCCCGTGGACGGTTCCTTGCTGACGGGCGTGGTCGCCGCCGACATCGTGGACGGGGCGGTGACTTCGGTGAAGCTCGCCGATGGGGCCGTGCTGGAGTCGAAGCTGGCCGCGGGAGCGGTGACGACGGCGAAGCTGGGGTCCGGGGCGGTGACCGACGGGGCGATCGTGTCGATGACGGCGTCGAAGCTCACCGGTCCCTTGCCCGCGATCGACGGCTCCGCGTTGACCGGGGTACTCGCCACCGACATCGCCGACGGCTCGGTGACGACCGCGAAGCTCGCGGCCTACGCGGTGACCTCGGAGAAGCTCGCCGACGGCGCGGTGATCGAGTCGAAGCTGGCTGCGGGAGCGGTGACGACGACGAAGCTTGGTGCTGATGCGGTGACGGGGGCGGCGATCCTGACGGGCGCGGTGGTGGAGTCGAAGCTGGCCGCGGGAGCGGTGACGACGGCGAAGCTGGGGTCCGGGGCGGTGACCGACGGGGCGATCGTGTCGATGACGGCGTCGAAGCTCACCGGTCCCTTGCCCGCGATCGACGGCTCCGCGTTGACCGGGGTACTCGCCACCGACATCGCCGACGGCTCGGTGACGACCGCGAAGCTCGCGGCCTACGCGGTGACCTCGGAGAAGCTCGCCGACGGCGCGGTGATCGAGTCGAAGCTGGCTGCGGGAGCGGTGACGACGACGAAGCTTGGTGCTGATGCGGTGACGGGGGCGGCGATCCTGACGGGCGCGGTGGTGGAGTCTAAGCTGGCCGATGGGGCGGTGACGACGGCGAAGCTGGCGGCAGACGCGGTTACGGCGGTAAAGATACTCGACGGCGCGGTCACCACGTCGAAGCTGCACGCAGACGCCCTTCTGCCGATCATGCTGGATAGAGTAAATAGCAGGGTCGGCATCGGGACGAACAGCCCCGGCACGGCCAAGCTGTGGCTACAGGGCGCGGTAGCCGACGAGTTCCACCTCCAGGTCTCCAGCCAGAACGGCATGGGCAACCTCCTGACGGTAGCCAAGTCGGGGAATGTGGGTATGGGCACGGCAGCGCCCGTTTACAGGCTCGACATCCGCGATACGACGCACAATCGCATCAACGTCGACGCGCCGCCCGGATTCGTGAAGGGTATGCGGTTCTCATCCTCAGGCGCGGCCCGATGGGACCTCGTCGTGGACCAGACCGCCGAGTCGGAGGCAACGCCGGGGCGAACCTGCTGCTCCAGCGCGAGGATGATGCCGGCGCGTTCCTCGGGAACGTCATGGCGTTCACGCGCTCCTCCGGCGACGTCGGCATCGGGGCGACGGATCCTGGGGCAAAGCTCGAGGTGGCGGGCCAGGTCAAGATCACGGGCGGCACGCCTGGGGCGGGGCAAGTGCTGACCTCGGACGCCGCGGGCCTTGCGACCTGGGAGCCCGTTGCGCTGGTGGACGGATCCGTGACCTCGGTAAAAATCGCCGATGGGGCGGTGACGACCGTAAAGCTGGCGTCTGACGCGGTGACCTCGGTGAAAATCGCCGATGGGGCCGTGACGACCGCCAAACTGGC
>PFUL01000152.1 GCA_002790095.1 Elusimicrobia bacterium CG_4_9_14_3_um_filter_62_55 | reverse complement strand
GCTTATCGTTTCGGCCCCGGCCGCGTCTTGAAATGGGCCAAGGGCGCGACGCTGAGCCTGCCGAAAGAGGCCGCGCGATTCGCCGACAGCTACATGCGCAAGTTCTCAGCCGTCAAAGGCGCGATCACCCGCTCCATCGCCCCGGAACCGGCGGCGGAAACGAAGAAAATCCCGATTCCCGTGCGCCGCCCTGCCCGAAAGGTCGAACCCGCGCCGAAAGCCGCGTTGACCCGGGGTCTGACCCCCGTAAAACAGGGCGCCGATCCTAAACCGGTGGTGCACAAGCAGAAACCCGTCATCGTCAAGCCGGAGCCGCGCTTGCCCCGCACGACGATCCGCGGCGCGGCGGGGAAATTGAATCTGCGCAACCTCGCGACCGGGGAGCGGATCGCGATCTCCTACAATGGAAGCTCGCTGAACGCGAACGATCGGAAGGCGTTCAACCGGATATTGCGCGACAAATCGGGACGCTCGACGAACATGTCCCCGGCGCTGCTCAATATCCTCGCGAAGATTCAAGCGCGTTATCCGGGCAAAACCATTTCAATCGTTTCCGGCTTCCGCAGTCCGGAATACAACGCTGCGCTGCGCCGCGCAAGCATGAAGCGCAACGGCGGCAAGAGCGGCGTCGCGAAAAACAGCCGCCACATGCACGCCGACGCGGCCGACATCGTCGTCGAAGGCGTCAGCATAAAGGAATTAAACGCGTACGCCCGCTCGCTGAAGATGGGCGGCGTCGGCTACTACCCCGGTGATTGGGTCCACGTCGACGCGGGCCGCGTGCGGTACTGGTAGCAGGGAACCTTTCCAAACCCTCGTTCGTACCTGACACCGAGACCGCGCGCGGCCGCCTGCGCAAGCTTTTCGGAGAGGAACTCTCGCTCCGGCGCGATCCGCCGTTCGTCCCCGGCGCCCGCGGCCTCATCGACGAACTGCGCGCAGCGGTCAAGGCCCGCCAGTACAGCCCCCGCACCGCCGACGCCTACGCGTCGTGGACGCGGCGCTTCATCCGCTTCTTCGGGCAAGATCCGCTGACGGCGGGAAAGGACGACGCCGTCCGGTTCCTCTCCGCCCTGGCGGACCAGAGCCGGGTCAGCGCGTCGACGCAGAACCAAGCGCTGCACGCGCTCACCTTCTTCTTTAAGCAGGTGCTCGGGAAGGACCTCGGCGACGCTCCCGACCTCGTGCGCGCCAAGCGCCCCATCAAAGCCCCGCTCGTCCTGTCCCGGGACGAAGTCCGCCGCGTCCTCCAAAAAATGACCGGCGTGCCGAAACTCATTTGCGCCGTTCTCTACGGAACCGGCCTGCGCCTGTTGGAGGGCCTCACGATGCGCGTCAAGGACCTGGATTTCGACATGAACCGGATCGTCATGAGGTCGGGCAAGGGGAAAAAGGACAGAATCACCACTCTCCCGGCCAACCTACAGGAACCGCTTCGCCGCCACTTGGAGCGCGTCCGCGCGCTTCACCAGGAGGATTTGGCCGCCGGTCGCGGCTCCGTGGCCCTCCCCAACGCCTTCGACCGAAAATGTCCCAGCGCGTCCACCGACTGGGGATGGCAGTGGGTTTTCCCCGCGCGCAGCCTGTACCGTGAGCGGGAAACGGGCATTCAACGCCGGCACCATCTGCACGAATCGGTTTTCCAAAAGGCTTTCGGCAAAGCCCGGCGCGCCGCCGGCCTCACAAAGCCGGCGACGCCCCATTCGCTGCGCCATTCGTTCGCGACTCATCTGCTGGAGGACGGCTACGACATCCGGACGATCCAGGAGTTGATGGGCACAGCCATGTGAACACGACGATGATTTATCTGCATGTGCTCAATCGCGGCGCGAGGGGGGTGAAGAGTCCGATGGAGGATTTGGACTTTGATTCTTGATATGGGAACCTGCATATCCGCTACCTGAAACATCCCTCGGAGATGCTGAGAGCCTTCTCGCTGTCCCCCGAGGAGGAAATTTCAAGTGACGGATATGCAGGTATGGGAATCAAGTTATACGGAAATGGAAAGCGGCATAACTTGGCATTTTTAGGGGATTTTCTATGGCAGGAAGCCTAATGCCTGCCTATACTTTTCCTAGTTGTTGAGACGGATTTCAACAAGTTATACGGGGGCGGTACAATTATTGTTAGATGGCCAAAACAGTGACACCTGCAATCGAAGCCGAAGTAACTCTACTCAGCACCGAAGCCGGTGGGCGATCCGCTTTGTTACGGCTAGAACTTACGGATGAGCATTATAGGCCGCATGTTGTTGTCGGCAACCAACAACAACGGCAAGTGATTCTCAAGGACGGAGTAATCGCTGAAGAATATCTTGGAGTCCAGTTTCGCGCTGGACCGAATCTTGCGCCTGGTCAAAGCGCCAAAGTGAAGATGGACCTGATGTATTTTCCCAACCTTCAGTATGAAAACTTAATCCCGGGTGCAACTTTTACGCTTCGTGAAGGCGGACATATTGTTGGATACGGAAAGGTCTTGCGGCGAGAAGAAAACGGTGCCATCTAACCATCGGATTCTGCCGACCGCGGCCTCGTTTGGTTGGACTCATGTAGCCGCGGCGGCAGATCCACTGCGTTAGACCTCCATGAGTGCATGTGTTTGCGGAATGACAGCGCCGGATTCTGGAGAAGGGAGTCCGCTCCATTATGACGCCGAAACCGGTGAGTACTCGTTGCGCTTTCAAGACGGCACGGTCGTTCGAAATGCCAAGTGTCCTGCGTGTGGAGGCCAAGGTTCTCCGGTAGAAAAGAGTTTGAAGCTCTGCGAATGCGGGATCGTCCAACGTTGGCAAAGGGAACACCCTGAACGGATAGGAAGGACGAAAGACGGACTTTTCATGCTGCTGGAATTCGGAAGATCGACCGACCCTAAGCGATACCAATTCGCCTTGTGGTTTTGTCCGTCTTGTGGAGGACGGATTGATGATGGGATCAAATCTCCTTTTGAGGTCTAACACCCGCTCCGGCCGTCACGGCACTGGTACGGGATCTGATAGTGCCGGCGGCCGAGCGCCGAGGCGTTAGACCGACCCGAACGGCATTTTTTGTGACGAATCCAGGGAGTTAGCCCTTGACGCATATATAACTGTGAGTTATATTATTGCATGACTAAAATTATGTCTATTAGTTATATTCCAACGTGATTCTACTCGGAGCCAATATGCTTGTCGCCTATCAGGCCAAGCACTCCGAAACGCGGAAAGAGCTGGAGCGATGGCGGAAAGTGATGCAAAAAGCAAGTTTTTCTAGTGGCCGGGATTTACACAATGCATTTCGTAAGACACATGATTTCGTACGCCCTCACTGCCATGTTTTTGACATCGTCGGAGGAAACCATCGGCTCGTGGCAGTTATCGATTTTCAAGGCAAAACAGTCGCTATTGAGAAGATTATGAATCACAAAGAATACGATAGGTGGGAATGCTCATGACTACAGCTACTCTTAAAAAGAAAATCCACATCAAACCTGTTGGGAAATCAAATCTAGCGTTTGTTTTTCTAGTCCAAGAATATGGACTTCGACCAATTAAAACGCAAAAGGATCATGATTACTATCTGAATCTTTCTAAAGAGTTGATGAAACAACTGGCAACGGACATGGATTTAAAGGGGAAAGAAGGCATTCGTCACTATCTTTCATTTCTAGCTCCTCGGCTTGAAGAATTTGAAACCGAAAAATGGCCTGCCAAAAAAGTAACAGGTGGAGAGATGCTTGAGTTCCTAAGAAAGCAGCAAGGGCTAACGCAAAAAGACTTGAAGAAAGAGATCGGAGAGCAGCCTTATGTTTCTGACATCGAAAAGGGGAAAAAAAATTTAACGACTTCACAAATTGAAAAGCTGTGCAAACGGTTCGACGTCTCTCCGAATGTCTTTTTCTAAAACGAATTGGGGCAGGTCTAACAACCGCTACGACTGGCACGCCACCTCAAGGAATCCAATAGTGGCGGCAGCCGAGCAAGGGCGTTAGGCGATCAAGGGAGTCCCCGATGGGTGAACAAACCCAAGCATCCTCGCCCTACTCGACACCGCGACGACCGTCGGCGCACCGGTCCGTCGCCGGGAGTACCGTCGTTGCCGTGCCGTCGGACCTTCGGTGCGCTTCGACGAGCAACGTTCCAATCTCTGCTCCGAGTAGCAGGTCGTCATGGACGCCGAAGACCTGTCGGCGCAGCCGGCCTCGGGCGTCAATCAGAAGTGTCGTGGGAGTGCCCTGCATCGCGTACGCGCGCATCGTGCGGGGCATCGGGTCGCCCTCTGGCCCCGGAGCGTCGACGCCGACTGGGAACCGCACGCGGTACTCGTGCAGGAACGCGCGCAACGACTCGAGCCCCATCGCCTCGTGGTGCTCGAATACCGTGTGCAGTCCTATCACCGTCAGCGATTCGCTCTTGAAGATCTCCGCGACACGCTGTGCCTGTGGAATGCCCTGCGCCACGCATCCGGGGCAGAGCATCTGGAAGGCGTGCAGAACCACGACCTGCCCCCGAAGGCGTTCCAGATTGAGGGCGTCCGGAGTGTTGAACCACGTCGTGGTCAGCCACTCGGGGGCGGGTCTCGGCTCCATCAGAAGTCCCCGTCCTTCACGTACGGGTGGCTCCACAAGGTCATCTGCAAGAGGCACGACTTGACCCACGCCGCGTACATCTTCTCGACATCCTCGGCGGGGTGGCCCTTCTTCGCGAGGAACGGCTTGAGCGTGAACGTCACCGGGAAGACCAGAAGGAACAGGTCCCGGAACGGTACGATCCCGGTCGATGCTACACCGTCGGTGCGGTTCTTCTTCGTGCGGTGGTGGCGGAGGCCGATCTCGTGCTGGTAGTCGAGCCACTTCTGATCGTACTCGGCCCGGGCCGTGTCGAGGATCCACTGGCCGAAACGTTTGCGGACAGCGCCGAGGTAGTCGCCGAGCGGTTTGCCGTCGCTCTTGCCGGTAAACGACGCGAGCAGGTGCGGGGTCGAGCCGACGAACCCGTACCAGACATCGAGGATGGCCTCGACCTGGTCCTTGACGACGTCGTGGGAAAGGCGCAGGTACTTGACGTCTTCGTCGCCGAACAGGACACTTTTCTTCATCAGCTCCAAGTCGGCGAGTGTCACGGGGGAGCGGGTAACCGCGTCGGTTCCATAGGTGTATCCGGGAATGTTCGTTGTTTCTTTCATAGAGAGTCTCCTTTTACGTTTTGTTGTTTTTGGGTGCCTATCTTTTTACAAAATACCAAGAGCGTAACACCTTGTAAAGAAGGCACTTTTCGGTAAGGTGGTTACAAAATGGTTCAGAACGATCAGTCAGGTAGCACACCACGCGAATCGAAGGACGGTAGCTCCATCCCCGTCGCTTCGATGGTCGAGAGCATCATCGGGTGCAAATGGTCGGTTCGACTGCTTCAACTGTGCGCCGAAGATCACCGCCGTCCCAGCGCGTTTCTACGATCTTGCCGCGGCCTGTCCTCGAAGGTGATGAACGAGCGGCTCCGTAAGATGACCCGCTTCGGAATTCTGGAGCGAACGGTCTTCGGTGAGAAGCCTCCTGTCGAGGTAGAGTATCTGCTGACCCCGTTCGGCCGGCGCTTCATGCGGATCCTCGAGGAGGTACGCCGCCTTCAGGAGGCCATTGATCATGGCGCGCTATCAGAATCTGGCGACTCAGAATGAGCGTGGAATCGCCTAACAACCGGTTGCAGCGGACGGTTCGCTGCGCGGCCCGCCGCTGAACCGGAGCGTTAGCGTGATTCGAACGGCGTTCGCGCCATGAGCGCATCCGACGAAAACAAAAACCTCTTGAAATTCTTATAATAGTGTCCTACACTATACTAATAAATGGCCAAGTTCAAGTTCGTTGAATGGATCCTCCTGTGGCTGCAGGAAACGGCTCATTTCGATTTCGATTGGGATACCGGCAATAGCACCAAGAGCTCATCGAAACACAGCGTTTCAACAATTGAAACAGAGGAGATTTTTTTACTGGGACAGGCAGCACCATTGGGCGTTCAAATCGCTCCGGAAGTCCCAGAAGAACGCTTAGCCATAGTCGGAGAGACATTGTCCGGACGAGTTCTGCATGTGGTTTTTACGATGCGAGATGGCAAGGTTCGCCCGATCAGCGCAAGACCTGCCCACAAGAAGGAGAAAGAGGTTTATGAAGCATTCAAACGCGAAATCTCAAAGTGAATATAAGTCCGCATCCAACTTCGAGAAAAAGAAAATTCTTGAGGCGGCGAAACGACTAAAAAAGAAACGGAAGATCCCAACCAGTGTGGCATTAGGCGAGGAGACGATTAAAGAATTAAAAGAACTCGCGGAATGGCGTGGAGTTCCGTATCAGGTTTTGATGAGAATGTTTATTCTCGATGGACTTCACAAATCACA
>PFUL01000132.1:3970-15202 GCA_002790095.1 Elusimicrobia bacterium CG_4_9_14_3_um_filter_62_55 | reverse complement strand
CGCCGCGCCGGGGACCGCGGCGAGGAACGCCCACAGCAGCAGCGCCGCCGCGGGCGCCGCCCCGCGCGCGCCCGCTGCCGCGCTTCCTTGTCGTCTGTGCGTCGTGTTCACGGCGAGATTTCAGATCCTCCGATTGCAGATTTCACCGGCGCCTACCGCAGCGGAACCCGAGGCTGCTGAACGAGCGCGACGGGGCGAGGCTCGCGACGAACGCGAAGACGCCCGCGTCGGCGCCGTCGCCCCAGCTGCCGCCCCGGATCACCGCCGCGGGCAATCCGTCCGCCCACACAGATCCATTGTATGCCCGCCCGCCCACATTAAAGGTCCCGTCGCCGCCGTAGCCCGCAGGCCAATTGTTGTACTGCGTCCCGTCGGCGCCGCTGTTGGTATAGTTCGTCCCCGCCGGCATCCACTGGGCGGTCCACTCCCAGAGCGAACCGATCATATCCTGCGCCCCCCAGCTCGATTGGCAGTTCGTCCCCGCCCCGGTCGTATGCGGCGCGGCCCCGGAGATATTGCAGTTGGGCGCCGTGCCGGTGGTACCGGGGTCCGGTGTGCCCGCGCCTGCGGCCTGCCAGAGATGGTTCGGCAGAAGCTCCTTGTTCGCGTTCGCGCAGGCTGCGGCGGCCTGGAACCAGGTGATGGATCGCGACGGCGTCACGCCGGAAACCGAGCGCGCGTAGATCGGATTGGCCGCCCCCGCCGCGCAGTCCTGACCGGTGTCGAGGCATGGGTAGTCGTCGCTCGCGGCGCCGTACTGCGTGCCGCCGGTCGGCGTCGACCACGCCGAGGCCTCGTACTTGTCCACGCACCAGGGGCCCACGGCGACCATCTCATCGCCCGGATCATCGGGATTCTCACAGCCGCCGGTGATCCGCCCCGAGGCCGCAATGCCGCCTACGACTTCGAGCGCGGCCGCGGGGCTCTCGGTCCCCACGCCGAGCCGCCCGCCCGCGACGATATACAGTGAGCTGGATACCCGCGCACCCGGCGCGCCGGCGCGCGCCGCCAGGCCCGCGGCGCTCGAGGCGACGAGCGCGTAGGGCAGCGAGCTCAGCCGCTCGCGCGGCGAAAGCGTCGTGGTCCCGCCCGGGTACAGCCGCAACTCCAGATGCCAGTCGGCGCCGCCCAGGAGATCGACGCCCGAGGGTACGGTATAGGTCGCGCGCAGCAGGCCGTCCGAGACCGCCACGCTCTGCTCGCCGCTCCCGAAGCAGTTCCCGGCCGCGGCCGCATCGCAGAGGAACACGTTCACGACCCGCTTCCCCGTGACCGCCGTCCCGCCCTCCAGGAGCCGCCCCTGATAGCTCAGGAGCTCCGCGGCGCCCGCGGGCGCCGCAAGGCAGCAGACGGCGAACAGCAGCCGGGCAAGTTCCCTCACCGCATCCCCCCCAGCGGCCCCGTCGCCTCGCTTCGCCCGAACATCCCCGAAAACGACAGCCGATGCCCGTTGCCGCACTCGCCGTACCGCAGAAGCGGGCGGGAGGCGAATCTAAGCCTCTGGACATAATGGCATATATATGCCATACTGGGAAGATCGGAGGCACCCCCATGAAGCGGACAATGATCTATCTTCCCGACGATCTGCACAAGAACCTCAAACGCCTGGCGGTGGAACGGGAGTCCTCCCTCGCCTCCTTGGTTCGCGAAGCCGTCGAGACGGTCTTCGAGGAAGACATCGAGGACATCGCGCACGCCGGGGATTTCCTCAAGCGCTCCAAGCCCGGAGGCGGGGAAGACTACGAATCGTACCGAGCCAAGCGGATTCGCGGTCGCTGAATGCCGTACCGAATCGACCTTCCCCCGCATGCCCGGAAGGTCCTGGACGGCATGGACGAAAGGACCTTCCGCAGGATCGACCGCGAAATCCTGCGGCTCAAGGAAGACCCGCGCCACGCGGGCGCGGTGAAGCTCGAACGCAATCTCTTCCGCGTCCGAAGCGGCGATGGGCGCGTCATCTACGCCGTCTTCGACCAGGCGCGGCTGGTGCAGATTGCGCGCATCGCGCGCCGCTCCGAAAAAACATACCGCCGCCTCCCTTGATGGCGGGAGCGTCGCGAGTTCGCCCCTCACCGGAATACCCCGACCGCTCCGGTCTCAGCCGACTTACCGAACTGCAGACTAAACGACAGCCGGTGCGCGTTTCCCAACTCGCCGTAAGGCAAAAGCGTGTAGTCCAAATTCCCGAACTTCGAGCGAAAGCCCGTCCCCAAAAACATCCCGTAAAATTCGCTGAGCCCCGGCGCCTGCGAGCCCAAGGCCTTGCCCAAAGCCGCGCTGCGCTGCACGCTCGACACCGTCCGGTATCCCGCCCGCAGCGCGAACGGTCCGAAGCCCAGATACTCCATCCCCAAGCGCAGGTTCAAAGCCCCGTCGCGAGGCTTCTCGATTTGCAAACTCAGCGCGTGCGGGAAGTTCTTCGACATGCCGTAGGTCGCGCCGACGCGCAGCGCGCTCGGCAGGCTGAAGCCTTCTTCGATAAAAGTCACTTTCTGCCCGACGTTCACCACAGAGGCCCCGAAGGAAACCGGGTAGCTCTTAAAGCGGCGCAGGACGCCGAAGTCCGCGGCCCAGGCCGAGGCCGAGTACTCGCCGATGCTTTGGCGCACCGTCTTGATCGTGATCCCGGTGCCCCACAGCCCGAGCGTCCGGCCGTAGGAAAAGCCGAGCATCAAATCGCTCGCGCCGAAATGCCCTTCGGGCTGCGCCGTTTCGCTCGTGCGGCGCTCGATGCCGCCCAACTGCAGATGGGTCAGGCTCACGCCCCAAGGCCGGGCCATCAGGCCCAACTGGGAGAGACGAATGTCCTGGATATGCATCGCATGCGACGCCATCATCTCGAAGCGGCGCCGTTCTCCCACGGCAAGCGCGCGCGCCGGGAGCGCGAGACCCGCCGGGTTGTAGTGCATCGCGGACGCGTCGTCGGCCATCGCGACATACGCCTCACCCAGAGCCAAAGGCCGCGCGCCGAAACCCAACTGCAGGAAGGTCGCCGCCGAGGTGCCGGGGCCCGCCGAGAACGCCTTGACCGGAAGGATTGCGAGAAGCCCTAGGAGGGCGATGAGAAGGGCTCGCAAGGTTTGGTTTCGCACGCTTTGTCTCGTCGGATGAAGCGGCGGATCCGGCCGCTGTGTCGATCGACACTATTAATGTAATCGGTACACACGCGCGCGCGATTAAGGAGTTGCGACAATCCTGTGACATCGATAATAAAAAATTCAATTAGAATATGAAGAAATTACGAAGGTATCCCCAGACTTATCCACATCCGGGACAAGTCAGGAAATCAACGGATAATGCTTTTTTTATATACTCTTATCAAGGTGGCGCTTAAACAGATCATCCTCGTCATCGACGACGACAAGGAAATCCGTCAGTTGTTGAAGGCGATTTTAACCGAAGCCGGTTATGACGTTCGCACCGCCATTTCCGGAGAAGACGGGCTGGCGTCGGTTCGCGCCGCACGGCCGGACTTGATCCTGGCGGATATCGAAATGCCCGGCCTTGACGGGTACGGGTTCACCGAACGCCTGAGAGCCGATGAGTTACTCTCCAAACTTCCGCTCATCCTCGTGACGGCGCACAACAAGGTCAAGGACATCGCGAAGGGGCTTCGACTCGGCGCCGACGACCACGTCGCGAAACCGTTCGACTCTCGCGAACTCATCAGCCGCATTAAACTCCAACTCGATCCCGCCCGCTAATCGACGAAGCGGTAGCGATCCTGCAGCCAGCGGCGGCGCTCATCAGGGGAAGACTTTTGCAGAGCACGCATCGTCTTTTCCAATGCCGCTGCGGAAATCACCCCAAATCCCGCGTTCGATAGCTCACGAAGGATTGTTCTCGGATCCCCGCCTCCCTTATCGGCTTCGGATCGAAGCACAAAGGACTTCCCGATCTCGACGATTTTCTCCTGCGCGGCCCGCGAAAGCTGAAAACCCCAATCCCAGTCCAACCGCCAAATGTAAATCCGGCCTTCATCGCCACCCCCGGCAAGGTAGATTCCGTTCGGAGAAAACCCCCCGCACAACACCCGCCCGCTCTGTCCTTCCAACCGACGCAGTTTTTTCCCTAGTTCGAAATCGACGCGAATCACACCGCCGGCACCCGTCGCGCATGCGGCGAAAGGCCGTTCGGCCAGAACGGAAATGAACGATACGGCACGATCTTCCTCGATTGGAATCTCCGCTCGAAGCTCTCCCGCGAGCGACCACTCTTTCACGAAACCGTCCATGGAAGCGGACACGAACCGCGTTCCGTCCGGCGCAACGCGAACATCCGTAACCGCATGCGCATGGGCTTGGATTTCGCGACGGCATTTCCCATCGCCAAGCGACCAAAACCGGATTTTACCATCGTAATGTCCGGTCAAGGCATAACGCCCCTCCCATGACTCCTCGACGCAGAAAATGGAGGAGGAATCCACGCGCATCGTTTTCAACACCGCGCCCCGAACGAGATCGATCAGAACCATGCGGCCATCCGAGAAACCGACGAGCGCATCGACCCCGTTGCGAAGCAGACGGACGCAGAGAGGCTTTCCTGAAGATCCGGGGGCGGCCAAGGTTGCCCCTCGCGCACTCGGCAAATGCCACCGGATAAGATACCCCTCTTTATCCGCGGAAAGCGCCAGCCCCCCGCTGGGATCGGCGTCCAAGGCGATCACGGCGCCGCGATGCCCCTGGAGCACACCGCAGCAGGAACCGCTCTCGAGAGTCCAGCGCCTGAGGGTGCGATCCTCGCCCGCAGAAACCAATTCCCGTCCTCCATTCAGCCAGTGCACGGCGTTAACGCCGCCGACGTGACCGGTGAGAACCCGATGCAGCCATTGATCTTTCCATTCTTTCCGTGAACCGCGCTCCGCCAGGCGTTCGATGATGGACAAAAGCGCCGGGTCACGCTCGTACCCGCTGATTTTTCTCGCGCCGGCCACCGCAGCGGCGGCGGCTTCCCAGTCGTTCTTTGCCATGGCGGAGCGGATCAATTCGTGCATCCGCGTCGCCCGCCGCTGATGCCGCGCCGCGTTCTTGGTCCGTACGACGTGAGAAAACGCCTTCGGCGGATCGAAGCAGAAACCGGTGAAACTCCAACACCGAATCCTCTTTCCGATCCCGCCCGCCAAAATAGTGCGGCCCGATAGAGCGAACGCGACCGTGTACACGGAGCCTTCTCCGCCCCCGAAAGTTCGCATGCAGCGCCCGGCTTTGAGATCCCACAACCGGACCTCGCCCTCCATCCCTCCCGACACCAAAAAACGACCGTCGGGGGACACGGCCACGCTCGAAACACCGGAGTGCCCGCGCAGGACGAAACGGCTCGTGAATGTCTCCATGTCCCAAACGCGGATCGTACCGTCCCGACTGCACGAAAGCAATCCGTCCTGATAGGGAGTCACCGCCAATCCGACCACTGCTTGTTCGTGACCGTTAATCTCTTTCAGCAGACTCCCGGATGCGATATCCCACACCCGTATGCACCCATCGCCGCTTCCCGAAAACGCGCGTCGCCCGTCCGCGCTCAGCGCCACGGAATAGATGACGCCGGAAGGCGCTCTCATAATCCGAACGCACTCGCCGAGATTCAAGTCCCATACCCGCAGGCTCTCGTCGCTCGCGGCCGTTACGCAAAAGGAACCGTCGGGGCCGAAAGCCACCGCGTGAAGCGAATCGGAATGGCCTTCCCATCGCCGCTCGCAGACTCCGGTTTCTAGGTTCCAAAACGCGAGAACCGCACCGACCCCTCCACAAAGCGCGTATCGCCCATCCGGGGAAACCGCGACGAACTCCACGCTTTCCAATCCTCCGTAACGGTCGGTCTGCTCCCGCCGGCGCACGTCCCATCGGCGCAGAGTCCGGTCGAAACTGCCGGAAACAACCTTGCTCCCATCGGGGCTGGTGGACAACGAGATGACGTACCCTTTGTGGCCTTCCAAATACCCCAAATGCCGGATATCGCTTGAGCGTGCTCGAGCCGCGTCGAGGGCGGAAAGAATCTGCGAATCGTCGCCTCGATTCTCAACGGCCGTCCGCAGTTCTCGTTCGGCCGCATCGCTGTCCGCCCTGGCGAGGTGGAGGAAACCCAGCAGATGCCTGTTGTCGGCGCGAGTGGCGCGTTGAACCGCGGCCTCCACGGCACGAACCGCCTGAACATCGTCGATCTCCCCACGAACCCAACGCAAGGACGCCAGGTTGTACACGGCTTCGGGATGGCTCGGGTCGATCTCAAGAGCACGCTGCAGCAGGCGAACCGCCGGCTTCACCCTCCCTAAATCCAGCATCGAAAGCGCGCGGTTGTTCACATCCGAAGCCCTTTCGACGATTTCCCCCAAATCCTGAAGCGGATACGATTTTCCAGAGACTTCGGCATATGCGGCAAGTAAAACGTCGGAAATTTCCCGAAAGTTCTTCGGCCTCCGTTCCGGAGTCTTCTCCATACAGCGCATCAACATGGCCGAAAGAGCCGTCGGCAGTTTCACGCCGACGGATTCGGGAGTGCGCGGAGCCGACTCCACATGCATGCGTCTAAGTTCCTCCAGCATCTTCCCCGCCTGCAGGTCCAAACCGTCGAGGAGTTCCTTGAACGGGTTCATCCGACAAACGAGTTCGTAAAGCATGATCCCGAATGAATAGATGTCGGCGCTCGGTCCCACGCCCTCGTCCGCCCATTGCTCCGGGGACATGTAGGAGGGAGTTCCCACCCAGCCCCCTATCGCCGTCAGTTCAGGAGACCGTTGCCGGGGTTGGGCGCTCGTAGTCGAGAGGGTCGACAAATCTTTGAGCGGCTTCACCAGTCCGAAATCCGTGATCTTAGCCTCTCCCGCCGCGTTAACGAGGATGTTGCTGGGCTTCAAGTCCCGATGGACCAAGCCTTGATCATGGGCGACGGACATCCCCCAAGAAATTTGAATCGCGAGGGAAATCGCCTCGGCGAGCCCGGGGGTCCCGTGCTCCCTACACCACTCCCGAAGATCCCTTCCCTCGAAAAACTCCATAAAGATCGCGGGTTGACCCGCAAATACTCGGATGTAATGCGCGGTCGCGATGTTCGGATGGCGGGGAAGATTCACCCATGTTTCGGCCTCACGAACGAAACGCTCGAGTCCCCCCTGGGACGCCAATAGCTCAGGCGTCGCCCGCTTCACGGCCAAATCCGCGGACCAATCCCGATGACGGACCTTGTAAACGACCCCCATCCCTCCCTTTCCCAGAATGTCGAGAACCTCGTAGGTGCCGTCGACGACCTGCCCGATTTCCCACGCGACCGCGTTCGAATCCGCCCCGACATGCCACAACGCGATGGGTTTTCCGTCCTGTCCGATGAATCCCTCCCCGCGGGACATCGAAAGACTCGATTTCAACAGCTCTTTGGCCGGCTCACTCAGCGCCATCCCGTTGGGCCTTGCTCTTTCGGCCAACCCCTCCGCGATTTTTACCCCCCGCCCGAAGAAGCCGAATTCGGAACGCGAATTCACGGTTACGGGCGCGAATAGGACGGAATCGACATGAAGCCCGAAGCGTACGGCAATCCCGCGAGTGTCTTTGGAAGTCTGTCCATGGACCCATTCCGCAATGACCTGCTGCGCCGCCCGAAGCGCCTGTCCTGCGTCGCTCACCGGAAATCCAGTCGCCGGACCTTTGCTTTCAGTGCGAAAAACGGCATTGAAGCAATCACCCGCGTAGCCTTGGGGAATCCCGCCGTATAAGCGAACCGCTTGGTCGAACACGCGGATAAAGGCGTCGAAAGGCGTCTCCAGCCTGAGACCCTCACTTCCCATCGCGGCTTGATAGAACGATGAGACGTCGCAGGACAGTATAACCACCTCCCATACCGCGGTGCCCATGCCCCGAATCCCGAGAGGAAACTGTTTAGCCGCATCACGGGCCTTTTCGGCGCCGACAACCCTGGCGCATTCATCCTCCAGACGACGCCCATCCCCCGCTTGTTCCACCCCCAGGAGCACAGTACCGACCCTCGCGACCTCGGTGGAAAGCAGTAAGTCCGCCTCGCAAAACGGACGACGAGCGTCGCGATCATCCAAATACAACGCCCAAGGCCGGATGCCTTCAAACGACAGGGGGAGGACGACGCCCGAACGAATCCCCTCCGCGAGTTGACTGCCGCTCACCTTTCCGTTCGCCGGTAAAAAGGCGTAGGCCTCACCGGGTTTGAACCGCTCTAGAAGCGAAGCACTGAATCGGATTCGACGAGAGATTCCGTCGCTGCGCGTCCACGCCTTCCGCAGGACCCACTTTTCCCCGTTATGCTCGAATAAAACCGCCGCGCCGGCGGGTTCCAGCACTTCGCAAGTCCACTTGAGGTAGCGTTCCAAGTAGGCGCCGGGCCCGCGGCAATCCCTGAGCGAGTTAACCAGTTCCGAAAGCGAAGGAGACGCGCTGCGGTCCCCGCCGGATGCGGCTCCAAGAGGACTCGCGTTTTCCAAAACCGAATCCAATCCGGGCGCCTCAGGATATGAGAAAAATTCGACTTCCCAAGCGCCGAAAATCACCCGATCTCCATTGCGCAGCTTCATCGGTTGAGTTAATTTGACCCCGTTAAGGATGGTCCCCGTTATGCTTGCCTTCGAATCAACCGCGGTCCCCGAGGAAGGGGCGCCGTCGGCGATCAGAAGGGATTGATTCTGGTTTAGGATG
The DNA here is from genome assembly GCA_002790095.1 of Elusimicrobia bacterium CG_4_9_14_3_um_filter_62_55. Lineage (GTDB taxonomy): Bacteria > Elusimicrobiota > Elusimicrobia > UBA1565 > UBA1565 > UBA1565. Next base: position 6,551 of record PFUL01000132.1, on the reverse strand, counting down.
CGGCAGTGCCAGCGACTCGTCGATTTGCGAAGCTCTTCGGAATCCGGAAGGACAAGATGGTTATCGAAAGCTCTTCCTATGAGGAACGGAGTTGTTGAAATCGCGAAGTGGCCCCCATCCGCATCACCGCCGCTCGGGACCAGGCAAAACCGCCCGTCACCTAAATGGCGTATTCCGAATCCCGGGGTTTTCAGGCTCAGATAGGGCCCATGGCGGGTCATCGCAAATTGTTAGCCTCGGAAGAAATATAGGTCTTGTAGTATTTTTTCGCAACAGCACGAGGCAGTCCACGATCTCCCCTTCCCGAGCGGCATTAGGATTTTGTAGCCTCAGGGATGCCGAAAAAACTAGAGATTTCTAATGAAAGCGCGGTATTTCTGAGAAGTATCCTGATGCTGGAGAAGTTCTTTCCCCCTCAAATCGCCCGCAAAAATTTTGAACTCCTGTTTCCCAACAGCAGCATGCTGCAGTTCGATGCCGGCGACACGATCATCACTCAGGGAGAAGAATCCAAGGAACTCTATGTGATCGTCTCGGGATCCGTTTCGATTACGAAGCTCTTTGGAACGGCCGGGGTGCAATTGGCCGATTTGGGTCCGGGCGGAGTCTTCGGAGAAATAGCCCTCGTCAGCGGATCACCCCGGGTCGCCAGCGCCACAGCCACATCGGATGTAAAGGCTTACAAACTTTCGACAAACGACGTACAAAGCCTTTTCGAGGGAAATCCGCCGATAGCGTCATTCCTGGAACGCCTGGCTGAAGCGAGGCTGAAGGCTTCCTGATTACTGCTGTGAGAATCCGGGCATCGCCGGAGGCTCGGCGGGCTCGGAAACACTTGGAGGCGGGTCGTAAACCGGGATTTTAACCGGTTTTGAGGGGGTTTCCGGACGAATCAGGACCGCCTCCGGAGGGCGATCGACGATCGGTTCCGGCTTGGGAAACAAGGTCCTGCCGAGAAAAAAAGCGATGACGGCCAAAATCGCGATCCAACCGGACCAAACCAACCCCGATTGCAGCCGCTTCAACCGGCGTTCCGCGTGTTCCAGACTTCGCTCCAACGACGCGACGCGCTCGTTCGCCTCGTGCAGCGCGCGAGTCAGTTCGTCCTCGCTCACGCGCTCTCCCGCGTCGGCAAAGTAAAGTAGAACCGACTCCCCTTGCCGGGAGTCGAATCGACGCCGACCGATCCGCCGTGCGCCTCGACGATCCCCTTCACGATCGCGAGCCCCAAACCCGCGCCGCCGGTTTTCAGCGGATTTTTAACGCGCTCGAACCGGGTGAACAGGCGCTTTTGATCCTCGGGGGCGATCCCGACTCCGGTGTCGATGACGCCCGCTTCGAGCTCAGCCGCGTTCTCGGCGGAGCGCTTGGCGTAGACGGTGATGCTGCCGCCGGGACGCGTGAACTTCAGCGCGTTGCCGACGAGATTCGTGAACACCTGCTGAATGCGCTCGGGATCGGCCGTCGCCGTCAGAGACTGCTCAGGAAGTTCGAACGAGAGACGCATGCCGCTTTCTTTCGCCCGCGGCCCGAAAAAAACCACCGTGTCGCGAACCGTTTCCGCGAGATCAAATCGTTCGGGGGAAATATCGAGCAACCCGCGCTCGATGCGCGCCTCTTCAAGCAGTTGGACGATGTATTCTCGAAGCCGCTTGGCGTTGGTCTCGATGTGCGACAGGTTCTCCCGAGCGCTTCCATCGACGCCGCCCTCGTCGGCGATGCGCCGCGCGTAGCTTTCGATCGCGCTCAGGGGCGCCTTCAAATCGTGGGAGACCGAACGCACGAAGGTATCCTTCATCGCGTCGAGCTGCTTGAGCTTCTCGATCATCCGGTTGAAGCGTGCGGCCACGCGCCCCAATTCATCACGGCGCTTCTCAGGCAGCGGATCGTGCGATTCCCCCTCGGCGACGCGGTCGATCGCGGCGATCAACGCCTCCAGCGGCGCGGTAAAACGGCTCGCGAGCGCCCAGGCGAACGGAAACGCGAAAACGACGACGAGGGCGAGCACGAGTCCGGCGCTTCGTAAAGACCGCTCAAAGCCTTCCCGAGTCTCCCGCTCCAGCGCGTCGCGCGAGAAAACCAACTCAAGATCGACGCTCTTCACGGCGTCCCCGGAGCGGATTCCCACCGTTGTCTTTTCGACGAAGCCCTCCGCCTCTTGTCCCACCGGAATCCACTCGGAATCCATCCGGAAACGCGCGAAGAGAAGGGCCTCGTCCCGGGAGATCGCCGACTTGAGATGCGACGACAACATCATCGGATCTTCGGCGATGACGGCCTCGCGCGCCATTTCCCCGGCGAATCGGGCCGTCGCGGCGCGCCGTTCGCTCGCCCGCCGCTCGGGCCGGCCCCGCTGCAGCCACAGCAAGCTCGCGGCCACGCCGGCGGCGCTCAGCATCGTCGCGAGAAACAGCACCGAAACGAGTTTCGCCCGCAGACTCATCGCGTTTCGCCCTCTAAGCGTCTCAGCGCCTTGCGCGCGAACCTATCATCGGGGGCGAGCAAAAGGATCTCCTCGAACGCGCGCGCTGCCTCGGCCGAGCGTCCCGCGGCATGTGCCGCGACTCCCTCACGGCGCAGC
>PFUL01000132.1:0-3917 GCA_002790095.1 Elusimicrobia bacterium CG_4_9_14_3_um_filter_62_55 | reverse complement strand
GTAAAACCCGGATCCCAAACGCGCGAGCGCCGTCAAATCCCCGGGCTTGAGCACGAGCACGTCCCGACACAGGCGTATCATCGCCTCGTAGCGCTTGGTCTGGAAGAGTTCTTTCGTCAGATTCAGCTTTACCTCAAGCAAAGACAACCCGGTCCCGCTCGGAATACGAAACCCCGGAAGCCGGGTTTCGCGCTCGAGAGCCGCGAGAAAGCCTTCCAGCCCCGGGGCGACCGGGTTGAGCGAGAGCGCGTAGGACGCGCGGAGCACCGCGTGGCGGTCGCGGCCGGCGATGAAATCGTTCGCGGCCTGCATCGCGACCCGCGCCCACTGCCCCTGTTCGGGATCCAGAGACGGATAGAAGGATTTCACCGCCTCCAAACGGGCATTCCCCGCGTCGGAAAGATGCGCGGCGGCGTAGCGCCCCTCGAGAACGGCGCGGCGCAGTCCGGCGTCGAGTCTTCCCTCCAGCGGGGAGGCGAGTTCCTCCGCGGTATAGACCGCGCCGTCCGCCTTCTTCTGATCGCGAAGCATCCCCGCGAAATAGCCCTCGGTATCCAAATGGCGAAGCACGCGGGTGCCCGGCAGGTACAACTGCCGGACGGCGGGGCGGCTCGGATCGAAGAAGAGGTCGAGGGAGGAATCGCGCCCGATTTCCTGCGCGCGCGCGCCGCCCCCGAGCCCCGTCGCGAGTACGAGCGCGATCGTTCGATTGCGTAGGCTCATCGTTAAGGCTCGGCGCCTTCCCAACAGCATGCCCTGAAATCCGCGACAAGGCTATTGCCCGCCTGCGACGATTCTGGAACAATAGGACGCCGGCCGTCCTCATCTTATCCTATTCGGAGCGAATTCGTGGAACAGCGGACAATCCTCATAGTCGACGATGATCCGGACTTCCGGTCCTTGCTTTGCGCCATCCTCAAACAGGGCGGATACGCAACGGTCACGGCCTCGGACGGCGCCGAAGGGGTCGAGACGGCGAAACGGATCACACCGGACATGATTCTTCTCGACGTCCAAATGCCGGGCCTGGACGGCTACGAAGCGACCGCCGAGATTCGAAAGGAGGCGTCGCTGGACCGGACGCCCATCGTGCTCGTCACCGTGCAATCGAAGGTCGCCGAAATCGTCAGAGGGCTCAAGCTGGGCGCCGACGACCATGTGACCAAGCCCTTCCACCCCGACGAAGTCCTCGTCCGCGTGAACAGCCTGATCGAACGGGGCCGCGGGGTCTGATGCGCCCGGTTCGTGCCGCGATCGTCGACGCCGACGCGGGTTTTCGCGAGGAGATCGCCGACACGCTCAAGGAAGCCGGACACAAGGTGTTCCCTTATCCCAGTCCCGGACGCTTTCTCGATTCGCTCGCGGGAGAAGCGCCGGGCTTGGTCGTCCTCGCGCTGGAAATGCCGGGGCTCAGCGGGTGGGAGGTGATTCGCATACTCCGCTCACTTGAGGCGACCCGCCATGCGCTGATTGTCGCGATCTCCGATCACGCGCCGGATTCCAGGCAGGTCGTACACGCCTTTCAACTCGGGGCCGACGAATTTCTGCAAAAACCCCTGGAGGCGGAGGTCTTCCTCGCGCGGCTGAACGCGATGCTGCGCAGGTCTCCGGGAACGGGGGCTTGCGCAATCGCGGAGATGGAGGAAGTCCTGGAATCGGGCCCGCTGCGCATCGATCTTCCGGGAAGGACCGTCGCGCTGGCAGGGGAGACCGTCAAGCTGACCCCGCTGGAATTCGACCTTTTAAGCTACCTCCTGCGCGGCAAAGGGAGAGTGATGACCCGCTCTTTGATCCTGCAGGAGGTCTGGAAAACCGAACCGGATCTCAACACGAGGACCGTCGACAAATGCGTCGAGCGTCTGCGCAAGCGTCTGCCCGGATGGGGATCGCGGATCGAGACGATCAGCGGCATCGGCTACTGCCTGCGGGACTAACGCTTCAAGCGAAGCGCGGCGTCCCGATACTCCTCGAACAACTCGCGATCCTGGGCCGTTTTTGCGGCCGTCGCCCCTAATTGCAGAAGCGGCGCGAAGGTCGGGTCAAGCACCCGCGCGGCGGCGATTTCCCGCAGGGCGGCGTGGATGCGGTCGGGACGCCCCAACTGCGCTTCCAACAAGGCGACGAAACCGGCGGCATAGCGGGCGTCAAACGACCCGGGACGACAGCCGGCCGTGCGGGACACCGCCGCACTCGCAGCGTCGAGGTAATCGAAGCGGACGACCTCGGCCCGGTGCTCCCGCGCTAAATCGAGCAGCGCGTTGATATAACGCCGTGATAACTGCGTTTCGCAGGGATTCGTCTTCGCCGCGAGTCGATGGTTCTCCAGCGAGAGAGCGCCCGCACTCGTGCGCCCGCGCTGGGAATACGCGTCGGCGACGCACAGCCACATCGAGGCGGCGCAGGCGGCCGCGCCGAAAACCGCGATCCCTCCGGCCCGAAGCCCGTCGCTTCGTTCGGAACCGTCCCGTCGCAGCGCCAACGCCGAAAGCGCCGCACCCGCGGCGGCGGCGCCGAGGAATTGGACTTCGACCGACATCGGGTTGAATTTCGCGGCGGTGAACACCGCGGCGGCCGCGCCCGCGAAGCGCAGTCCTCGCGTGCGGGCGGATTCGGAAGCGGACCGCCACCGATCCCGGAACTCCAGAAGCCACGCCGCGATAAGAGCCAGGAGCGCGAAAAGTCCCAGCCCCCCCGTTGTCGTGGCGTATTGGAGCAGATCGTTGTGGGCGTGCTCGTGACGGAGAGTTTCGCCGCCGACGCGGACGAATTCCTCCGACTTGCGCTTGCGAAACTCGACGCCGAAGGTGTCGGGTCCGGAGCCGAAAAGCGGATGCTCTTTCAGGATATGAGCTGAGGCTCGGTAGGCTTCGAGGCGAAGCAGATCGGAATCTCCGGTGGAACGGAAACGGCCGACGACGAAACCTGAAACGAGCACGGCGACCAGGGCTGCGCCGAGCGTCGCGGGACCGACTAGCCGCGATCCGCTCCGGAGCAGCCGCGGCAAGGCGAAGGCGGTCGCGAGTCCCGCCCCGGCCGCCAACCAAGCGCCCCGCGAGTATGAGAGAAACAATCCGGCAGCGGCCAACGAGGCGCACAGCATCCGCCGTCCTACACTCCCTTCGCCTTTAAGCGGAACGGCCAGCACGAGCAGTGCCGCACAAAGAGCCCCGAGATGGACGGGGCTGCCGATGGTCGACACCGCGCGCCCCCCCGGAAGATCGAACTGCAGCAGCGGACGGAACCCCAACGTCTGCGTCACGGCGACCCATCCGACGACGGCGCCGCCCGCCGTGGCGTAAAAAACGAAATCGCGGCGCTGAGAGTCCGACATCCCGGCGCCCCAGAAGAAGGCGATCGTGTAGAGGGCCAGCGAGAGAGCCCCATAGGCGTAGTCGTTGTAGCGCCCGACAAAACTCAGATAAGGATCCACGGAAAGCGCGGTTGAGACGGCAAGCACCGCCCAGAACGCGAACACCGCCCGCTCCACGAACGGCCCCGCGCCGCCCCGCGGTTCGCGGGCGCGCAGCGCGGCGATCCCGACCAGAAGCGCCGCAAGGGACACCGTCATCAGCTTCGGAAGAACGAAAAGGGAATAGAAGACCCGCGTCCATATCAACGGCGCGACGACGAACGCGAGACCCGTCGCGATCCGAAGCTCCATGGGATCGGCCGCCTCCGTCTTCCTGCGCGTCACGTCCGCCCGCTCTTCATGCGGCTCCTACTATAACAGGAAGTGGGCGTTCTCGTCACCGGATGCACCGCCTGCCGGGCGCCTGCATGCACCACGGCAAATCCTGTTTGGGCGGAGTCGCGGGTTCGGGGTCCGGCGGAGCTACGGGTTCGGGGTCCGGCGGGGTAGGCGCCTGCGGACCGGGGTTTCCCCTGCGAGGCTCATGCTCTCCACGCCAGTATTGACG
>PFUL01000062.1 GCA_002790095.1 Elusimicrobia bacterium CG_4_9_14_3_um_filter_62_55 | reverse complement strand
CGAAGGGCTTTGTGAGGTAGTCGTTGACCCCGGCGGCCAGCAGATCCTCGCGCTGATTTTTCCGGGCGCTAGCCGTCAGCACGACGATCGGCATGTCGAGCATCCCCAGGTCTCCCCGCACCGCCTTCACCAACTGGCGTCCGTCGAGACCCGGCATGTCCAGATCCGTTAAAAGAAGCTCCGGCCGTTCGTTGAGCACCATGGCGAGCGCCGTTTCTCCGCCGTCGGATTCCAGAACCTCGAACCCGGCGCGTTCCAGAGTGATCTTAAGAATCACGCGGATCGCTTTCTCGTCGTCCACGACGAGAACGCGTCGACGCCTCGTCCCCGGTTCCGCCTCCGGCGCCTCGTCGTCGGCCGCCCGGGTGACGGAATCCGCCGCTGCGAGGGCTTCCGGCGGCGTCCCGGCGCTGTATGCGGAGGGCGCGCGCTGGGTCGCCTCCCTTATGTCGAAGGCGTTCACGATCGCCATCGCTTCCTTTAGACTCGTGCGGCCTTCGACGGCGGCGGACATCGCGTCGAGGGTCATCGGGTACAGCCGTCCGGTACGGATGCCGGCGTCGTAAATCTCGTTCTCGCTCGCGCCGGATGAAATCTGATCCTTCACCTCGCGTTCGATTTTCAGCAGTTCGATCAGCGCCACGCGGCCCTGATAGCCCGTCAGATGGCACTCGGTGCAGCCCCGCGGAGCCCAAACCGTCTTCGGCAGAGAAAACCGCTCGAGCAGGCGCAGCGCGGCGGGGTCAGAGGCGTCTTCCTGCACGCGGCATACCGCGCAGAGCCGGCGCACCAGGCGCTGCGCGGTGACGCCGGTCAAGCCGGAGGCGATCCGCCCCTTTTCGATCCCGATATCCAACAACCGGCCGACCGTTCCGACGGTATCGTTGGTATGAAGCGTCGAGAGCACCAAATGTCCGGTCGTGGCGGCTTGAAACGCGACTTCGGCGGTCTCACGGTCCCGAATCTCCCCGACGAGAATCACATTCGGATCCTGGCGCAGCACGGAACGCAGCACGCCGGCGAACGTCAACCCCTGCTTCTCGTTGATTTGGACCTGATTGATTCCGTCGAGTTTGTACTCGATCGGATCCTCCACGGTGACGATATTCGTCGTTTCGCTTTTGAGCAGGTTGACCGCCGAATAGAGCGTCGTCGTCTTTCCGGACCCGGTCGGTCCGGTGACCAGCACGAAGCCCTGCTTCGCCGTGATCAGCCGCCGGAAGCGCGACGCCAGAGAATCCCTAAATCCCAACTGGTCGAACGGGACGCTCGCGACGCGTTTGTCGAGCAGCCGCAGCACGGCGGTTTCCCCGTGAGCGGTCGGGAGGATCGAAACGCGCAGGCCGATCTCCGCTCCCGAGACCATCAGCTTCGCGCGGCCGTCCTGCGGCCGTCGGTGCTCGGCCACATCGAGGTTCGCCATGATCTTGATGCGCGAGACCACGGGCCGGGAGCTGTACAGCGGGATGCGCATGATGCTGCGCATGATCCCGTCGATCCGAAAGCGGATCACCGACTCGTTGTCGGAGAGTTCGAAATGAACGTCGGAGGCCTTCATCGCGACCGCCTTCGCGATCAGCGTATCCACGAGGCGAATTACTGGGGAACTGATCGACACCCCCATCGCGTCCGCCATGTCCCCGACGACTTGGACCTGGGCGGCCTCCGAACGCAGCTGCGCCGTCACGTCTTCCAACACGAGTTCCGGCGACAGCAACAGGTCCAGCAGTTGACGCACGTTGCGGGCCAAACAAAAACGGGGCTCGGCTTTGCGTCCGGTCATTTTCTCGATGTCCGCGACCCCGTCGAGATCGATCGGCCTGGCCATCGCGACGACGACCTTCTCGTGATCGCACGAGACGGGGATCATGAGCCGGGACCGGCAAAGGCGCTCCGGAAGAAGCGACAACGCCATCCGCTCGATCTCCGAGGGATCCGGCACCGTCGAGGCGATCTTGTGCCGCCGCCGCACCGCCGCGTACAAAAGATCCTCGGTGCACAGCTTGCCGTCGAGAAGCAACTCGGCGAATTCCGGCGCCTTCTCCAAGCGGGCCTTGTACACCGCTTCGATGTCGGTGACGCCTTCGTCCAGCAGCGACTGGACGATCCACTCGTCGTTGAAACGGTGCTCCACGAGCTTGGCCATACCGGGATTATGCCTCCAATGAAGAACTTCGTCCAGCGCCGTGACAAATCGCCGTTTTCCGACTAAATTATTCCTCGATGAGAAATCTCCGCCTCGTCGCGGCGCTGCTCCCGCCGCCCGCGCCGCCTCCTTCCTCCCGAGCGTTTCGCGACTTGACCGGCCGGACCTTCGAGAAGAAGGCGAAAACCTCGCTCGAGATGCTGAAGGAGGCCGCCCGAACCTCGAAAA
>PFUL01000135.1 GCA_002790095.1 Elusimicrobia bacterium CG_4_9_14_3_um_filter_62_55 | reverse complement strand
GATCGGCCGGCGGGCATCCACAACGCGATGAAGAAACTTCTACTGGCGATTTCACTGCTGGCCTTCGCGGCCTGCAAGAAACAACCCGCACCCTCGGGGCCGAAGCTCGGCGCGCCCGAAGCGGGCGGCTACACGCGCGAGCTCGCGCCGGCGGCGGCGACGGTGACGGCGTCTTCGGGGCCGGTGAAGATCACGCTGCAGGTCGCGAAGACGACGATTCTCGAATCGGATGGATCGCTATGGGTGAAATTGACGCTCGAGAACATCGGAACGACTCACTTCGCTGTGTCCAGTCTTGCCTTCATCGATGGCCCGATGGATCTCTGGTATCGCCGCAATCCGCTTAGTCTGCAATTCGGGGAAGAAGGCGAAGAACCCTACGATTGGCTTTCCAACGACGAGGAACTCCCGGAAGGCGAGTGCTGGCCGGGGGATTCCGGGAAACGCTTCTACCGCGACCGCGAACCCGCTTTGTGGAACGCCTTGCAGTTCGGCGGGGAGCAGACTCTGCGCCGCCTGGTGGAAAAGGGGGTGCCGCCACGAAGATGGGGAACTTTGCTCAAACCGGGAGAATCGATCACGACGCCGCCCTACGCATACCAAACCTTGTTCTCGGCCTGGTGCGAGAAACAGCCGAGCCCGAAGCCGGTCGGCGATTTCGGCGAGATTCCGATCTACGGCACAAAGCCGGGAAAGTACCGGCTGCGTGCCGTTTATGAATACGGACCCGCAAGTTGGGATGAAGAATTGACGAAGGTGATACTGAAGTCGGGCCCCTTGCGCCCGGAAAACGTCTCGTTTCAAACACCCTGGATCACCATCACGGTCAGCGAACCATGAAGCTTTTCGTCCTGCTGCTCGCGCTGTCGCCGGCCTACGGCTATCAACTTCCCCAGACCGCGCGGCAACTCCAACGCCAAGTCGCGGCCGATCAACGACTCAGCGAAATTGCCGTTCTATTAGGGAAAATCAGGAAGCAGATTGAAACGCTTACGCAAAGCGGGCGCTACCACCCCGTGGAAACCCTAGCCTGGCAAGACATCCAAGACCCGCAAATCCTTCAGTGGAAAAAGACCATCGCCGCGAAATACCAAGACGCGATCTACGCGACCATCGAAGCCTACGACATCGCGCCGAACACGAACGGGATTCCGACCGGGTCCCTGAACATGCAGACCGGGCCGTTCAAGAACAACGCCGTCGCCTGGCGGCCGGTGTACGCCGCCATCGGCATCCGAAACATCACTTTGCCAGACGGCTCGACCTATACCTGGCCGGATGCTGATCCTACGAAGGCCAAGAAGTTCATCGGTGAAGCCAGAATAATCAAGGACGGCGTCACGACCGCGGACGGCACCACGGTCATCGCGGGATTTAGGCAGAACGCATTTTTGTTGTCGGAATTGCTGCTGCATGAGTACACCCACCTCGAATTATTTTCGGAAGCGGAATGGAATGATTGGGAGACGCGGCGCGACCGGGAAGGCGAAGTCCTGGACCGGGTCGCGAAGGCGTTCAAGACGCTCCCCAGGGGCAATTCCCAAAAGGAAGTTCGGGAATGGCAGCAGTTGGACAATACTCTGAAGGAGAAGCGGTCTTTGTTCGACCGCTCGAAACCGCCGCTCTACGAAGAGCTCTGGAGGCGCATTTTCAAAAGAGCCGAGCCCTTCGATTCCGCCTACTCGGACTCCGTGCCGACGAGCGTCGAAGGGTTCTCGATCCCGAAGGATCAATTAGCCAGGATCCGGCGAAAGGCGGGCGATCTGGAGCACGGCATCGCAGCCGATTACAACCACCGCCGCCTCGCCGAGCAAGAACAGCGCCGCCGCGAGGAACAGGCACGCGTGGAACGGGACGATTTCCAGTTCGCGATCTAT
>PFUL01000097.1 GCA_002790095.1 Elusimicrobia bacterium CG_4_9_14_3_um_filter_62_55 | reverse complement strand
GGTCTCGGGGGCCTTGGGCGTGGGCGGCTCGGGGCTGGCGGGCGGGACGCTGGTGATTCGCTCCACCTCGGCGACGGGGGCGAACCCGGTGCTCGATGTCCGCGACAACGCCGGCAACAGCGCGGCGGCGGTGCTTAAAAACGGCAAGGTCGGCGTGGGGACGACGGTCCCGGTGACGAAGCTCGACATCGCGGGCGACGTGCAGTTCGGTGGCGGCCGGTGGGTACATCCAGCCTTGTCGTGTCGACATATGCTGGAGGAGAGGACGCGCTCAGGAGAAGACTTCTGCGAGGGCAAGGGCAAGGCCAGGGAGCAAGGGCGTCGCGAGGGAGTCGTCCTTTTCGCGGGAAAGCTCGGCAGCGCGCGTGAAGCCGTCCTTGCCGGTGCGGTAGACGGCGACGGTCTCGAGTTCGGGGTCGACGACCCAGTACTCCTGGACTCCGCGGGCGGCGTAGAGCTTGTATTTGACCGTCAGGTCCGCCTTGCGCGTTGCCTCGGAGAGCACCTCGACGACGAGGTCGGGGGCGCCGGCGACATTCTTCTCGGTGATGATGGCGGCGCGGGCGGCGGAAACGAAGAGCAGGTCCGGCTGGACGATGTCCTCGTCGGACAAGACGACATCCATGGGGGAGATGAGCATCGTGCCGAGGCCATTTTGTCTCGCGTGCGCGTCGATTTGGCGGGCGATGTTGAAGCAGATTCGTTGGTGCCGCGTCGAGGGCGAGGGGGTCATAAAATGCTCTCCGGAGATGATCTCGTGGCGCTTCCCGTCGTCGGGGAAGAGGAGGTAGTCCTCGTAGGTCAGCCGGGTCCGCATGCCCAGGGGGGAGGTCATGCTCCTAGTATAGCACGGGCGCCGGGAGCGTGCCAGTACCGGGCCGTCTTTGTCTTTCGCGTTCTTCCGGCCGCCGGCCGGGTGGGGCTCCGGGCGCTCTTGTGCGCGGGGGGCTTGCTACGGCTCCCTCAAGATCAACGGGGTCGAGGTGGCGAGGATACTGCCATGAGCGAGATGAAGGTCGCGGGAACGCCGCGGGAATCATGACGGGTCAAAGGGATTCGAGCGTCGTTCGGAACTCCTCAGGCTGGAGTTCGATCTCCCGAAGCACTTCCCGGATCAGCGGGCGGGATAGGTCGCGACCGGGATGATGGGGGAGTGTGGTCGTCCGACCGTCGGGATGCCGGTAGAACGCATGACTCCCTTTCTGGCGCGTCTTCTGGAATTCTAAGGCGATCAGAACTTTTTCCATTGTCTTGGCATCGACGATGGGGAGCCGGCCCATCAGACTCGGACTTCGATCATCTGCGTCCCCACGAATTCGGGGACGTCGAGGGCACCCGAGGGCCCCTCTTCCTCCAGGCAGAGTGCGAGGACTTCGCCCATGTTCTTCTGGAGTTCATCCAGGGACGCCGCCTGCGTGTGGGCTCCCGGCAAGCCGGGGACGATGCCGACATAGAGCCCGGTTTCCCGGTCTCTTTCCACGACCACTGTGAAGCGATGGACCATACTCATACTCTAACAGAGGCTCCGCCTCCACGCAAGGCGGCTTGGCCCATGATGTTCCCGTAGTTTTTCGCGCTTCGGAAGCTGTGAAAAAATCGATCCTGATCGGTGACGCCTGACCGCAGCCGCGGTTCGGAAATCTAGGATACATTCCGTTTCACAATGTGCCCGTTTACTGCCGGGCGCAGCGTAGGCACGATGCCGATCGCGCGGTTCCTCTAAGCCTCAGGGCGCTTCAACGGCGTTCCGGTATCCTCTTAAAAGCTCCGGTTTTGCCGGGGCGGGGAGGACGCGATGAC
>PFUL01000170.1 GCA_002790095.1 Elusimicrobia bacterium CG_4_9_14_3_um_filter_62_55 | reverse complement strand
AGATATATAAGTCGCATCTCCGCGTGCTCAACCGGACGAAAACCGCGGATTCCTTACAGGTATCCCGGCAGTACATTCACAAGATGCTGCGTGAACAAGCCGCCAATCCTTCCCTCAAAACGTTCTCCTCATTCATGCGCCTCCTTGGAGAAGAAGTTCTCCGAGGGTGTCAGGCCGTCACTTAGTTACTATTGCGTCGGCGACATGCCGGAAGTGACAAAGTAACGGCCTGACACCCTATCTGACACCCTATCTGTTCCTTCCAGCCGAAAGGCCCACCGCCGTCTAGTCCCAATTCCCCTGTCCGCTCCCCCCGTTCGCGCGCATCCTTAATACATGATCGGGGCTGCGGCGATCCTGTCGTCTCTGATGGCGGCCAACGGATGGGCGGCCGCCCCCGCCTCCCCCGACGCCTCCTGGACCGGCGGCGCGCATCTCGCGGTCAACATCTTCCGCCGCCAAACCCCGTTCGAACGCTTCGGTCTGAAAGACCCGAACCAGATCATGATCGCTCCGCTGGAAGGCGAGGGTAAGAACGAACGGGAAGCCCGACTCAAGGCCCGCCTGCGCTCCTCTCTGGAACGTATGCCGGACTTCCTTAAGACCGGCGTGACTCTGAAGTCCGTGTTCGTCATCGAGATCGAGAAGGGCGCGATGGGGCACGGGCACGAGGACTCGGGGAATCTGACCCTGCGCGTCGCCGCTGACGATCCCAACTTCGACGCCGTCACCGCGCACGAGCTCTCCCACGCCTACGACGAGCAGAACGAAGCCGTCGTGAATAAGTTCTTGAAGCTGCGCTATTGGCGCAAGGATTTCGATCTGGAACTGCGCCGCTTATGGGCGCATGTCCGCGAAACCAGCGAGAAGGACGAAAGCGGCCGCATCGTGCGCACGGTGTACGACGAAGCGGCGCAGAAGCGCCTGGCGGAGCTGAAGGTCCCCCGCCGCTGGGCGACGGATTTCCACGCGGCGAACAAACCCACCGAATATTGGGCCGTCGCGGTCGAGCTCTACTACCGCCACAAGACGGCCGGGACGCTCTCCGAGATGAAGTCCCATCTCTCGGAGCCCGAGATCCGCACCCTCGCGGCGCTGTTCGGGCCCTGAAGAGGGTGTCAGGCCGTCACTTAGTCACTTTTGCGTCGACGAACGCAAAGGGTCGCGCGAAGTGGGTACTAAAGTAGCCACCCGTCGCAAGGGGGTGCCAGGCCCTCAACACCTCCCGAAAGTGACAAAGTGACGGCCT
>PFUL01000102.1 GCA_002790095.1 Elusimicrobia bacterium CG_4_9_14_3_um_filter_62_55 | reverse complement strand
GTACTTTATAGGCGATCGCCTATAAAGAAATAAGGCATGGGAAACCTCCATAGACTTCCGCTGCGTCCGCTTTTGCGACAGCGAAAGCCGCGAAGGACGATCTCCTGGTGCTCGATAAATCGAATATTCGGAGAAGTGTAATAAAATACGGTATTATTTACATCTCGCGCGAGATGCAAAAAGCGCTTGTTTTCTAATGCTTTTTAAAAAAATCCGATTCAGCTTTGGACTGGACACCCCTTTTCAGCCCCTTCTTGAAACTCGTAATGAGTTGGGTCCGTCGTTGAAGCTGGGGAAACTTGGAGGGCCCTGCCTGGAAGCGGGTCCCTCCTGTTGCTCCACGCCTGCGTCGGCGCCCGCGTCTGCGTTTGCGTCCGCGTCCACGTTTGCGTCCGCGTCCGCGTCGCTGCCCGCGTCGGCGCCTGGCTTTAGCCCGCCCGGCGGGATATACTGAGGGCATGACGCGCTCCAGCATCGAGTTGATCTTTCGGGCGCTGAACGGCGCCAGCGCGCGTTATCTCGTCGCGGGAGGTCTCGCCGTCGTCGCGCACGGGTATCTGCGCTTCACGGCCGACATCGACCTGATCTTCGATCTCGAGGACGAAGCCGCGCTGCGCTCGGCGCTGGAGGCTTTTTCGGCGCTGGGATATCAGCCGCGCGCCCCCGTGGCTCTGCAGGATTTCGCCGACGCCTCCCTCAGGCGATCCTGGATTGAAGACAAGGGCATGAAAGTGTTTTCTCTGCACAGCGTTTCCCACCAGGCTACCGAGATCGACATTTTCGCGGTTGCTCCGTTTCCATTCGCCCCCGCTCATGAGGCGGCGTTGATTCAAGAGGTCGCCCCCGGCGTGGAGGCTCGCTTTGTCGACCTGCAAAGGCTTCTCGCGATGAAGCGTGAGGCCGGCCGAGACCGCGATCTCGCCGACCTGGCCGCCTTGGAGCGCTTGCGGGAGGGAGCCGATGAGCGCTGATTGCGAGCGCGGATGGGAGCGCGGGTGGGACGGACACGAACGGGCTCAACTGCGCCGCCGGGCGCGCTTGTCTTTTATCGAGAAGCTCGCTTGGCTGGAAGAGGCTCAGCGATTCGCTGAGCACTCGGCTCAATTCCGCCGTTCTGCTCGATGAAATCGCGGACGAGTACGCGTTTGCGCTGCGGCGTCGTCGGCGGGTGGCGCTGTCAAGGGCAGCCCTGAAGAATAAGCCGCTTTTTCGCACCTCCCCACCGTCGTAGCAGCCCCCACGCCCCTCTCCCCGTTTCTTCGCAAGGCCGCTTTTTG